>JAZFZJ010000072.1:0-26308 GCA_036443915.1 Nitrospirales bacterium
CTGCCAGGTATTCTCCTCCACAGTTTGTTCCTATGTTGTAACATCTTTTTATCTTGGAGGGCCTACTAGCATAAAGGCAAATTTTATGGAAGCACCTAATTCTCAAGAAAACCTTGAAGTTTTAGAAGAAGTGAAAGAACTCACTCCTGAGGAATATCTGGAGCCACTATTACAAAAAGCTAAAGATGCCGCCCGATCTCTCGGCGGAATGATCGCCATGAAAAAGAATGCGGCCTTGATAGCTATGGCTGAAGGACTAGAAGCTGGCGAAGAAGCCATTCTTGAAGCCAATGACCAAGACCTTAAGGCTTTTGAGGGGGATGATTCTCGAGCAGCTTTCGTGGATCGTTTGAAACTCACTCCCAAAAGAATTGCCGATATGGCAATACAGATTCGGGCAATCGCTCAATTGCGGGATCCGGTAGGAGAATCGATGGGATTTTGGCAACGCCCCAACGGCATGAAAGTCGGTCGAGTCAGGGTTCCAATTGGTGTGATTGGGATAATTTATGAATCACGCCCAAATGTGACTGCCGATGCGGCGGCCTTGTGTCTGAAATCTGGCAATGTGTGTGTGCTCAGGGGAGGATCCGAAGCGCTTCACTCCAATGTGGCGATTGCCAACGTCTTAGGAGAGGCGGCAAAACAGGCAGGGGTTCTCGAAGGTGCGATTACTTTCATTGATCGCCCAGACCGTGAGGTCGTGTTAGCGTTGCTCAAAAGTGACCGTTTTGTGGATCTTATCATTCCTCGAGGTGGAGATGCCCTCATGCACACAGTCACTCAGCATGCGACTATCCCGGTGATTAAGCATGACAAGGGGGTGTGTCACATCTATGTGGATTCGGATGTGGATCTTTCTATGGCCCAACAAATAAGTTTCAACGCCAAGGTACAGCGACCCTCTACCTGCAATGCCATGGAAACCCTCTTGGTTCATGAAAAAGTGGCTAAAAAATTCTTGGGGCCCTTGGCTGAACAATTGATTGAAGCTGGGGTAGAGATGCGGGGGTGTCCCAAAACTTGTCAAATTGTGTCACAGGCTAAGCCTGCGGAGGCCAATGACTTTGGGAAAGAATTTCTGGCCTTAATCTTAGCGATTAAAGTTGTGAAAGATATGGATGACGCCATGGATCATATTCACCAATTTGGATCTCGCCATACCGAAACGATTGTCACCAATGACTACGACCGGGCTCTACGGTTTTTACGTGAAGTAGACTCTAGTACCGTAATGATCAATGCTTCCACCAGGTTAAATGATGGCTATGAGTTTGGTCTGGGGGCGGAAATCGGTATTAGCACGACCCGTATTCATGCTCGTGGGCCAATGGGTTTGGAAGACTTAACCTGCCCCAAATATGTCGTCTACGGCTCCGGCCAAATCCGAGAATAACGGGTACTAGGTTTTCCCAATCAAGATCATGGTTCTTGTGATCTTTCATCGAGTCGTTACTCCATTTCACCACCTCACTTTCTAGGCACCATAATCTTAACCATGGACATTCAGGCTGCTTTACATCATCCCCAAGCGATTCGTTTTGCAGGCAATCAGATTTATAAGGATAAGTGGGAATCGTCAGGAGGTCAGGTGGCCGAACAATCTACCGGCCATCTGGTGTTTTACAATCAACAGGACCAGCGGGTGTTAATGACTGACCCAGGTGGGAATCCTTTACATGAGTGCCTTTGGACTGCACACCCTACTGGATCACCTGAGCTAGTTTCAGCCAGGATCCGTTTGGATTGGAACCAATGGGTTGGCATAAAACCTCAGGGCATCGTGAATACCATCTCGTTAGATCTTTCCCAGCGCCCGGGATGGGAACGTCTCACACGAGATGACTTGCGACAGATGGTTGCGAGATCAATGAACGTCGATTTGGAAACCATTCAGTTTTTTTATGGTGATTCAGATTTGACACTGCATGGTGATGGCCTGGCAACGATCCGACAGGTCAAAGATGCCTTTTATATCCTGCCAGATGGGACGTTTGATCATGCCAAATTTATGTCTTGTATGAGCCGGATCCAATGGGGCCGCATTGATTACTTACCAGTGGTTGAATTGTTCTTGTCGCTGCTTCCAGGCACGGGGAGTGCCACCTTCGAGTTGATCCGCGGGCTCTATGATGATCAAAACCCGCAGATTCCACTTCCGTTACACTATCGGGGTATTCCGGTCTATCCTTCCGAAGGGGCCTTCAGGTTATTTAGTGTCTTTTTCACACCTTCTACTCAGACGAGTGAATCCCCTCAAGAAGTGTTTTTAGATCCTGCCCGTTCTCAAGAAGTTCAGTGGAATCCTGCTCCCCACTACCCCGTGCGTTTTTTTGATGAATCACGACGGATTGGGGTCACCGTTCATCATCATCACGTTCAAAAAGTTACACACTGGGATGATGCTACAGGACTCTCTTTTTTCCCGGTTCTGCCATCGGGAGAAGGTTTTGCTGATGGGCGCGGGGTTCACGTCTTTAACCAGGAGCTCTATCTGAATGATGGAACCCAATTAAATGTAATCCCATTCCGTGAATCCTGGCAGATATCTTCCAATGAAAAAAGAGTCGCCTGGAAACCGTCTCCGTCTTCTTGGCGGAATTGTTTTCCCTTAGGCCCTCCAGCGATTTCTCCATCGGAGGCATTTTCAGCCGTGTTATTGTACCCCGACCAATCAGCAAGTATAGGGGAGATGGAAAGCCAACCCTTCGTTTTCGATTTTTTCGATGATTTTCTTGAAGAACAACCCGACCTATTAAGGCAGAGAAGTCATGCAGGCCGCGTGCTACTGGCATGTTGTGATGCGGGGTTGGGGGCTTCCCTAAAATTCGATCGACCCCAATCCCATACCATATGGTATACCCGGCCAGAATTCGCACAAAAACAGGCCCAAACCATTTGGAATAGGCTTAATCGAAGAAATCAATTACCGTGGCTGCCAAATTTTCAGTTGTTTCCTTTTCACGAAGACATGTTATCGATTAAGCAATCCTCTTTTGATTTCATCTACCTCTGGATTCCTTTTTCTGATTACTCACCACACACTCAAATCGAACGATGGATAACGTTGTTGGCACGTTCTCTTTCCCCTGGAGGTATCGGATTCGTGGCTGGTCCCCCTATTCTGAGAGAAGGGTTCCTCCGTCAGGGGCTCCAAGTGTTACATGAAGAAGAAGGTGAATCCTTACCCACCTTTCGCATTCATCAAACTACCCTTCCTTATGGCTTCCTGAACCCGGCTTTGTTGGTGTGGATTGTCCAACAATCATGAAGAGAATGTTGAAAAAGTCTGCTTGCGACTTTCTCGGCCCTTCGTTGGGCTCAGGTACTCCTTGGTACATTCCGTGGGCCACCACGGTTGTACCCAAGGGGATGCCCCAAGCAAAATCTGCGACTTTGCACGAGGAAAGGGGCCACAGGGTTAGAGGGATGAGACAGTGGTTTTTTTGAACATTCCCGGTTGCTATTCGTCGTTCATGGAGTCAAGTGCGATTGGTGTTGTAAAGCTTTTGAATTTTTCACCAGTCTCTTGAGGGCCGTTTCTAGGGGAATGACGAGTTAGGATTATGGAAGGTGATGGAAAAGCCAGGTCCAATGGACCAAGTGCGTAACAGGAAGAACCCGGAGAGGGAGCCGCGACAATGAATGAACCAGAGAAAAAATTATTGGTCATCGCTCATGCACTTGCGCACCAAGAAAACGAAATACATTACCTTAAAGCCTTGTTAGTGGAAAAAATGCATTTGAACATTGAAGAATTTCAGCAGGAACAAGATGCGTTTTGGGCCAAAACCAAACATTACCGAATCTATGAAACATTAAAAACCCTCCAGGCACTTCAGCAAGACATGGAGTCTCTTTCGGAAGACCTGAATCTTGATTTGTATATGGATCATCTTGGGTGGCCAAGTGACCCTCCCGAAGGCCAACCATTGATTTAACTAAATGGCTATGCCCCGTCCGGAAGGGCGGGGAACCGTTTACCAAGGGTTCCCAGGGGACGGCAGGAGAATCCTTGCCGTCTCCTGGCCAAGGGCGGGGTTGAAGCCCCCCTTTCGGAGCGCCGGTGTTGAGCCCACCGGAGGTGGTGGCTCAACTCGGCTTCACTAATTTTTCTCTCTTGACACTTGGGCATTTCACGAATAGGATGGGGAAACCTTTAACACCCATCCAGAGAGGTGGGAAAGGAGAAGACAACATGACGGCCATTTATCTGGCCAAAATTTGTGGACCCTTCTCATATCGCCCTGAGAAGGGTTTTTTTATGACCGTTATAAGTTCGCAATATATTGGGGATTTATAAATTACCATGATGTCTTCATCCCAAGAGCGCATCCTCATGGATGTACAGGAAATGTCGCGAGCCCTAACTCGGATTAGCCATGAAATCTTGGAGCGCAATAAAGGCGTTCAGGAATTAGCCCTTGTGGGCATTCGTACGGGCGGTGTGTTTCTGGCCCAACGAATGGCCGGGCGCATTCAGCAGATTGAAAATCGGGAGGTACCTATTGGAGAACTGGATATCACCTTGTATCGGGATGATCTTTCTATTCGAAAAGACCAACCGGAAATACGAAAAACCATCATTCCGTTCAACATTTCGGATTTGAAAATTGTGCTGGTGGATGACGTGCTGTTTACTGGCCGAACTATTCGAGCAGCCTTGGACGGATTGATGGACCTGGGGCGTCCTTCGGAGATTCAACTGGCTGTTCTTGTTGATCGAGGGCACCGGCAACTTCCCATTCGAGCCAATTATGTTGGGAAAAGTATTCCCACCGCTCGCGAAGAAAATGTCCAAGTCTTTTTTGAGGAATTAGGACAAACCGACAGGGTTTCTATTTTGACGGCGTAAAGTCTTATGGGCCTGGCACGTAAAGATTTATTAACGATTGCTGCATTAACGACTGAGGAGATAGAGCTTATTGTGACCACAGCTGAGTCCTTAAAAGAGGTTGGTGCACGAGATATCAAGAAGGTTCCCGCTCTGCGAGGGAAGACCGTAGTCAATCTATTCTTTGAACCCAGCACTCGAACACGGACCTCGTTTGAATTGGCTGCTAAACGTCTGAGTGCCGATGTCATTAATTTTTCCCCTTCGACGAGCAGTGTCGTCAAAGGGGAAACACTTATTGATACGGCCAGGAACATTGAATCGATGCAGGCTGATATCATTGTGCTCCGCCATTCCTCACCTGGCGCCGCCGAGAACTTGGCACGGTATGTCCAAGCCTCAGTCATTAATGCCGGCGATGGTTGGCATGAACATCCCACACAGGCCCTCCTTGATATCTTTACCATTAAAGAAAAAAAGGGGAAGGTAGAGGGATTGACGGTGGTCATTGTTGGTGATGTGGCTCATAGCCGTGTCGCTCGGTCCAATATCTTGGCGTTAAGCAAATTAGGAGCTGCTGTGAGGGTGGTGGCCCCACCAACCATGTTACCCTTGTATGTTGAACATCTGGGTACAACGGTTTTCTATGACTTTGAGGATGCGTTAATCGGAGCCGATGTGATTATCATGCTTCGGTTACAACGGGAACGGCTCGGGCGAGCCCTGTTACCCAGTACTCGCGAATATGCTCAACGCTTTTGTTTAACGCCTGAACGACTCAAGCTGGCTAAACCAGAGGCCATCGTGATGCATCCAGGGCCGTTAAATCGTGGGGTGGAAATATCCCCATCGGTGGCTGATAGCAAAGCGGCCGTTATCTTAGATCAAGTCACCAATGGGGTGTCTGTCCGGATGGCCCTGATGTATTTATTGTCCGGATCAAGCTAACCCTGAACCTATACGAAGTGCTAGTAGAGGATCATGAAAGAACATTCAAGAAATGCTGAGCACTCCCAAAAGGTGCTGATCCAAGGTGGGTTTCTTATAGATCCTGGTCATTGGAATGAACGAGCCGATGTGTTCATCCAGGATGGGAAAATTGTGGAGATTGGGAATCCGCTCAACACCCCGGGAACTCACGATTCATCTGTCACCATTCTGAATGCGAGTGGGTTGATTGTGGCCCCTGGGCTGGTGGACTTGCATTGCCATTTGCGCGAACCAGGATTTGAATACAAGGAAACCATCGAATCTGGGACACATTCCGCTGTTGCTGGGGGATTCACATCCATTTGTTGTATGCCCAATACCCAGCCGGTAAATGATACCGAAGCCATTACACAATTTATGTTGACCCGAGCCCAAGAGTCTGGAAAAGCACGGCTATTTCCCATTGGAGCGATTACTAAAAAATCTGAGGGTGAAGAATTAGCTAATATCGGCGAATTGGTTCATGCTGGGTGTGTGGCCATTTCTGATGATGGACGGCCGGTGATGAATAGCTTAGTTATGCGACGAGCCTTGGAATATGCCAAAGCCTTTGACATCCCGGTGGTTGATCACTGCGAAGACCTGCATCTGACCGATGGGGGTTGTATGAATGAGGGGCTGGTCTCCACGGAGTTGGGAATACCAGGTATTCCGCATGCCTCAGAGGAAGTCATGGTCGCACGAAATCTTGCTCTTGCTGCCCTCACAGGAGTTCATGTTCATTTGGCTCATTTGAGCACGGCACGCTCCGTAGACCTGGTTCGTCATGCTAAAGCTCAGGGACTTCCGGTGAGTGCGGAAGTGTGTCCTCATCATTTTTCTCTAACCGAAGAGGCGGTGCGTGGTTTTGACTCCAATACCAAAATGAATCCTCCGTTACGCACGGATGAGGATATTCAGGCTCTAAAAGCAGGATTAGTTGATGGGACGATCGATGTGATTGCCACTGATCATGCCCCCCATGCGTTGCAAGAAAAACAGTTAGAATTCGATACGGCTCCCTTTGGAATTGTGGGTTTTGAAACCGCTCTTCCGCTGACACTGCGGTTGGTGCAGGAAGGCGTTTTATCTCTGGAACAGGCCCTTGATAAGTTGACCCGTGCTCCGGCTCAGCTCTTTCATCTTCCTGTCGGATCTCTCAGGCCGGGCAACTATGCAGATGTGGTGGTCTTCGATCCCCAGGAAGAATGGGTGGTCGATCCTTCTCAGTTTCGATCAAAAAGCCGAAATACTCCCTTTGGAGGAATGACGGTCAACGGGAAGGTCAAGATGACGTTAGTGGGTGGCCGGTTGGTGTATGACGGTCGGTCTGGCTAGTAGCATCCAGAAAAGAACGTATGTCGAGGAAAGTCCTTTGATTTGGGAATATTGAAATAGCTATAGGGGCTGTTGAATAATTCAAAGTTCTTTCAATGCTGACTGGCTTTGCCATTTTCTATGGATTACCAATAGCAAGAAGAAATGTTCAAAAAGGCCCGTCCAGCAAGACCGAGAACGCCGCTGGCGGACTTTTTCATCATTCCCCTATAACCAATGGTGAAAAACGGGTTGAATTGGGGAGTAGTTGGTTTTCTTGTTGAAATGTGTGCTTTGACCGTTTGGGTCGGTGGATTGGTAGTGATTATTGCCGTGGTTATTCCCGCGGTGTTTAATTCTTTTGGGATGGAACCCGCGGGCCGTTTTTTACGTCGTGTTTTCGATGGATATGGCTATCTGAATATGGGTATGTTGTTGGTGCTAGGTCTTTTGGCGGGTTTTCGATATCGCACGTATGGCCACGACCCCTCCGTTTTGTTTGCCCTTTCTCCTGGAGAGTGGTGGTTGTTGGCCGGCATGTTCGTCGTCACATTTGGCATAATTGGGGTATTAGGTCCTCAAACGGTGGATTTGCAGGAGAAGGCGTTTGAGGCCATATCTGAACAACAAAAAGAGCTGGCTTATGGGCGATTCTTTCGCTTGCATATGATCGTTCGATTGTTACATCTCATTAATCTGGGTTTGGCCGCTTCATTATTTATTTTGAAACTGCGGAAAACTGTGTTGCATCATTTTGTGACAACTCACTAAATTTCTGATTGGCTACCGGTATGGTCATGACCAAAACAAAGAGCGCAGGATGAAGCCTGCGATTATAGCCTTAGCGGATGGCACGATATTTAAAGGCCAGGCGCTTGGATTTGAAGGAGAGACTCTTGGAGAAGTGGTCTTTAATACCGCGATGACCGGGTATCAGGAAATATTAACTGATCCTTCCTATGCCGGTCAGATTGTCCTTATGACAGCAACGCAAATCGGTAATTACGGATTTACCCCGGAAGATGATGAGTCCAACCGGGTATGGGCAGAGGGTTTTATTGTACGGGAAGCTTCCAAATGCATGAGCAATTGGCGAGGTCGTCAAACTCTCGAGTCTTACTTGATTGAGCATAAAATCGTGGCGATTCAGGGATTGGATACTCGAGCCTTAACCTGTCATATTCGAGACAAAGGTTCGCAGGTCGGAGTCATCTCCCATGTTAATCTCAATCAAGAATATTTATGTGCCAAGGCAAAGTCTTCCCCCTCACTGATTGGCCGGGATCTCGTAAAAACTGTGACCTGTTCATCGTCCTATGAATGGACGGAAGGAACAAGGTCTATCGATTTAACCACGAACGGGGTTAAGACTCCTGAGTCTTCATATTCTTTTAATGTCGTAGTCATGGACTTTGGAGTGAAACACAACATTCTTCGGAGTTTGGTCGACATGGGCTGTCAGGTTCATGTGGTGCCAGCGTCGACGACCGCTGAAGAAATACGAAACCTTCATCCCGATGGGTTGGTATTTTCTAATGGTCCTGGAGATCCAGAAGGAGTCCCGTATGCCGTGAAAACCGTGAAAAGCCTATTGGGCTGGAAACCCATATTAGGAATTTGTTTGGGCCATCAAATATTAGGACTGGCTCTGGGATTGGCAACCCATAAATTACCCTTTGGGCATCATGGAGCCAACCATCCCGTTATGGATCTCCGCACCAGAAAAATTGAGATTACTTCCCAGAATCATAATTTCGCAGTTAGTCTGCCACACCAAGAAGAGGAGGGGATTGGCTTGGTTACCCAACGCTTTGAGAGTCCCCTTGGTGGAATGGAAATGACTCATCGAAGTATGAATGATGGCTGTTGTGAAGGCATGGTTGGTTTGGACTCCCCGATTCTTTCCGTCCAATTTCATCCTGAAGCGTCACCTGGGCCACATGATTCTGGCTATCTATTCAGGCAATTTGTCGAGTTGATGAAGGGGGAACTCCATGGTTAGGTGGGTATGGTTTGTTGTGGGACTCTTGAGCTGTTTAAGTGGTTGTATATTTATCGATGAGTCTCTTTTTTCGGGACGAGGACCGTTACGGGAAATCACCCTTTCCGGAAAAGGTGAAGATAAAGTGTTGTTAATGGATATCTCTGGCATGCTTACGACAAGTAAGCCAACAGGGTTTTTTGACCAGCCCAGTCTACCTGCTCGAGTTAAAGAAGAGTTGACGAAAGCTGAAAAGGATAGTCATGTCAAAGCCCTTGTCCTTCGTATTAATACCCCTGGTGGCACCGTGACCGCTTCGGATATTCTGTATCATGAATTACAGGAATTCCGTAGGAACCGGGAAATTCCTATTGTGGCCTCCATTATGGATTTAGGGACATCTGGTGGATATTACGTTGCCATGGCCGCAGACCATATTTATGCGCATCCATCTACAATAACTGGCAGCATCGGAGTCATCATGGTATCGATGAATGCGGAGGGCTTTTTGGAAAAAGTTGGTGTTCATCCGACAGCGATTGTGTCTGGTCCCAAAAAGGCTATGGGGGCCCCCTTCCAGCCCATGAATGATGAAGAACGGGAAATTTTTCAAGATGTGATTGATACTTTCTATGACCAATTTCTTGGGGTTATAGAAAAAGGGCGCCCCAATTTGCCACAAGAAGATATTCGGAAGTTGGCCGATGGACGTATTTATACAGCAAAAATCGCTAAAAACCACGGGTTAATTGATAATATTGGGTATCTAGACGAGGCGATCGCGTGGGGGAAAAAAGCTGCCAAGTTACAAGAAGCGCAGGTGATTACCTACGTAAGGGGAGGGGGTTCCCATCAGAATATTTATTCACGTTTCGCGCCTCCTGAGATTGGGTCTACGGGATTTCCAGAGGTTGATGCGAATTCCTTGCTCAGTCTCTTGAGCGGAGGCACTCCACAAATGCTGTACATGTGGATGCCGTAATAGCGGGTCCAATGAGTCATGAGTGTTTCCTTACATAGAAAAGGGTCTGGGGTCTTCCGAAGACTGTGTCAACGATCCTGCTTAGGCATCTTTTGTATCGTGGGGATGTTGCTTGGTTCAGCATGTCAAAAAGCTCCAGGAACCGCGCGCGATCAGTTGATTTATATTTCGGAAGATAAAGAAATCGCATTGGGGCTTTCAGCATTCAGGGAAATACTCAAGTCAGCACGATTAAGCCGCGACCCTCAAGTCACCCTTATGGTGAATCGTGTGGGAAAACGGATCGCCAAGGCGGCCAATAAACCTGAATATGTCTGGGAATTTGTGGTGATTCAGGATGACGACCAGATCAATGCCTTTGCCCTACCAGGAGGAAAAGTCGCGGTGTTTACAGGGCTTTTGCCATACACGAAAAACGAAAACGGGCTTGCGACCGTCATGGCACATGAAGTCGCTCATGCGCTGCAACGACATGGAGCGGAACGATACAGTCGAGGCATCATTGAACAAATTGGGCAACTTGGGGCTATAGCTGGAGCTGCCGCTGGAGGTATTGATCCTGGAGTCGCCATTGGAGCGATGAGTGCCTATGGGGTAGGCGTATCTCTTCCCAACTCTCGTGCGCAAGAAACAGAAGCGGACTATATTGGGTTGCAGTTGATGGCTAAGGCTGGCTATGACCCTCGGGAGGCCGTACCCTTCTGGGAACGGATGAGTGGCTGTCCAAGAAAAATGATTGGGAGATTTTGTTTTCGAACTCAAAATTCTGTTCCGGAATTTTTGTCGACACATCCGTCTGATGTTACGCGAATTAAACAAATCGAAGCTTGGATTCCTCAGGCCATGAGGTTTTATCATCCTGAAGCACCCCATTCAGAATCACTAGACTCGGATTCCATTCTCTCACCGGTTCCACACTCCTGAGAACACCTTATGCCGCGTCGAAACGATATTCATAAGATTTTTTTAATCGGGTCTGGTCCCATCGTCATTGGACAAGGGTGTGAATTTGACTATTCCGGAGCTCAGGCCTGCAAAGCGCTCAAGCAAGAAGGCTTTGAAGTGGTCTTGTTGAATAGTAATCCCGCCACAATCATGACCGATCCTGATTTGGCGGATCGAACCTATATTGAACCCATTACCGTTGAAGTCGTCGAGGCTATTTTTGAGCGAGATCGTCCCGATGCGTTATTGCCGACAATGGGGGGGCAAACTGCCCTCAATGTGGCAGTAGAATTAGTCCGGCGCGGGCTACTGGAAAAACATGGTGTTAAACTTATTGGGGCCTCATATGAGTCCATCCAAAAGGCCGAAGATCGAGAATTGTTTAAACAAGCTATCCAGCGAATCGGATTGAAAGTTGCGCCAAGTGGGTCGATTGTCTCCCGGGAAGAGGCGCTTCAACTCATTGAAGAGATTGGCTTCCCAGCTATCGTGCGTCCTTCGTTCACGTTAGGAGGGGCTGGGGGAAACATTGCCTATAACCGAGAGGAGTTTGAAGCGCATATTGACTGGGCTTTGGTCACCAGTCCTATCGGACAAGCACTGGTCGAACAATCCCTGCTGGGATGGAAGGAATATGAGTTAGAAGTCATGCGAGACTCCAAAGATAATGTGGTTATTGTCTGCCCTATTGAAAATCTTGATCCGATGGGGGTGCATACCGGTGATAGTATTACTGTGGCACCAGCAATGACTTTGTCAGATAAAGAGTACCAAGATATGCGAGATGCCGCCATTAGGATTATTCGAGAAATTGGAGTGGATACCGGTGGATCCAATATTCAGTTTGCTCTGAATCCGGACAATGGAGAATTACTCGTCATTGAGATGAACCCACGTGTATCCCGAAGTTCGGCCTTAGCTTCCAAGGCCACAGGGTTTCCTATTGCAAAAATTGCGGCCAAACTTGCGGTAGGCTATACCCTTGATGAAATTCCTAATGACATTACCCAAGTCACCCAAGCCTGCTTTGAACCAACCATTGATTATGTCGTAGTGAAAATTCCTCGGTTTACCTTTGAAAAATTCAGGAATGTTGATCCGACACTCACCACCCATATGAAGTCGGTAGGGGAAGCCATGGCTCTGGGAAGTACCTTTAAAGAGGCACTTCAGAAGGCCATTCGGTCACTGGAAACTGATCGGTCTGGATTGGTCTCGTTACATGGGCTTGATGGCACACAAAAAGACAGCCCAACCGATCATCCCTTGTATGAGCAAATTCAAACGGCTCTTCGTATCCCAACCTCTGATCGGCTGTGGCATATAGCCGATGGGCTCAGACTTGGAATGTCTGTTGAAGAATTGTATCAATTGACTCGGGTGGATCCTTGGTTTTTATATGAAATTTTGCAAATCGTCACATTTGAAGCCGAATGGGTGGGCAAAAACCAGCTGTATCAGGGATCCGCTGATTCTGAGGAAATGCCTGAATGGCTCAGAGCACTTCTTGAGAAAGGGAAACGACAAGGATTTTCAGATCAACGACTGGGGCAGCTGATCGGGAGAACTGAAGACTGGATACGGCGTAGACAGAAGACACCAGGGTTTACTCAGCCCATTGGCTTTAAACGGGTTGATACCTGTGGTGCTGAGTTTGAAGCCCTGACGCCTTATCTCTATTCCACGTCGGGATTCACCTGTGAGGCCTATCCGACTGGACGGAAGAAAATTGTCATTTTAGGTGGAGGACCAAATCGGATTGGGCAAGGGATTGAATTTGATTATTGTTGTGTGCATGCGGCCATGGCCCTTAAAGAAGAGGGCATCGAAACAATCATGGTCAATTGCAATCCAGAAACTGTGAGCACGGATTATGATATATCTGATCGTTTATATTTTGAGCCATTGACGAAAGAAGACGTCTTGAGAATTATGGAGACTGAGCGTCCAGAAGGAGTGGTTGTCCAATTTGGAGGGCAAACCCCTCTCAAGCTGGCGGTGCCTTTGGCCCAAGAAGGGGTCAAAATTCTGGGTACCCAGCCGGATGCTATTGACCGTGCTGAGGATCGCAAACGATTTAGTGATTTGTTGATAGAATTAAACCTCCTTCAACCGCAAAACGGAACGGCTCGGTCCACCCATGAGGCACATATTATTGCCGTGAACATTGGGTATCCCGTAATGGTCAGGCCGTCCTATGTCTTAGGTGGACGAGCGATGCGAATTATTTATGACGCAGATTCCTTGGATCGGTATCTTCAAAGCACTGGGATAGATTTAGGGCAACATCCGTTACTCATTGATGATTATTTAGAGGATGCCATTGAAGTCGATGTCGATGCCATTGCCGATGGAACCGATGTGGTAGTCGCTGGGATCATGGAGCATGTGGAAATGGCCGGGATTCATTCCGGAGATTCGGCATGTTCTCTGCCTCCCCATTCCCTTAGCGACCCCATCCTTGAAGCCATTCACAAGCAAACCCTTCGGCTTGGGAACGCATTGGAAGTTGTGGGTTTGATGAACATTCAATATGCAGTCCAAAAAGACCAGGTGTATATTTTAGAAGTCAATCCCCGCGGATCTCGGACCGTTCCTTTTGTCAGTAAAGCCATCGGAGTTCCGTTGGCGAAATTGGCTATGAAGGTGATAACGGGACGAACCTTGAGAGACTTAGGGTTTCTTCAACGACCTCAAGGTTCTCACATGGCTATTAAAGAGGCTGTCTTTCCCTTTGCTAAACTGGGAGTTTCGGATGTTTTACTGGGCCCGGAAATGCAGTCCACAGGTGAAGTCATGGGCATCGATAAGAGTTTTGGTTGGGCTTTTGCGAAATCTCAAGCGGCGGCTGGCATGCCCATGCCTTTGAGTGGTAATGCCTTAATAAGTGTGAAAGATGGTGATAAACCCGCAATACTTGAAATTGCTCAACGTCTCTGCCAATTAGGTTTTTCTATTATCGCCACGAAGGGGACGGCAACCTTTTTACAAGAACATGGGCTGGAGGTCATGGTCGTGAATAAAATGAAAGAAGGGCGTCCCAACCTTATGGACTTTATCAAGAATAAAGAAGCAGCAATGGTGGTGAATACGGTAGGGGGGAGTATATCACAAGAAGATTCCGCTCCTATTCGGAAGTCCGCTGAATTGGGAGGCATTCCGTATTTCACCACGATACAAGGCGCACAAGCAGCACTGCTGGGAATTGAAGCCATGACAAAAACGTCTATGAAAGTGCAAAGTTTACAAGAATACCATTCGGCTATGGTCTTTAACGCTTAATGGGACTGTAGAACATCTTGGAGTAACTGGGTCTGTCTACAAAGGCATGGAGTAGCTTCTTATGAAATTTCCAATAACCAAAAAAGGCTATGACGCGTTACAAGCTGAGTTAACGAGACTACGGCGTGAAGAGCGGCCAAAAAATATTCAAGCCATTACGGAGGCGCGTGAGCACGGGGATTTAAAGGAAAATGCCGAGTACAAAGCAGCCAAAGAACAGCAGCAATTTATTGATACACGCCTATCGGAACTTGAACATAAACTTGGGAATGCCCAAGTGGTCGAAATATCTCGTGGCCTGAGTGACACGGTGGTTTTTGGCGTAACGGTCTCGCTCTTAGGTACAGAAACGCAGGAAGAAAAGCGATACACCTTGGTGGGTCAAGATGAAGCCGATATAAAAAATGGTTCAATCTCAGTCCAATCACCAATAGGTCGAGCACTAATTGGTCATCGTGTGGGAGACATTGTTGAGGTACACCGTCCTGCGGGAGTGATTGAATATGAGATTCAATCCATCAATTTTGAGGAACCAGTCTAATGCCATCGGCTATTTCATTGGTTACCATTCTTACTGACTTTGGAGACGTGGATTATTTTGTGCCGAGCATGAAAGGCGTAATGCTAGGAATTAACCCACAACTGCGTATTGTCGATCTCACCCATCAAATCCCTGCGCATGGGATTGAGCAAGCCTCGTGGTTATTGAAGTCTTGTTATCAATATTTTCCCGATGGGACCATACATGTGGTGGTCGTTGATCCCGGTGTTGGAAGTTCCCGTCGAGCTTTACTGGTCTCTACAGCACGGCATTTCTTTTTGGCACCGGACAATGGAGTCTTGAGCGCGGTCCTCCGGGAAGAATCCTCCATCGAAGTTCGGGCGATTGAGAACAAACAATACCGGCTCGATTCTCCCGGAGCGACGTTTGATGGGCGAGATCTGTTTGCCCCCTCGGCAGCCTGGCTGACAAAAGGGCAAATGCCTGGCTCATATGGACGGTTAATCCAGGACTATGTCACGCTCCCCGATGATCCCCCGAAGATGCATCAACAGGCTCTTCAAGGTCAAATAATCTCAATTGATCATTTCGGGAATGCGATCACAAATATCACCCCTACAGACTTTGAGACATTTCGTTCAGTCAGAAAACAGGACTGCATGGGGCTTAAAGTAGGGGAAATGATCATCAAGGGCATAAAAACTTTCTATGGAGAAGGGGCAACAGGACTCCCAGAGGTGCTAATGAATAGTAATGGGCAACTTGAGATTTTCATCAAACAAGGCCGGGCGGTGGATCGTTGTGGATTACAGGTTGGCCAAAGGGTGGAATTGGTGTAATGGGAATGTTGAAAAAGCATGCCCTTGTGAAGGCGCAGGGTCCGCCACCGGCCTTCTCCTAGCTTGCAAGACTCACGGTGGGACCCTGACTTGGGTTGCATGTGGCGTCCAGTAGGGCACGGCCATTGCTGACGGTATACAGCCTTGGCCGAGGAAGGGCGCGTCTTGGCGTGCAAAGGTTGAACGGGTGAGACAGCGGATCTTTTTGACCATTTGCTTTTGATGATTCAAGGAATTTTCTAATAGAATCGCTAGAAAAATATTTTTAATTTCTGGAACTTTCCTTCTGACCCATTTCCCCATGTTCAGGCATCGGACTTTGAAAAGGGGAAATGATTATTGCCCTTTGGAAGCGCGTACCACCGAAATAGCGATCTTCAGAATATCGACCATTTGTGCCAACTCTTTCGTGGTTGCCGATAGGGGAGGCATGAGAATCATCGTATTGCCGATTGGACGGATAAGGAGTCCAAGCCGGCGGGCAGCCACAGTCACGCGATGGCCGATGCGCTCCGAAACGGGGAATGGGGTTTTTAAGTGAGTATCGTGAACCAACTCGATTCCAACCATGTATCCGCATTGTCGGATGTCTCCAACCCATGGATCGTTTAAGAGTGACTCAAGATAGTTGGCAAACTTGGGGATTCGGCGTCGAAGTTTTTCCAGGGTTCGCTCGGTTTTAAAGATAGTGAGATTTGCTAAAGCGGCCGCACATCCCAAAGGATTCCCGGTATAACTATGACCATGAAAAAATGTTTTGCCTTCATGTGGTTCACCCAAGAATGCGGCATAAATAGTGTTGCTGGTGAGCGTGGCGGCTAATGGGAGATAGCCGCCAGTTAATCCTTTGGCCATGGCCATAATATCCGGGCTGACGGCTTCATGTTCACACGCGAACATTCGACCTGTTCGGCCAAACCCGGTTGCTACTTCATCGGCGATGAACAGGACCTGATGTTGCCGACACAACTCTTGAACCCGCTTGAGATAGCCTGGCGGGGAAGGAAGGATCCCAGCAACAGCCTGTACCATCGGTTCAAGGATGACCCCTGCAATTTCTTCATGTTTTTCTTGAAGAAGGGATTCAAGTGGCTGTAGGCAGGCAAGGGCACATTGAGGAAACTCTAATTGAAGAGGGCAGCGGTAGCAGTAAGGAGGTTCAATACTGTCGTAGGAGGAGAATAGGAGAGGGGTAAACGGCTTTCGAAAAGGTTCAATCCCACTGAGACTCATACTCCCGACCGTATCCCCATGATAGGAACTTCCCAGATGAATGAACTTTGTTTTTCGTGGTTGGGGAAAAGGACACTGTTGCCAAAATTGAATGGCAATTTTAATCGCGATTTCGACGGCTGTTGAGCCGTTGTCAGAAAAAAAGACTTTGCCCAACCCCGTTGGCGCTATTTGAATTAATGCCTTGGCCAGTTGAATGGCTGGAGGATTTGAGAGCCCTAGGAGGGTGGTATGAGCTACCTGAGTGAGTTGGTGGCGAATGGCTTGATCGATTTTGGGATGGCGATGCCCATGGAGATTTACCCAAATGGATGAGGTACCATCTAAGTATTTATTCCCCTCCAGATCATAGACAAAGGATCCCTTCCCTCGACTAATGATCACGGGTGGTTGCTGTTCCCATTCCTGCATTTGAGTAAAGGGATGCCAAACATATTGGCGGTCGTCATTTTGTAATTGTTTGAGGGAGGAATGTGATTTCATCGTACTGCTCCAACCACTACCCTAGAGGAATCTTTCAATTTTTGACAACCTTTTAGGAGCTTACTACAATCACAGGCATTTTGAATGAGCAAATCCATCCCACAATCCCACATCCGTAATTTCTCCATTATTGCTCATATTGACCATGGAAAGTCGACTCTGGCGGACCGGTTTCTCGAAATAACCGGATTGATCTCCCAGCGTGAATCTCGTGCCCAATATCTTGATGACATGGATTTAGAACGTGAGCGTGGTATTACCATCAAAGCGCACGCGGTCACAACCCGGTTTCGAACCGCTGACGGAGCGAAGTATTTGTTTAACCTTATTGATACTCCTGGGCATGTCGATTTTGCCTACGAAGTTTCACGCAGCCTGGCTGCCTGTGAAGGCGCTCTCTTGTTAATTGATGCTACCCAAGGAGTCGAAGCTCAAACCATTGCAAATGCGTATTTAGCTATGGCCAGTAATTTGGTTATTATTCCCGTCATTAACAAAATTGATTTGGCAAGTGCAGATGTGGAAGGGGTAACAACCCAAATTCGGGAGGTGTTAGGCCTTTCTGAGGAGGAAGTTTTTTTGGTGAGTGCCAAAGATGGTCGGGGAGTCCAAGAAGTCCTTGAAGGGGTTGTTCGCATTATTCCGCCTCCCCCTGGGTTGCTAAAGCGGCCGTTAAAGGCATTGATTTTTGATTCCTGGTTTGACAACTACCAAGGAGCAGTCGTGTTGCTTCGCGTGATTGATGGGGAAATTCTCCCCAATATGATCATTCGGCTTATGTCTTCAGGCCGAGAATTCGAAGTGCTGGAGATTGGGATCTTTTCTCCAAAACGGACCAAGGTTTCCAGACTTGGTCCAGGGGAGGTGGGGTATATTTGTGCTGGGATGAAGGAACTCTCTGATACGAAAATAGGTGATACGATCACGAATGCGAAGCAACCAGCAGAAACTGCCTTGCTGGGGTATCGGGATGTGAAGCCAGTAGTGTTTTGTGGGCTCTATACGACGGACAATGCCAAATTTGAAGATCTGCGAGATTCCTTGGAAAAACTGCGGCTCAATGATTCGTCGTTTGTGTACGAGCCTGAGACCTCATTGGCTTTAGGATTTGGATTTCGATGTGGGTTTTTGGGGTTGCTGCACATGGAAATCATTCGCGAGCGGTTGGAGCGGGAATATGGGCTTGATCTGATTAGCACCGCCCCCACCGTTGTCTACCGGGTCTATTCCACGAATGGGGAGATGAAAACGATTGACAATCCCTCCAATCTTCCAGATCCTTCTCAAATTGAACGGATGGAAGAACCTTTTATAAAAGCCACCATCATTACACCCGAACGTTATATTGGGAATGTTCTTCAACTATGCCAAGAGCGTCGGGGAGTTCAGCTTGGGTTGCAATACTTGGATCCGACCCGGACGTTGTTGACCTATGAAATGCCTTTGAATGAAATTGTGTTAGACTTTTACGATCGGTTGAAATCTCGGACTCAGGGCTATGCGTCATTAGATTATGAATTGATGGGGTATAGAAAGTCGGATTTGGTAAAATTGGACTTGATGCTAAATGGAGAAACGGTCGATGCCCTGTCAATGATAGCCCATCAAGATAAAGTCCAAAACCGGGGGCGTCAGTTAGCAGAAAAAATGAAAACATTAATTCCCAAACAAATGTTTGAAATCGTGATTCAGGCAGCTATTGGCAAGCGAGTCATTGCTCGGGAAACCATTGGAGCCCTTAAAAAAAATGTGACCGCCAAATGTTATGGTGGAGACATATCCCGAAAGCGTAAATTATGGGCGAAACAAAAAGAAGGAAAAAAACGCATGAAACAATTGGGCCAAGTTGAAGTTCCTCCAGAGGCATTCTTAGCCATTCTCAAAACGGATCCCAATTGAGTGTTCTATGTCTAAGCAAGACCCTCAGCCACCAAATATGAACGAATCTTCTGAGCAGAGTTTAAAAGATCCCTCCTCGGTGAAGGCCCCGGCACCAGAAGTGGTTCCCGCCCAAAAGTCTATTATTCGGGAATATGCTGAAGCGTTGCTGATTGCGATTATATTGGCTATGACGATCCGCGTATTTGTGGTGCAGGCCTTTAAAATTCCCTCTGGATCCATGATCCCGACTCTATTGATCGGCGATCATATTCTGGTGTCCAAATTAGCCTATGGATTTCAACTGCCCAAGGACTGTGAATTTCAAGTGTCCTTCCCGCCGGTCACCTGTTATTCGTCTACCATTGTTATGGATTTTGATCCTCCTCAGCAGGGTGATGTCATTGTGTTTCGATATCCCGAGGATGAAAATAAAGATTTCATTAAACGAGTGGTGGGAGTTCCCGGTGACACAATCCATATTCAAAATAAAAAAGTTCTGGTCAATGGGGAACCCTTTGTTGATGAAGGGTTTACCCAAAGAATTGATCCTGGGATTATCGATGGTCGCATCAATCCAAGGGACAATCTTGGCCCGCTTACCGTGCCGCCGGATTCCTATTTTGTGATGGGGGATAATCGCGACCAAAGCCTGGATAGTCGATTTTGGGGATTTGTGCGGATGAATAAAATTAAGGGAAGAGCTTTCTTAGTTTACTGGTCATGGAATGGGCAGGGGTCCTGGTTGAATTGGGTTCGTTGGGAACGCATTGGAAAACTCATTAGGTAACACAATACCCGATCTCCCTACCTCTCAGCTGATTTCGTTGGTACGAATGAAGGGATGAAAACACCATCAGCTGTCTCATCAATTTCCACACGGAAATTGAGGCACTATCTTCAACGCTTCTCCGAGGCCAGAATTTTAGTGCTTGGGGATCTCATTCTCGATCATTACATTTGGGGAAAAGTGGAGCGAGTATCCCCAGAAGCTCCAGTGCCGGTCGTTCATGTGGACTCAGAGTCTTTTCGGATGGGGGGTGCGGCCAATGTGTATCAAAATATTGTCCAGCTAGGGGGGCAGGCGGAATTATGCGGAGTCATTGGCGCAGATCCCGACGGAAAACAGGTATTGCGGGAAATCCGTCAATCATCTAAACGCGTTTCGGGCGTGTTTGTAGATACCAGCCGGCCAACAATCAAAAAAACGAGGGTAGTGGCCCATAACCAACAGATCGTGCGTTTCGATGTGGAACAGCGGCATCATATTCCCCCCGCCCTTGAGCGAAAACTTATCCGATATGTGACTTCACGCTTACCCCATCAGTCTTGTGTGGTGATCTCTGACTATGCCAAGGGCATGATCACAGAAGCGCTCATGAGGCAAGTTCAAATGTTGGGAAAAAAATATGGCGTCCCAATTATCGTTGATCCCAAGGTAGAACATATGGATTACTATACGGGGGTCACCGTTATTACACCCAATCATGTCGAAGCCAAACAGGCCATCGGGCTTCTCCCTACTCAAGACGCACCCATTGAACAAATCGGAGGCTTGCTCCAGAAACAGTTGCAATGCCAAGCAGTTGTGATTACAAGGGGAGAGGAGGGCATGAGTATTTTTGACCATAATAGTCGATCATGGACCATTCCGGCAGTGGCGCGACAAGTCTATGATGTGACCGGAGCTGGGGATACCGTTGTCAGCACTCTGGCTTTGGCCATGAGTGCAAAGGCCCCTCTTCCTGATGCTGCCATGTTAGCGAATCAGGCGGCAGGCATTGTGGTTGGAATGGTTGGGACCGCTACGGTCACACCATCTCAATTGAAAGAAGTGATGGCTCAGGATGGCCACTGAGCCCTTGGTAAGCCTGTGTATTCCCGCTCGCCATGGGTCATCCAGGTTTCCAGGAAAACCCCTGGCTCTCTTGGCAGGAAAGCCGTTGATTCAACATGTTTATGAAGCTGCACAATCAGTGCCTCAAGTTGGGCAAATTCTGGTGGTCACCGATCAAGATGCGATTTACGAAACTGTCTTAAATTTTGGGGGGGAGGCATCCCTTGTGACAGAGCCTTGCCGCACCGGAACAGACCGAGTGGCAAAAGTTGCTCTGGACCTCAAGTATGATGTGATTGTGAACTTGCAAGCTGATGAAATTCCCCTGCACACCGGTTTGTTCAATGACCTCATTGAACCCTTTTTACATTCTTCAGTTGGAATGGGGACACTGAAAAGGTCAATGCAGAAGATGGAGGATGTCACCAACCCTTCGATGGTAAAAGTGGTGACCGACGAAGCGGGACGTGCACTGTATTTCTCACGAAGTCCGATTCCCTGCTGGCGTGATGGCATTCCTCCTGATAAAGGCCCTGTTGCCTCGCTCCATTTAGGGATCTATATTTTCCGTAAATCAGAATTGCAATTATTCAGTGAGCTCCCCACGGGGTATCTGGAAGAAGCGGAAAAATTAGAACAACTGCGGGCGCTAGAACATGGCAGACCAATTATGGTTTGGGAAACTGTCCATGAGTCAATTCGCATTGATACTCCTGAAGATATTGGGGTGGCGGAATCCCGTTTATTACTAAAAAAACCCCCTCCGATGCTCAAACATTCCTGAAAAACCCCGAGGGTTGAAAATAGGCAGAAAAATATGGTGAAGTTGATGATTAAAAAAACCACAAACGATTCTAATGACCAAGCTGAAATGGAAACATGAGTAAATTTCTTTTTGTTACCGGCGGTGTCGTCTCGTCTTTAGGGAAAGGTCTGTCTTCGGCAGCCATAGGCCATTTATTGGAAAGCCGTGGCATGACCATCACCTTTTTAAAGCTGGATCCCTATATTAATGTTGACCCAGGAACGATGAATCCCTATCAGCATGGGGAAGTGTATGTGACTGACGATGGCGCGGAGACAGACCTGGACTTGGGGCACTATGAACGTTTCACAACCGTTCAATTAGGTCGAGAAAATAACTGCACAACGGGGCGGATTTATGAGTCAGTCATTCAAAAGGAACGAAAAGGCGAATATTTGGGAGCCACCGTTCAAGTTGTTCCCCATATTACGGATGCCATCAAGCACACTATTTTACGGGTCGCTCACGATGTGGATGTGGTCATCGTAGAAATTGGGGGGACGGTGGGCGACATCGAAAGCTTGCCGTTTTTAGAGGCGATCCGGCAAATGCCCTATGATGTTGGGCGGGAAAATGTTCTCTATATCCACCTTACCCTGGTGCCTTTCATTAAAACAGCTGGAGAACTCAAAACCAAACCAACCCAGCATTCCGTGAATAAATTACGAGAAATTGGGATACAACCTCATGTGCTGTTGTGCCGAACCGATCGGTTTCTTCCACCCAGTGTCAAGGATAAAATTGCCCTATTTTGCAATGTCGATAAGGGAGCCGTGATCACAGCCAAAGATGTTGAATCCATCTATGAAGTGCCGATTGTCCTGAGAAAAGAAGGGCTTGATGAACTGATCGTCCGGTTGCTGAGGCTAGAAACCCGTCCTCCTAATCTTCGCGATTGGGATATCTTAGTCCAGAAAATCAAACGGCCTCGCCATGAAGTGACAATCGCATTGGTTGGGAAATATGTAGAATCTCGTGAATCCTATAAAAGTTTATCTGAGGCCTTGGTCCACGGGGGATTACGAGACGAAGCGGGTATAAAAATTCAATGGGTGGAGTCTAGCGAAATTGAAAAAAATGGCCCGGAACGCGTATTGGCCGATGTGGATGGAGTTCTCATTCCTGGGGGTTTTGGTATTCGTGGAATCGACGGTAAAGTCGAAACCATTCGATATGTGAGGGAAAAAGCCCTTCCATTTTTGGGTATTTGTCTGGGAATGCAATGTGCCGTTATTGAAATGGCGCGTAACCTCGCAGGCCTACAGCACGCCAACAGTTCAGAATTTGATGCTGAGACCCCACATGCGGTGATTGATTTATTGCCGGAACAACGGTCCATTCAGGAAAAGGGTGGGACTATGCGTCTTGGACTATTCCCTTGCAAATTGCTTCCTGGGACACTCGCCTATACAGCCTTTGAACAAAGTGTAGTTCATGAACGTCATCGACATCGGTATGAATTTAATAATGACTATCGGGACTCCTTAAGTGCAAAGGGATTGATAGTCAGTGGGACCTCTCCTGATGGGAAACTCGTAGAAATTATCGAGTTGCAAGGACACCCTTGGTTTGTCGGCACACAATTTCATCCCGAATTTCATTCTCGGCTTTGTGCCCCTCATCCTCTGTTTACCGCCTTTATTGGTGCAGCCCTTCAACGAAAATTCGGCACGTAACGAATGCCGTTATAATTATTTTCCGAATTCATAAACCATATTACATTTCATAGTTATAATTTCTTTAGTTGTAGAAATAGCTATCACTATGGTGTCGCCACATCAGGTACATATTGGGTCCTTTACGGTTGGTGGGGATTCTCCACATATTTTGATTGCCGGTCCCTGCGTCATCGAAAGTGAAGCCGTGGTGCTTGAAACCGCTGTCGCGATTGCTGAAATTACTCAAGAACTTGGTATCCCCTATATCTTTAAAGCTTCCTATGATAAAGCGAACCGGACGTCCATTTCCTCCTTTCGAGGATTGGGCCTTTCAACTGGGCTGAAAATTCTCAAAAAAGTAAAGGACGAGGTAGGCGTTCCGATCCTGACAGATATTCATGAAGTACAAGATGTTTCTCAAGTGGCAGAAGTGGTCGATGTGTTACAAATTCCAGCTTTCTTATGTCGCCAGACTGATCTGCTCTGGGAGGCA
The DNA here is from genome assembly GCA_036443915.1 of Nitrospirales bacterium. GTDB lineage: Bacteria > Nitrospirota > Nitrospiria > Nitrospirales > UBA8639 > Nitrospira_E. The sequence goes on from JAZFZJ010000072.1 coordinate 24,039, forward strand.
GCCAAATCGGGGCGTGTGGTCAATGTGAAAAAAGGGCAGTTTTTGTCCCCATGGGATATGACCAATGTTGTTAAAAAACTTGAAGAAGCTGGGACGACGAATATCCTTTTAACAGAACGCGGCTCAAGTTTTGGCTATCACAATTTAGTGGTGGATATGCGGGCATTGCCAGTCATGCGGGGGTTAGGATATCCAACAGTATTTGATGCTACGCATAGTGTGCAATTGCCAGGAGGTGGGGGAACATGTTCGTCAGGACAACGGGAATTTGTGGCCCCGTTAGCCCGTGCGGCAGCCGCGGTGGGGTGTGATGGGTTCTTTATGGAGGTACATCCTTCTCCGGAAGACGCCCTTTCAGATGGTCCCAACATGGTACGATTGAGTGAATTGCGTGCGTTATTATCACAACTGCAAACCATTTGGCAGGTGTCTGGAAAGGGTGAATTTCCTCCTCTGACGTGAACATTGGGCCAACTCTTTTCAAGAACCATGAATCCTTCAGAAGCCTTAAAATCAAAAGCAACAGATAGCGGTTTGGGGATGAGAGAAACGTATGTCAATCTTCCGAACGCGATTACGCTTTTGCGGATTTTATTGATTCCGGTGTTTGTCTGGCTTTTTTCGGAGTCTAACCCGGATCGTGCATTGGCCGCTGCCATAGTATTTGCTAGTGCGGCCTTCACAGATTTTCTCGATGGCTATTTAGCCCGTCGTCGAGGGCAAATTACAAATGTGGGGAAGTTACTCGATCCCGTAGCGGATAAACTGTTGGTGGCATCTGGGCTGATCTTGCTCGTTCAATTTCAACGGGTTGCCGTGTGGTTAGCTATTGTCATGATTGCTCGAGAAATGATCGTCACGGGGGCAAGAGCCGTTGCGGCCAAAGAAGGGTTCATTGTCCCAGCCGACTCTCTGGGGAAATATAAAGTTGTTGGTCAAATTGGGGGCCTTCTGTTTTTACTCCTTCAAGGGGTATGGATTAGCACAGAAGATCTATTCTTTTATGTCGGCACCGGGCTGCTCTATATTGCCTTGGTGCTTTCTCTTATTTCCGGTTCTCGATATCTCATCCATATCTTTAAAAAAATCAGCCCGCAATATTGGTAGGCGGTATTTTGGGGGATCAGGTTATGGGACCGTATATCATGGCGGTTCTGGGCGCCTACGTCCTAGGATCGATTCCTTTTGGAATAGTGGTAGCCAAGATTTTTGGGACTCAGGATCCTCGTACCCTGGGGAGTCAGAATATCGGGTTTACCAATGTGCTTCGGGTCAATGGGAAAAAAGCTGGATTTTTAACCTTATTAGGCGATATGGGTAAGGGTTTGCTAGCTACGGGCCTTGCCCAGGTTTTTGGCTTGCCCTGGGTTTGGGTCCTCATTGTCGGTATAGCTGTTCTCCTTGGGCATATCTTTTCGGTATTCTTGAAGTTTCAAGGAGGGAAAGGCGTCGCTACGGCACTAGGGTCTGTTTTGGCTATTGACCTCAATCTCGGGCTCTGCCTCTTGGGGATCTGGATTGGCACTGTTATTCTGTTTCAGCATTCTTCCAGTGGGGCATTGGCTTCGTTCGGGATTTTCCCGGTCATTGTCATTTTTGGGGAGAAAAATCTAGAATTTGTGGTATATGCTTTATGCGTCACGGGCTTAATTTTTTATCGGCATATGGAAAACATCATTCGTTTAATCAATGGGACGGAAAGCAAGATAACATGGTTTAATAGTTGACATAATATATCTTATCCGACATTTAAAAATATAGACCTTTACATGAACTTTATTAAACTTACCGCTATGTTTTCAATAGTTTATACGTTGGCCATAGGTGTACCCTCCCTAAGCTTGGCGCAGACTGAACAAGAAATTCGTGGCCTCAGGTTTCTTGAAGACATTGAGAAGGCCATCACGAGTCTGGCAGACCGTGTAATGCCCACGGTCGTCAATATTACCCCAATCCGTAAGAGCCATCCCTCACAAGGTTTTCCACGTCGTGGACCCTATGGGCGACAAGGAAGCGGGTCAGGTGTCATTATTCACGAAGATGGCTACATCGTCACGAATAACCATGTGGTGGGTGAAGACACGACGGAGGCTGACATTCGCTTATCCGACAAATCCCGTATGATTGCCCAGGTGATTGGCCGCGATAAAGAAACGGATATTGCTGTCCTTAAAATCCAAGCTGACCGAAAATTCCCAGCCGTTCAATTTGGAGATTCAAACAACCTCAAGGTTGGCCAATGGGTCTTGGCGGTCGGTAATCCTATGGGG
>JAZFZJ010000073.1:0-20451 GCA_036443915.1 Nitrospirales bacterium
TTGGTCGGGGCGAGAGGATTTGAACCTCCGACCCCCGCGTCCCGAACGCGGTGCGCTACCGGTCTGCGCTACGCCCCGACTATAAGGAAACCCTAACTCGATGGATTCAACGGCTCATAATCCAACCCGTGGGCGTGGGCAACCGCCTGGCAAGTCAACCGACCATGCAACACGCTCACACCTTTTCGTAAACCTGGATTGGTATTAATGGTTTGTTGCAACCCTTTTTCAACCAGCTGGACTATAAAAGGTAGCGTAGCGTTGGTCAAGGCTAAGGTGGACGTATGGGGAACAATTCCAGGAATATTGGAAACACCATAATGGAGGACTTTATCAACCGAGAACACCGGATCCGAATGTGTGGTAGGACGAGTGGTCTCCGCGCATCCACCCTGATCCACAGAGACATCAATGATGACTGACCCCGGTTTCATCTCCGCCACCATGGCTCGAGTGATTACTCGAGGCGTACGGGCGGCAGGAAGATATATGGCCCCAATCACCAAATCTGCCATGGTGAGATACCGGTGAACCATCGGTTGACTGGATGCGACTGTCACAATGCGGCCTTGATAGACTTTATCCAAATCTCGTAATTGCCACAGATCCAGACTCAGCACGGTCACTCTAGCGCCCATACCCACGGCAATCTTCACCGCTGAAGCTCCCACGACCCCTGAACCAAGAACCAGCACTTCTCCCGGTGGGACCCCGGGGACCCCACCCAACAGAGTTCCAGAGCCACCCTGAAGTTTTTCTAAAAAATGGGCCCCAATTTGCACTGCCATTCGCCCTGCAATTTCACTCATCGGACGTAAGAGTGGAAACTTCCCTTGCGCATCTTCAGTGGTCTCATAGGCAATCGCTGTACACCCGGAAGCCAGGAGCGCCTCTGTCAGAGGTTTCGAAGCGGCCAAATGCAGATAGGTAAAGACCACATGGTCTTTACGTAACAACGGCCATTCTTGGGGCTGCGGTTCCTTGACCTTTACAATCAGCTGGGCCTTATCGAAGGTGCTGTCTGCCGTTGGCAGGAGGACCGCCCCCGCTTTCCGGTAGGAGTCATCGTTAAATCCACTCCCCTCTCCTGCCCCCTGTTGGACCACCACTCGGTGACCACGAGCACAGAGTTCTTGAACGCCAAAGGGGGTAAGCGCTACCCGGAACTCATGATCTTTTATTTCCCTGGGGACACCAATTACCATTGTTTGGCCTTTTGTTCGCTTTTACAAGCTAGCTTAACTACCGGTGATTATGGGCCTGTTGAAAAGGCCGCCAGCGGCGTTCCCTTCCTTCACCGGAGCGGCTTCGCGCAGGCAGGTCGGGCCTTTGTCGGCTTCGCGCTCACAGGCTTGGCGCTCTTCGCGCCGTTCGTCCTCACGTACTCCGTGTACGCTCCGGGCGCCAAAGCCCCTGTGGCCTTGCTGGACGGGCCTTTTTGAACCGGCCCCTGGCGTGTGATGATTCATGGCATTGGCCAGATGGGATTGGTCCTCTGAAAATTGTGATTTATTCAACAGGCCCATTATTGGAACAAATTTACTTTGAACCTCTCTCGCGTGTTCTGATCCATCCGCTAGACAGGTTCCAGAACCCTGGGGTATGATCGCCACTCATATTTCTTGTTCATTATTTCGGTATTTTTAATGAAAAAACAAGGGGATGAGTAAATATACCCATCATATTTTCGTCTGCATAAACGAACGTCCGAAGGGAGATCCCCGAGGATGTTGTGCGGCGTTGGGCTCTGTGGGACTCCATGCATTTTTTAAAAAAGAAGTCGAACGCCTAGGCTTGAAGGGAATCGTCAGGGCCAATAAGGCCGGGTGCCTGGACCAATGTGAGTATGGACCCAGCGTCGTCATATATCCAGAAGGCGTGTGGTATTGGGTGGGAAAGGAAGCCGACGTGACAGAAATCATGGAACGGCATATTGGCAAGGGGGAGCTTGTTGAGCGGCTGTTAATGCCAGGAAAAAATGGCTCACTTCCTCAGGTTATCCCCTAATCACCTCATTGTCTATTATAATTATTTTCCAAATTCATACATCATACGACTTTCCTTGCAATGCGTTCTTTTACATAGGTAAATAGCTAGAACCCTAAATTGTGGTGCCCCGCTACACCATTACATCCCATGTTTGTGTAAAAAGAATCTAACCCTATGGGCAATGAAGAAAAATGGGAAGCTAACCGGCAGAAAGTGGCGTACGTAAAGTCCTTTCCAGGCTGGCTCTCGTCGTGGGAACAAGGGATCGGCACCTCCATTGAACAGGTTCTTCCCATTCCTGAACATACCCCCCATACCGTTCTGCTGCTTTCTCGTAATCACTTTGCGGTCGCACCACCCTTACATGAAGAACCTCAACTTCTGACGGCTGGGCTTTTGACGGCACGACCTTATCTCGAAATGGCCTATGGCCAAGCGTTTGAAGAATATGATCGCCTCACTCGAATGGACCAGGAAGCAGGACGTGCCGCAAGGCTAGACAATATTCTTAAGGCTATTGACAATAATCTGGACCGAATCCCAGAATTGAAAACCCGCATTCAAGACCTCGTTAAACAATGGGATACCGAAGGTAGTCACTCACAATGAATATGCTTGAAATGTTTTCTCAAGCCCTCTTTGAAGGAGTCAGCCCTATGATGGTGAGAAGAGATCACTTGGTCCGACATCCAGACCGTTGCGTCCATAATGCCATATGCATTCCCGTATGCCCAACGGGAGCCTGGGTTTCGACCCCCCCCTATAAGTTCGATTCCTCACGATGTATGGAATCCTGTCGGCTGTGCCTTGATGCTTGTCCCACCCAAGCGATCTACGTGGTATTCCGCAAAGGTGAAAAACTGCTCAGTCCCAAAGAAGAGTAGCTTACACAATTCGTTTTCTCCAATACCCCCAATAGGCTGTGCCCACCGTTCCACAGCCACCGGTCAATCCCGTGGTGGCCACAATACGATACACCTCGCTCCGAGAAATTTTGACGAGATTGTTCGGACTGAGCATTTCCCGTGACAGAGACAATCGTTGCAACGTTTTGATCCCGATTAAAATTGGCCACATGCAGGCTAAGCGCAGCCGAATTTCCAGACGAGGTATCGCCATCGTATAGCGCCAACCTTGGTCTAAATGATCCCGAGCTTCCTCTATTAATTGGCGATATATAGGACGAAACGCCTTGTTCGAAGACTCCTGAAGAAGTTGTTCAGGAGAGAGGGCACACTGATCCAGTAAGGCGACGGGAATATAGCATCGCCCATTCCGTAAGTCCTGCGGCAAATCGCGGAGAATGTTCACCATCTGTAATCCCTTACCAAACCGAATACCCAAGGGAATCATCTGGGACTGGTCCCACTTCCGGAATCCGGGAAGATGATCGCACATTATCTTGGTCCAAAACTCTCCAACGCATCCAGCGACCGCGTAGGTGTAATATTCAAAATCGGGAATGGCTTGAAGCGCACTGACACCTTGTGGATTCTTCTTAGGAAATTGCTGGAGGTCAAATTCCATACCTCCAATCAGCACCAACAACACCTGCACCACATGAGAACGGTCAAGGGGATTCAACCCACGATGCAAGTGGAAACATCGCTCCAACTCCTCTAACAACCGCCGTTCATCGGGATTGGGTTGTTTGGTAATGACTCGGGCTTGTATCCGTTGGATGAGAGCCCAATCGGGAGAATCTTGCCCAAGTTGCTGCTTAAACTGCCGCAGACACTCCAACCGAACCGTATCCTCTAATTCACCTGTATCAGCTATGGTATCTGCCGCTCTGGCAAACAAATAGGCCAGGCCCACTTGAAAACGGACCGTTTCGGGAAGAATAGCAAGAGTTAGATAAAAAGAGCGGGAGACCCGCTTAAGAACGTCTCGAAATAGAACCTGATCCGATGAAAAACGCGACATAAACTACGGGACTGTTCAATAATTCAAAATTCTGTCAACACCGATCAGTGTTGACAGATCTTTTAAATCACCAAAACCGAGAGGAAATATTCAAAAGGCCCGCTGCCTCCCCCGCCCAACTCAGGCGCGCTAAAACGCCCCTTTCCGCGGGCAAGACCGCAGGATTGCTTGCAGCATCCCGTAGGGCGCGACCACGGTTGCTGGGCGGACCGTATAGGGAGTACATGAGCACGGCAACTGACCGAGAACGCCGCTAGCGAACTTTTTCCACATTCCCATTATGGAATGATTATTCGACCTTCCATCCCTTCTTCACGATGGTTTGGGAAAAAGAGGAATTGTTTATCACAATAATACGGATAGATCCCAGGCTGTGTAAGGGTTAAGGAAACCACTTCCGTATCCCCACTGGAAATCTCAGTGTCCACCAGGCGAGTTCCATTGGGATCATCAAGTAAAAAATTGTGTGGTACCAAAAAAGATTGATTTGTGAGGGTCAGCGTAAACGGCTTTCCCTTGTCCAAGACTAATTCTGATGGGGTGAATACATAACTTTCCATAGTAATGACAAAATTTTGAACGTCAATTGTTTCATGAGGAGGCAAGGCGGCACCTTCTTGTTGGGCCACAAGGCGAGGAGCCCAACCCCATAGGGACATGACACAAACCACTCCCAGAGCAAATCGTGTATAATAGGACAGAGAAGTCATATCAACTAAAAACGCTGCTTTATCCCAGGGGATATCATACCTGTTTTTTGGGAAAGGGTCACGTGGTTTCAACCCTTGACTCTTACATAAAAGGTGTTATCTTTCATCAAGTTGAGAATAAAAATCACAGGCCATTATGTATTGGCCAGCATCCCAAACGTGTCAGTCAACTTGAATCATCTAGCTATCGTTCACCATTCGGTGAGAACACATAAGGGAGAATGTCCATGAAAAAATTCAAAGCCATTGGATTACTACTCGTTGCCAATGTCCTCATCTTCATCACTCTTTCCATTTCATTCACTGTGTTGGCTGACTTTGTCTTGCCCTCCTTCGGAATTAACCTCCATCAGTATATAAATCAAGCCGACCTTATCTTTGCGCTAGCTATTGGGTTTGGTGGGGCTTTTGCGAGTTTAGCCCTTTCAAAATATATTGCCAGAATGATGATTAACGGCAACCAAATAACTCATCCAAACACTCAAGCGGAAAGATTTGTCTACGAAACGGTCCAGCGAATCAGCGAAAAACTTCAGATTACCATGCCAGAGGTCTGGATTTATGAATCCCCAGACCCCAATGCCTTCGCCACGGGGCCTACCCGAAACAAATCAATGGTGGCGGTCTCAACCGGCTTGCTCAATAATTTGAATGAAGGAGAAGTGCGAGCCGTCTTAGCCCATGAAATGGGCCACGTGTATAACGGAGACATGTTTACCACAACGGTGTTAGCTGGGCTCATGAATACCTTCGTCTTCCTCATTAGTCGAATGGTTTACCGTCAGTTGGCCGAACGTAATGCAGCCCTGGGATTTGCAGCCTATATCTTTTTGCAAATCATCTTGTCGTTTTTAGCCATGATCCCGATTAGTTGGTGGTCCCGTCGACGGGAATTTGCAGCCGATCGCTTTGCCGCCAACACCGTTGGGACAGAATATATGATTTCCGCCCTTCAAAGTATTGATCGATGGGTGCAACGCGCCCAGTTCGAATACAGTTCCCAGGATGCCTTAGCGACGATGAAAATTTCTGGTCAAACCCGAGGCTTCATGCAACTCTTTGCCACTCACCCCCCAATTGACGATCGAGTTGCCGCGCTTCGACAGTTGTAAATTCCTTTACAATAGTACTTAAAAAAAGGACTTGGGAATAGCTCAAGTCCTTTTTTTTGTCTAGAAGGTTCTACGCTCCTCCTACCTACCCCTCAAGGTCATTCTTCAACCCTATATCCAACCATGCTACAGTAGGGACGTTTCAAGGCAATCCTCGTTGTCATAATGGGGAAACGCATGAAGTATGATACCAAGCGCCATTGTACATGATTGAAAATATAGGAGGCCCTGAAATGGCTGGCTCAGAACATACCCCTATTCAAACACATCCTCCCATCCTTACTCCTGACCCAATTATTCAGATCGCCAGCGGGTTTTTAGCAGCCAAACATTTATTCGTTGCCAACGAATTGGGACTCTTTGAAGCCCTCTCGGATCAGCCCAAAACCATAGATGCATTAAGCCAACATCTTTCTGTTCCTGCCAGAACCCTTCGGATTATTGCAGATGCCTTAGTAGCCCTAGAAATACTCCAAAAAGAGGAGGGGGGCTATAGCCACTCTGCCGTTTCTCATGCATTTTTGTCCGGAGCAGGCACAGGAGATCTCCGGCCATTTTTAAGATTTTGGAATCGACTGAGCTATCCTAATTGGATGAAACTCGAGCAGGCCATCCGTGGAGAAACGTATCGTCCCAAGCAAAAAGAATGGACTGCTGAAGAAGGCCAATTGTTTTCCGAAGGGGTGGAGGCTATTACGGCCAGCACGGCCGAAGCTTTAGCCCACACCTATGATTTTAGTACAGCCCGGCGAGTGTTGGACCTTGGCGGGGGAACTGGTTCATTTCTGTTGGCCATTCTTCGCTCTCATGGCCATATTCAACCTACCCTCTTTGAACAGAAAGCCGTAATCGACGTGGCTCAAAAACGGTTCAAAGCTCACCCACCCCCTCATTCCATTTCCTTAGTTGCCGGGGATTTCTTAACGGACGCCCTCCCAGAAGGCCACGACCATGTCATAGTCGCCAATGTGCTGCACCTCCTCTCCCCTGACAACAGTCGGAAACTTTTAACCCGTATCCGTGAATCGGTCTCGCAAGGGGGACGAATCCTTTTGATCGACTTTTGGACTGATGCCACCCACACTCAGCCGCCTTTTGCGGCCCTGATGGCTGGGGAATTTCTACTTGTCTCGCCTGAGGGTGATGTCTACAGCGTAGAAGAAATTAGGGAGTGGCTCACTGAAACCGGATGGCGTTTTGTGGGACATCGATCGTTGGCTGGACCAGCCAGCCTTATCATTGCGGAAACAGTATAAGCGATAGGCCTTTTTTGTCGGGAATGGGACAGCTCGGGCAGCGAGAAAATCTGGCTAATTGAGCATCCTGGCGTCTTGTTCATGTATAAAAACTTCTGGGAGTTCATCCATCCCATGCCCTTGAAGAACTGGAAGAAGTGCAGCAGGCGGCCGGACGAGAGCAACAGGAATGCCTAACTGACGGAAATGATAGAGGCCGTACCCACACAACACCAATCCGAGGGAATCAATCGAATCGACCTCGGAAAAATCCAAAATGACTTTGCGATGGTTGAGCCGCAAGGCCCGTTCCACGACTTTTTCAAATAGATCCCCAAGGTCATGTTTCAAGTCACCAAATATCCGAACCACCAATACATCAGGTAAAACTTGAAGACCCCATCGCGTCAAATCGGTTGAACTCATCATTATATTCCTTGTTGTGATTTTGTAGGGCTATCTGTATAGCTCATTCGTTGTACCCTATTGCCATTTACATATTTGTTCTGTTGAATAATGCCAATTTTTTTCAACAGCCCCATATTTGAAGAAAACACATGGCCAGGAAAATTGTAAGGTTTATGAATTTTGAAAGTAGCTATAGTAAACAGCTTGAGCAGCCATCCAGCCATTCTTCTTTGGAACTACACCCGTGTAAAGATGTTGGGCAGAAACGCTTCCAGGCAGTTACGGACGGAGGAAGACCTGTACAACATCCCCTTCGTTCAAACCGAAACAGAGACAACCTAAATACCACCACGTAAGCGGTCCTCATCTTTTCAAGGGTATTACAAGAAAAAAATAATTAGATACTGACCCCCACCCCATGCCCTACTCATCGTATTCTCTAGAAGTCTCATGTGGGCATTGAGAAATCTGAATTGGTTGGAAGTCCAAAAACCATCGATCTTGTATCTATTTTCCATTTTAAAAAAAATGGCCAGGAACGTGTCGACTTTCGCCGACTGTCCCTGGCCAGCACACAGGAGGATGTGCATTACCCCACGACCTTACACCCTCTTTTTCCAACACTCTATACCTCGAAAGAGGAATAGGTGTTTTTGAGGAAAAAACAAGAAAAGCTGTGACGAGAAAAATTTGAGCGGGCGAGGGGATGTGAACCCAAGACAACGTGCTTGGGAAGGGGGTAAGTCATCCAACCCCCCAAGTGATATTGAAAACGTTAAAGCAACCAGCGTTGCTACCCTTAAAGATTTTCAAGGATAGCCTTCCTTCATGTTCGTGTCCCAAGACTCATTTCTGCAATTGGCTCTCAGGAGGTTTGTTGGGCAAGCGGGGGCGTGAAAGGGGGATTTGTGATCGCGGCCGTTCAGTCAGGAGACCGAAGTTGAAATAGATGTGTGAGTCCGCAATCTTTCCGGTGATGACGCGATAGATGCCTACCCCTTTAGTTTTACACGCCTATTGGTCGGCCCCAACTTGTGGCCACCGCGGCCGAGCATCACCCCCTTCTGTGTGCCTGTAAATGTGAACTCGACCGAGACCCATTCGCGCTGGGTGAATGGATGATCGAGATCCCAACGCAGATCCAGGAAGGCTCGAACGAAAGTTCGGAGCGGCTAAAGCGATTGAGTTCTTTTGCGACTTTCTTCAGCATGCATAACATATCCAGATGAGGATTCATGCACTAATCAATTCACATGAAAATTATGGCATCCTAATGGCGAAGACGTAACCAAGCATCGGTTCTTCTTTCAAGCCACATTTCACCTGAACGGCCAATCCGTTTTCGATGAGGTTGCGTACCAAGTGATCCGGCTTCTCGAAATGATACTCCAAGATGAATACGTCTACCTTTTCTAACAGATCCTCTTCGTTGAGAGCCTCAAGAATATCGAACTCGGCCCCTTCGCAATTGTAGCTTTGACCTCTAAGATGCCTAACCGTTCATCATCCAAAGACTCAAATTACCACAAGGCTAATCCGGCCTTCACCAATTCCTGATTCGGGTTCCGACCATCTTCTAGGAGCCCATCGCCAATGGTACGACCGTAGCGATCAGTCTAAAAGGGGTTGATGGTGACCATCTTCCTACGGACTAGATTCTTGGAAAACTGTTTTGCCTTGTTCCCATAGGCTTGGGCTTTTTCGGGGCAGGCAAGGCCATTGAGGCGGATCTTGACGTGTTGGTTGGCATTATTCAGAACGGTGATGGTGTCACTATCGGCAACGGAAACGAGCTTGGCCTGGAAGTCGGTAGCGAATGCCGTACCGGCAAGCCCTATAGGAGCCAAACAACAAATAGCCGAATTACGTTCTTTTTTCCTTCTTCCTTAACGCAATCCACAGAATTATTGAACCAACGAGGATTGCAGTCACAGAGAGAAGCATAATGGGGATATTGATGGTCCCCGGAGCTTGAAAATTTTCCATTCCAATAAACCCACCGACAGAGACCAATACAGTTCCCAGGAAGATTCCTATCCCCTTTATTATGATTAAGAAAATGTTTCCCACAGCCTGCTAGCCTACGAAATTGAACTATTATGCATTAGGCCCATGACCTTGGTTTTACGAATCAAGAAAGGAGCCGGCCAGGTTACTGTGATCACCATACAAAATTTGAGGAATAAAAGGAATGAGCAAGGCGGGTACAAAAAAGGTTACACTCAAGTACGAGGCAAAAGGAGGCACGATCCGGTCGTGGATATTTTCAGGCATGCGTAGGATTTCCGTCAATCTGCTCCTCGTGATGGGAGCACTGCTCCTGGTATTCAGTACGCTGGAAGGTGTTCTACGCCTTCTCGCAAAGGCTGCCCCGCTTCGACTGAACCAGCACAAGGTGTGTTGCGAGCATGATCCCCAGCTGGGATGGCGACACGTTGCCAACAGAACCGTTACCTTCGAGCGCTCCGAGTACAGTATTACTGAGCGGTTCAATTCCCGAGGAGTTCGTGGCCCCGAGTACTCACTCGAGAAAGAGCCAGATGAATACCGGATTGTCGTCCTGGGCGACTCCTTCGCAGAGGGGTATACCGTGGAATTTGAAGAACTCTTCTCTGAAGTGTTGAAACGACACCTGAATGAACAGGGAGGGCGCCGAGTCGAAGTGATTAATCTTGGTGTCGCAGGATACAGTACCGACCAGGAGCTTTTGCTCTATCAAACCGAAGGGATTCACTATCGCTCAGACCTCACCATCCTGATGTTTCACGACAATGACGTGTGGTACAACGCACAGAAACGCTACTTCCCATGGCGCCGTGGCTACAAACCCCTCTTTCGCCTCAAGGGAGACGAGTTGCAACTAACCAATGTCCCCGTCCCTGTACTCGCAGAGGAAGTGTCATTCCAAACTCAAATCCAGACCACACTTGCACATCATTCCTATCTTTATCGGTGGATTCGTAACCGGGTTAAAAACAATTCAACGTTGTTTTCCTTAGCGATCTCACTTGGCCTGGCAGATCCTGGGAAGACGTTCCTTCCAAAGGAGTACCGCGTCTATCAGAATCCCTACTCACCCGAGATCCACGAGGCTTGGCTTGTAACAGCGGCACTGCTGGCGAAGCTGAAGCAGGAAACACGTTCAATTGGAAGCGATTTGCTAGTATTTCACGTTCCAGGGAGGGTAAGCGTATATACACAAGAATGGGAACAATGGAAGCAACATTACGCCCTACCCGTTGAAGGATGGCACAGTGAACAGGTCAACTTGGAGCTAGGAGAAGTTCTGGCGCGGCTCGAGATCGAATTCCTGAATCCCTTGAAGCGGTTTCGTCAGAGGACGAAGGACTTCCCCAATGATGGAGATCGACTCTACTTCAAGGGGGACGGTCACTGGAATCGAAAAGGACACCGCTTGGCGGGAGAGATGCTCGCCGAGGCAATAGTTCAGTCTCGCTTCTTTCAGGATTAGCTTTTTTTGAGAGGCGCAACTGGAATTCGTGTTCCGGTAGTGGCCCGGCTGCAAGGGACCCTGACCATACGAATCTGAAGCGGAGAAAAAGTATAATGAGTAGAAAGATACTAAAGACAGGTAACGGGAACCTTACCACAAGCCCATCACCCTCAAAGACCAAGGTATTTCTCTAAGAGGGAGGGACACAACAAAGCCCCACCCCGTGAGGAGTCAGGCTCTTTTCAAGAGAGGCTTGTAATCAATTTGTGAGGGTTAGCAGTTCACTTTCCACTCCCTCCCCAATCGGCCCCCCCATTGGGGGATGGGGAATAGGGGGCCCCCGCGCTCAACACGGGGCAAAAAATTTCACTATAGGGATATTCCCTTTATTTCTTCCTGCAACACACCCCCTATGTGAGAGGCAACTAAGAACAGCCCAATTCAATATTCCAAGGAGGCGGGACCATCGAAAAGGATTACGGGGTGCTGTCTAGTTTTGGTGATTGGAAGATTGAGCGTGTGGCTGGGTTTACGGATGGAGGGGACCGTTCAATAGGAGAGTCGGCACTTTCTCATTCCACCATGCTTCTAATTGGCTTCCATTCGCGGGCCAGCCGCTGGGCTTCAGCAATCTGTTCGGGAGTCATTTCTTGGGCTATCTCGTCTCTCATGGCTACAGCCTCTTCCTGGCCCTGAGCTGCTGCTAAGTTGACCCACATGTGGGCTTGGACATAGTCCTGCGACACGCCCTGGCCATTGGCGTACAGGAGGCCCAGGCTATACTGGGCTAGTGCGACGCCCTGTGCGGCAGCTTTCAGATACCATTCTCGCGCTAACGCATAATCTTGCGACACGCCCCGGCCCATGGCGTACAGGAAGCCCAGGGTAACCTGGGCGCCTTTATCGCCTTGCGCGGCGGCCTTCAGCAACCATTCTTGCGCATGAGTATCATCTTGTGGCACGTCCCCACCCTCCTCGTATAGGACGCCAAAATAATACTGCCCCCTGGCATCTCCCTGCTCTGCGAGAGGGAGCCATTCGTGAAGGACTGTCCCATAGTCCATACGCTTATAGGCATCCACCCCTGCTTGAGAATCCGCATGAGCCAGAGTCGTCAGGAGGAGCACTAAGGCAGTGAGCAGAAGGAGAAAGCGGGTCCGGGAGAAGCGCATGGTCAATGTCCTAGTAAGGGGTAATAAGGACTTATTAACCCACCATACAAAATTTGGGATATAAAGGGAATGCGGAAGGCGAGTACACAATAAAAAGCCAGGAAGCATCGCGCACTTCCTTGTCATAGTCATTCCTGCCAATGAGACCCTGGCATGGCGGTGGGTCAGTCTCCCGTATATTCAAGCGGTGGAACCCTGCCCCACTTGGTGTAACAATGAGTTGAGTGAAGATTATTACACTATTCAGATTCCAGAATGAACCCAAGCCACCTTTTCTACGACATACTCACCAAAACGTGACCGTGTGCCTGTTGAGGCAACAAAAGGCATTTCATACCTAAAGGAGGTGAGGAGTATGGAACCGAGGTGCAGTCACTGCGGCAGTCCAAAGTATTTACGGCAACGTGAAGGGTGGAAGGCATGTGGGAAATCGGTGCTTGCAGGCCTGGTTTGTGTTTGGTGTGGCCATGTGGAGCGGGGTGTCTATGCGATTAGTGGGTCAGCTAGCGAAGACCATGAGGAGTAAAACGCCTCTCCTCTCCATGACTGTGGGTCCTTCGGCAAAAAGGGGATGTGGATAGTGGCGCAATGGCACGTTTCCACTAGGTCACAGTTGAAAACGGGGTTTGCTTTCGCAAAAAGGAGCATGACTAATGGATGATTGGATTCAACAAGAAGCCTTATCGACGTTTATTTGTGAAGAATGCCAACAAAACGACGACTATCATTTTCGAGACAAGATGAACCACGCGGAATGTTGGTACTGTCCCCATTCGGAGGTGTTTCTAAACATGGAGTATACAAAACCATTGGGCGGGTATATTCGCTTTCCTGTGCCGGAAGGATTGTTCCGAACACTTGTGAAACGAGGCAGGGCCAAAGGCGAAAAACTCCAAGCAATGAACAATTGACTCGTCTGGGCCTGAGGCCTCGAATCCATAGGAGCGGTATATTCATCCCTTGGGCTAAATGCGCAATTACCCAAGACCAGGGCATTGGGAAGCTTCTGACTTATCGGTAGCAGAAGGGGGCCACACAACACCGCCCAACCCCGTGAAGGAGCCAGGCTTTATTTCTAGATACCCTATTGGAGGATATGTTCTGGGTCAGCCGTTCCTTGCCGCACCGCAAACCGTGAGACCAACCTTCCCTGCACTGAAGAGTGAGGAAGGTGGATCGAGTGCCTCAGGCATGACATACCAATTCAGGGGCACAATGCGATGGGAAATCGTGATGAGCCCAAACGGGCCGCTGTCCTTCGTGATGTGGAGGAGAGCACAGAGGAATTCTCCCCTCTGTCTAAGGCCCCTAGTACCCAATGAAGGTCACGCCAGAGTACTCTTCGGCTTGTTCACGATACTTAGGGGTGACTCCTTCAAGGGAGGGCAACAGAGTAGACCACCCAGTATGGCTCCACCAGAAGATCTTGGATGATGTCCTAGCCAACCTACCTGAGTCATTCTTGGGAGTGACCCAGGCGTGAACGACGTGGCCATATTCATACCCTCCTCCGTTCAAGGTCCCCAGGGAGCGAACCGCAGGGTAAGGACGTGAGACCTCGATCGTGGCTGCGTGGGGATCAGGGAGGTGTTCTTTGAGTTTGTGTTTGATCATGCCTTCATAGCTGTCCGGGACCTGGCCGTAATCCGCTTGGGCCATCTCATAGGCTGAAGGTTTATAGACACAGCCACTCATGAACAACAGGACCGTGCATACCGATACCAGTTTCCACATAACGGGCTCTCCTTTCTCTCCGCTTCATCGGTTCAGGTGCGCACCGTCTTGACCCTCAAACACATTAAGGGTGGAGGAGTAGCTAACATGGTATGGTCAACGTATGCCAAATGAGGCTCCGCCCACGCATGGAACCGATAACCTGATCCCTCACCAATCAATGGATGATAGGCCGGGGAATGGTCGGTTCAGCATTCAATTTTCGTTAAGTTGACAATACCTTTTGGTATTCATCACGTCAGTCTGCCAAAACCCGCTCAACTTGACAATCTCGTGTTTTGGCCACTTTGAATCATGCTAGAAGTTTTTTGGGGGTGTAACCTGGGAAGAACCGTTCCGCGGCAATCGTATGGTGAAGGTCGTGCCTTTCCCTTGTTCGCTGTCTACGGTAATGGTTCCACCATGGGCATGAATCACATCCTTAACGATTTTGGTTCCTAGGCCCGTGCCTCCAGGTTTTCCGCTAATCGCCTTTTCTGTGAATAAACTGTCACGGATGGTAGGAGGCATACCCCCTCCCGTATCAACAACTTTTATCACCACGGTGGTAGCATCTGATTCCATCGATCCACAAACGGTAACAGAGCCGCCCTCAGAGGTTTCCGGGATTGCATTGTTGACTAGGTTGTACAGAGCATTAAACACACGACGGTTATCCGCCTGAATAAGGGGAAGGGAGCCAAGTCCCTGCGCACGCAAGGACACCCCGTGCTCACTAGCATAGAAGCGTAAGGATTCAAAGACTTCTTCAACGACCTCCAAGACCTGGCAAGGGCCAAGTCGGAGCGGATTGGTGATGCCCTTGACGGTATCAGCAATTTCCCGAACTCGCTCGTGGATACGGTGTCCATTTTTAAGAATCATGTCAATCGCTTCCTTGGTAAAAATTCTGCTCGCTTCCACCTGCTTTGAGTTCAGGTCTCCCAAGCTGGCAAAATGGTCTTGAAGTTCCTCCTCTACGAGCTTGGCACCATTCAGAACAGGCATGAGCATATTCTTCATATCGTGGGCAACATCTCCCATCACCTTGGTCACTTGAGAGAGTTTCGCTTCTTCGACCAATTGTGCAGCCATGTGTTTGCGCTCGGTAATGTCTTGAAAGGTCACCACAGCTCCGATCAGTCGTCCCTCTTCCCACATTGGTGTGCTGGTGTATTCCACCGGAAAACAGGTGCCGTCTTTCCGCCACAGCACTTCGTCATCAACCCGATGCACCTTGCCATCCTTAAAGGCTGCATACATGGGACATTCGTCGCGTGGATAGGGGGTGGTCCCATCGGCCTTGGTATGGTGCATCGTATCATGCATAGGCCTGCCAAGGAGTTCCTCAACATCGTAGCCCAACATCTTTGCCCCTACCGGATTCACAAACGTAGTCTTCCCTTCCAAATTTAACCCGTAAATTCCCTCTCCCATGGAACCGAGAATACGTTCATTTTGCCTATAAACCATTTGTTCCATTTTCAGAGCTCTCTGTCGGTCAATGGCCGTCGTCAGGCGGTCTGCCACCATACCCAGACTGTTCATCGTAAACTCTGACAAAGAGTGTCGGGAAAACAAGGCCATGACCCCAATGACTTCATGGTCTCTCATTAATGGGAACCCCGCGAAAGCCACGAGTCCCTCTCGTTTAGCCCATTCTTGTTCGGGGATGCGAGGATCCCCGATGACCGCATTGGTCAGATGCGGTTTCCGCTCAGACGCAATCTTCCCGATTTTCAGGTGGCCAACACGCACACGGCTATGGGGGCCATTCAGATGCGTATAGAGTCCGGCGCTGGATTGCAACTCCAACACCTGGTCTGCCACATTGAGCGTCCAGATACGGGCGAAAGCTGCATCGATATGTCGTACTATTGCTTCGGTACTTTCTTGAAGAAGGTGTCGAAATTCTAGATTCTTATTGATGATTTGCCCCACCTCGGCATCTAACGCTAACAAGCGGTTTCGTTCAACCAATAACAATTCCGCCTGCCTGCGCTGAGTGATATCCCGTCCCACCAGTAGCCGACCAATCAATTTGTCATTACGGACGACATTGCTCACATTCGCCTCAATCCATTTCGAGGTACCATCGAGCCGGATTACCTCGAATTCAACCAGTGACGGTACCGTCTCTCCCGCACGGACCAAGGCAAGCCGGGATTCGGCCAAGGCTGCTGCCTCTGCGGAAAGACACGACATTAGGGGACACCCAATCAATTTTTCTAAGGGGCGGTTAAATAAGATTACGGCTTGCGGATTGGCCCAGAGAATGTTGCCCGCTAAATCTCCATAAAACACGGCATCGTTGATATGGTTGAGGGTCAATAGGAAGCGTTTTTCGCTGTCCGCCAGGGCTTGTTCTGCCTTGTTACGAGCAGAATGGTCATTCACAGAGAACACCAGGCATTGACTGCCACCAAATTCCAGGACCGATGCGGAAATGTCGCAGAAAATGAGACGGCCCGCTTTGGTGATGCATGCCAATTCATTTGTCCACCCGTGCCCGTTCTCTTCTACCGAATCACAGAACGCTTGGAATTTGTGGATTTCGTTCCCATGAATGGCAGAGATAGGAATGGCCAATAATTCCTCATGGGAATATTCCAACAGCATGCAGGCCCTGGGATTCACATCAAGGATTTTGCCATTCTGAAGATCAAGCACAAAGATCCCATCGTTCGAGCTGGTAAAGATTTTCCGGAAACGTTCCTCACTATCTTTCAAGGATTGTTCCGCGAGTTTACGCTCAGAGATGTCACGGATGATGCCACAATAAAAGACTTCGTCTGTTTCCACCGAACGAGAGAGAGAAAGCTCAATAGGAAACTCTTCTCCTCCCTTTTTCAAACCGTGAAGCTCTACCCTCCTCCCCACCACTCGCGTTTCCCCTGTTGACTGGATACGCTTGAGACCTTGTTGATGGGCTTGACGATAACGATGAGGCATAAGAAGGGTAAGGGGTTTGCCAACAACTTCCTCCGCTGTATACCCAAACATGTTTTGCGCGGCCTCATTCCACGACAGGATGCTCCCTTCCTGATCTCCCAAAATGATCCCATCCTGAGCAGCCTGGACAATGGCACGGTACCGTTCTCCATTAGCAATCAACCCACTAATGGTATTCTCAGTTATTCTTCTAGAGACTTTGAACTCCAACGCCCGGCGGAGGGTATCGTTGAACTCATCCGTGGTATAGGGTTTTTTCAAAAAATCAAAAGCGCCCCCGTTTAAAAAATCGAATTTGTCCTTGAGTTCCAGCATGCTGCTGAGGACGACGATTGGGCAGTGGGGATTGGATTGTTTCAATGAACTCAGGAGGGACAAGGCTTCTTTATCAGGCTGATTCCTATCCAGCAGCACCAGATCAAAGGGTCGTTGCTTGACTTGGGTGAGGGCCTCTTGCCCCGTCTTTGCCACCACGACCGAATACTCTTCGTTTTCCCGAAGGAACGGAATGGTTCCCTCAGGATCCTTATCAACGATTAGAATAGAAGAGGCAATTTGCATTTGAGGGGTAAGACTCAAGATTCCCTCCCTTGGATTAAATGCAAGCAGCCACGTTCCTCTGCCGAAGCGAGAAACGACAAACATGCAATCTCAGGGGCTCGCTCTACTTGCAAGCCCTTCTGATTTATCAATTTTTAACTTGAAAGGGTAATGCATAACACTCATAATATTTCGGATCACATCTATAAAACACGCAATCACCATACCAAAGAATGAGATATTCAGAACAAGTCAGGAAGAATTAAAAATCCATTATTAAATCCATGGTTAACGCCGCTCTCTTCAGAAGTCGGTGGTGGAATCACATTTCAGATTTATCCAAAAGGATACAAGTAGTTATCCAATTAGATACACCCATAGATCCATTTAGTTACCTGGTCGGTAAGGGTTCAGCAAGAAATTCCCTCTCCTCATTCCCGTTTGTTTATGAATACAAATAGTTAGGAGAAATGCTTGGTGGCATGTCTTGAAGGGAAGTTCGAGGGTATAAATATTGCTTTTCTTTTATATAAAAAAAATGTATGGTGAACAATTTCCAGAATACTAAGATGGAAACAGATTGAGCAGGAGGTTTTTATTTTGGAATGGATAGTATTTATCGTTGGGATCATCACAGCTCTGGTTGGAGTCCTCGTCGTTCATCTAATTTGGGGAAAGTCACGCTAAGTCCCTAATCCAATTGGACAGACTGGACGGAAAACAATGCTTTCCGACATATTCCTCTCACGGTTTTGGTCCCAGACCTCTCGCCTTTGTTCCAGATGAGGTCAGGACCATGAAGGGTAGGACAGGTACTCCATAAGGTAAAAAAGATGACGAAATAGAGCCATAACGATCTAGTGAGACTAGGAGCAGTGACATGGGGTACCTCCTAAGTTCATATGCGCAATTCATTAGCCCGGTAACAGCCTTTTGGGTTTTTCATGCCCAAAAGGCCTTTGTTGTTTCTGAAGGGGATAAAAAGAAATGAACGCGTTGAGCGGAAGTGGTATAGCCCTTTCCTGGGTGCTAAGTGTATCCCTGATTTTTCCTGAAGTCGGGTCTAGTGCGAAGTATTCGGACATTGCTGGGGCTAAGGATACCCTTGAGTTCTTACGTGAAGAGACTCTGTCAGTATTTGAGCTGGGGGAGTTAGTCCCATCTCATCGTGAGCGGTTTGGTCCCATTTCTCGAACCTATGAAGTCACCGCCAAGGATATCTTGGCCCAAAATGCCCGAAACGTGGGCGAAGCTCTCCGGTTTGTGCCCGGCGTCATATATGGACAGGGTGGACTGCAAAATGAAGGATCCATCATCATCCGAGGGATTGGACACCGACAAGGGTTGTCGAGTAACGATAAAACCTACTCGGTGTTCATCGACGGAAGACCGGTCCTTGAACCATTCCTTGGAACAGTCGATCTGTTTAACCTTCCCATTGACAACGTGGCCAAAATAAAAATCGTCAAAGGCGCGGCCTCTGCTCCCTTCGGACCAAACACCATGGGCGGTGTGATCAACATCATTACTAAACAAGGGACCCACAAGCCGACAACGGAAGCCACTGTTTCCTACGAAGAGCATAATTCCCAAGACTATCAAATATCGCATGGAGGCCAAAAAGACAAACTTCGGTATTTCGTCGCGGGAAGCATTCGAAAAACCAATGGTTTTCCATTATCCGATGACTTCACATCTACTTCCTTACAACAGGATGATGACTTTCGGCTCCAGAGTGACTACGAAAAATACAATGTGTCCCTTAATCTTGGATATGACTTCAATGAGGAGGATAAGATTGCATTTCTTGGCGGGTATTATCAGTCGAAATTCGGCATCCCCCCGCCTACTATGGGATACAAGGTCTTCGACCCGGAATTTGGCCGCTTCACTTTCTGGGAACGCTATTTTTTCGATATCACGGGAGAAGCCAGAGTCTCTGACTCCACGCTTTTGAAGGGGAAGGTGTATTTTGACAAATTCGACAACGATCTGACTTCCTATGACGATGAGACCTACTCCTCGGAAGCCACTAACCGCTTCTCCGGTGCGGAAGAAGTGAGCGTCTTTGATAATTTCATCCTGGGATCCAATTTTCAAGCTACGGTGGAACCAATGGATGACGCAACCGTCAAAGTAGGCACCTTTGTACGATGGGACCACGTAAAAAGACAGAGGGATACCCTGAGCCCGCAGGAAAGATATGAGACGTTAACACTTGATCTCTTCACACAGACAGACTATTTCCCCTTGGAGAATTTAATGCTTTCTGCCGGGTTAAATTGGGATGCATTATTCACCCTCAATTCACATTTCGACAGAACAGATAAATCGAAGACGATCTCTGCGTTCAGTCCGAATGGGTCTGTGATCTACAAGCCCTGGCCTGAGACCAGGCTCCATACCACCATCGCCAGACGAAGCCATTTGCCCTCCATGCAAAATGTGTATGGCTTTCGGGCAGGTAACCCTGACGTCGACCCTGAGAAACTTTTTTCTGTTGAAGCCGGTGTTACTCAGCTTTTCTGGAATAACCGGGTTGAAGTGGAGGCCACGTTTTTCTATAACGATGCGGATGATATTATCGAACTTCAAGACCGGACTATGCCCATTAATCTGCAGCCCTTTGGAAGGTCAACAGTCGAATTTGATAATACCGATTCTTTTTCGACCATTGGGAGTGAAGTGCTCCTGACTCTGAACTGGAATGACCAATTTTCCACCAGGCTGGGGTATACGTATGTCAATACCGACAGCAAGGGAAGGGGAAGGTCGTTGGACGCCGGCCGCGGAGCCCCTCCCCTTGACGACGATGCTGCTCTCCTCGACAGACCGAAACACCAGGTGACCATGCTGGCCAACTACGAATCGCCTTGGGGGGTTAGTGGATATGTCCAAGGTTCTTATCAGAGCGAATTTTTTGATACCAAAGCGTTGTCTGGAGATCCTAACGAATTTGATACCAATGAGGTTATCGAGGTTCAAGGTCGATTTTTGTTCAATGGAAAAATTGCCTATGAGGTGTGGAAAGGCGTGAAACCCTTTGTGATGGTGGAAAACATCTTTGACTCCAACTATGAAGCAATTCGAGGGTTTCCTCGACCCGGCCGCCGCATATTCTTTGGAATCAACGCCAAACTACAGTAAACTCAACTAGCTCTCAATCCTTCATGCAAGACGAATGAACAACGTGTTCACCGCCACTCAACAAAAATTCCCTCTCATATTCTTTCTTTCAAT
>JAZFZJ010000074.1:0-2680 GCA_036443915.1 Nitrospirales bacterium
CGACGACGCCTTTGTCCGGCTGACGTGGCGGTTTACGATCAAGGATCACTAGCTCGGGCCAAGACGCCGAATGTTAATATCCTCAGGACCGAGATCCCTTCGGGGCAAGCAGTAGCCATGTCGAATCAGACTCCGCGCGTCAAATTGGCTGCGGCCTTGTGCTGGACGGACTTTTTTGAACATTCCCGCCAGCTACTAATACCGGTGCTTCCTCAGGCATTTATGTGCGACCTCCGAGTTATATTCAACACGCCCTAGGGGGGCTGTTCAGAAATTCAGTATCGCACCACATAACCGTAGAGTGTTTTGTAGTAAACCTGGGTTACCCCAATTCTTTGCTCATCGCCGCCTGATCTGCCCCTGTCAGACGATAACCTTTAGACAGTAGGGTCTGCATGCCCTCCATCAACATTTGAAACTGAGCTTCACTGCGGACGGTATCAAACAACCCCGTGAGATCTCTCAAATATCGATCTTTGAGTATGGAGTACTGGAAGGGAACATGAAACGCTTCTAATACATCTTGAATTTCCCTGGGGCTATACTCCTCATTATCATCGCCATCACCTAACAATGCCATTTGATAAAAGGTAAGGCTGAGGGACAACTGCTGTTGAGATTCACCAAAATCCTTTCTGGCCCCTTCCAACCCCTCGGGATAACGTTGGGAACAATTCAAACCGGCCGAACTTTGTGAAAGAGGAACGAAATGAATTCGTTCAACCTGAGCAGCCTTTGGCTCTTTTCCCATTTTCTTATAAAACCAAACGGTACAGGTATCGGCGATAGAAAATGCCTGTTTATCTTTATAGATTTGGGTACTGATGTGATTCGTAAAGCCTTGAAAGACCTCGGTGCCAGGGGAAGACCATGAAGGAGACTCCCCAAGAGAAATCGTCAAGAAAACATGCGAAACCACAAAAAACATCAGGAATTTACAGAGTTTGCTTGTCATATACCTCATTATGATCCCTATTATGAGTTTCCCTAGTATATCATCGGAAGTTAAGGGATTCTAATAAAGTTTCCAACCAATATTGATCGAAACTCATGAAACCCAAGAATTCTTTAAATAAGGCTCGGCCCCTTTGCCCTGAGCCAAGTTCGAGACACTTTCAAGATCCCTAAGGAATAAAGCGTTAATATCTATAGATGGTAAAATACCTTTATGGTATCTCATACCGTTTCCCTCCAAGGGCACATTATTGACTCGCTGATCTTGGCGAAAGTGTTAGACACGATTGTGATGCTCGGGGGCAGCTTTGCCCTCACCGACGTGACGGTTGGTACGCGCCGAGAAGATCTCTCCCAAGCCTCCATTCGCATTGATGCCTCCAATGCCACACTCTTGCAGGACATTCTAAAAGCCATCCAACCCCACGGAGCCATAGTCGAGACCGAGCAAGACTGTACGATCGAACCTGCCCCAGCCGATGGAATATTACCCGAGAACTTCTACGCAACCTCCCATCTTCCCACACAAATCCGTTGGCAAAGCACTTGGTTAGACGTTCAGCACACAGAAATGGATCTCACCATCGTCGTCACCCCTTCTCCTCCATTGGCCCAAATGGTCCCAATGGGTTCGGTCAAACAAGGCGATTTGGTGGTCACGGGTCGGGAAGGCATTCGAGTCTTCCCACTAGAAAGACCCTCTGAGCGTGATGTGTTTAGCTTTATGGAAGCCCAGGTATCTTCGGAGCGGCCGTACCGACATATCCTGGCCGATGTGGCCAAACGGATGCGCAGCATCAAAGAGCGACGCCAAGCCGGAGAAACAGAAAGCAAGGTATTATTTGCTGGCGGTCCGGCTATTGTACATGCTGGAGGTCGTGAGGCGTTGGCCTGGATTATTGAAGAGAGCTTTATCCATGTCCTGTTTTGCGGCAACGCGTTAGCTGTCCATGACATGGAAGCCAGTTTGTATGGCACATCCCTAGGCTACAATTTGGGAATTGGGCGTTCAGTTCCCCATGGCCACGAACACCACCTACGGACGATTAACCGAGTCAGAACGTTGGGTGGTATTGAGCAGGCAGTGGAAAGTGGAGTGATTCGCGAAGGCATCATGGCCGCCTGTGTGCACCAACAGGTGCAGATGGTTTTAGCGGGGACGATTCGCGACGACGGGCCATTACCGGGCGTCATTACCGATTCGGTTCAAGCACAAGAAGCCATGCGCGCGGCCATCCCTGGCGTAGACCTGGCGCTTCTCGTGGCCTCCACCCTACATGCCGTGGCCACGGGAAACATACTGCCAGCCACCGTTCCTACCGTCTGCGTGGATATCAACCCTGCCGTCCCAACCAAACTGAGTGACCGTGGCAGTTTCCAAGCAGTAGGTCTGGTCATGGATTCCTCATCCTTTCTCCGCGAACTTGCCAGGGAATTGGGTTGGAAGGAATAAAGGGACTGTTGAATAAATGAAAATTTACAGTGCGCCAATCCCATCTGACCGATTTCATAAATCATGACAAGCAAGGGGCCTGTTCAAAAAGGCCCATAAAGGGCCTGTTGAATATTTATCTCCCATGGCACGTAAATGCCCGACGTACGATCGATGTCAGCAGCGGCGGGGAATGGTCAAAAAAGTCCGTCCAGCAAGGCCGCAGCCCTTTTGACGCGCGGAGCGTACACTCAGTACGTGAGCACGGCATAAGGGCGAGAACGCCGCTGGCGG
>JAZFZJ010000075.1:0-10961 GCA_036443915.1 Nitrospirales bacterium
CTATCAAAAATACGCGGATTCCGAAAGGTGATAGTCCCTAGAGTCCGCCTTCCCCCGACTTGCCCTCGGATCCGCGCCAAATAGCCTCGACCAAGAAAATTCCCCTCGGTAATATCGGCAATTAACGTAAATTGATCTAAGGTACTGAACCCCCCACCAATACTAAAGGCCCCCGTGGGTTTTTCTTTAACCCTGACATCCAAATCCACTTCACCTGGAGAGATTTGTTTGGGCAAAATTTCTACTGTTTCAAAAAAGTTGAGATTTTTAAGTCGCGCAAAACTCCGTTTAATCGCCGGCGAATCAATCATATCCCGCTCTGCTACCCGCAATTCGCGTCGGATCACATTATCACGGGTTTTATTATTCCCCGAAATTTTAATATCCCGGATACGGACCATTTCCCCCTCATCAATGGAAAAGGTCACTTTGGTGCTGCGACTCAGAGGATCTGGATCCACCGCGGGCTGGGCTTCCGTGAAGGCATAGCCCAGACTCCCGTATAAGTCAGTTATTCGGGTAATTTCTTCACGAATCCTAGCTCGCTGAAAGACTGCCCCAGATTCAAAAGACAAACCTTCCTGTAATTCCTCATCAGAAAAAACCGTGTTCCCCGTGTATACAATTTGACTCACAATATAAGGCTCTCCTTCTACAACCGGAAAGAGGAGAGCAAACCACTCCTTGGTCTCATCCAATTCAATCCGAGGCGTGCCAACTTGCACGTCTAAATACCCTTTGTTGAGATATACCTCTTTAATTCGTTCCACATCATTAGGAATCTCCTCCCTTCGCAGGATGCCGGCATCGGAGAAGTAAGACCAAGGCCAGGACCATTCTCGATTGGCCATACCTGCTAACAATTCTTTTTTTTTCACCACACTCAATGTTTCAAATTCGATGGTTTTAATATGTGCTTGGTTGCCTTCTTCGATGACAAATGTTAACCGGGTTCGATTTCCCTCCAAGATATCCATGATGGGTACCAATTGCGCATGATAATACCCTTTATCTTGATAGAGTTTTCGAAGATTTTCCACCGAAATTTTTACCTGTTCCTTATCAAGAAACATTTGATTCCTGACAGTGACTTTTTCCTCTAATTTGTCGTCTGATATTTCCTCATTCCCGTCAAATACCACTTCGGAGGTAAAAAGCTTTTCTTGTACTCGAATAACTACCATGACTCCCTTAGGCATAATTTCGGTTTTAATCTCGACATCCTCAAAAAACCCCATACTATAGATTCGTTGAATTTGCTCCCGAATGTGTTCCTGGGAAAAGGCGTCTCCTTTCTTGATAGTCAATTCCCCTATAATAGCCTGAAGCTCGATATGTTGGTTGCCCTGCACTTCAATGCTATGGATATATTCTTCAGAAACTTGACCCCGGACGAGGGGTTCAAAACCCAGTAAACCCACCAGGACAAATATCAGAGTCAGCGGAATCTTCAAAAGAAGCAAGAAAAATGGATAGTGCCACCCAAGACATCGTGCTACAGTAGATAGCCGGGGGGGAACTAGATCCATGAACTATTTCTAAGGTTGGAGAAGGAGCAAAAGGGATCTACCACAGAAGAAATAGAGGATAGGCACATACCGGACTAACTTATATCCTTCAAATTGAAATCTTGAAGAGTATCGTAAAATATCGGGAGGAAACCAAAACCCGAGGCCGGAAATTCTTGAACAACTTAGTTCCCGATTATATTCATGACGTGGATTCCTTGTAAAGCCAACCCCTTATTCCTGAACAATTGCCGGCTTGGTCAATCAGGCAAGAATCTTGACAACTTTTTTCATCTTCACCTAGTATCGAAAAACGCTGGAAACTATTGGCTCATGAACATTTCCCAACTATAGAACGTTCTTGGGTGTTGGAGGCATATCATACAGTTACTTTTGCTCACTTATGGCACGACTCTCTCTTGTCCTCTTGAATGCCATTGCGACACACCCATATGGAATACGTGAGAGACTCCACCAAGCAGACTCCTACTTAATTGAGAAGAACGATACCTGGTCCCATCAAAAATCATGCAGGGGACCTTTGAAAAATTCAACATTCTCTCAGCACCTAATGAGTTCTGGCCCATTTTAGGGATCACCAAAAGCAAGATGTGATGTTCAAAAAGTACCATCCAGCAACGTACAGGATTTCTTGTTTCGTCCCCAAGTGCGCGACCCTTGTGGAGGGCGCAGAGCGTACACGGGAGGACGTGAGCACGACAAAGGGCCGAGAACCATGCTGGTGGACTTTTTCAACATTCCCATAAATTGTCAGTCATAACCCCGATGCCTGAAGAAACTCACGATCTTTCCACGCCTCCCATTGATCAAATTCCGGAAGAATTACCTCTCCTCCCGGTTCGTGACGTCGTCGTCTTCCCCTATATGGTCCTTCCCCTCTTTGTGGGACGAGAGCTATCCATAAAAGCCATTGAAGCGGCACTTTCCAGCGACCGCCTGATTTTTTTGACCACCCAGAAAAACCAGGACACCGAGCAGCCCGAAACACAAGATGTCCATCGGATGGGAACGGTGGGGGTGATCATGCGCATGCTGAAATTGCCCGATGAGCGGATCAAAATATTGGTCCAGGGGTTAACCAAAGCTCGAATTGAGGATTTCACCCAAACCAAACCATTTTTCTCCGTCCGTATTGAAAGAATAACGGAAACGCCTTCAAAGATATCATCCCTAGAAAAAGAGGCCCTAATCCGATCCACTCGAGAAGGCTTAGAAAAATTAATGGGTTTAGGCAAGGTGCTCATGCCAGATGTGTTAACCGTTATTGAAACTCTGGATGACCCCGGACGTCTTGCTGACATTATTGCGTCCAATCTGGGTCTCAAAGTTCCGCTCACCCAAGAGGTCCTCGAAATCGAAGACTCCCTCCTTCGTCTAAAAAAGGTCAACGAAATCCTTGGAAAAGAGCAAGATGTCTTATCCATGCAACAGAAAATTCAAGCCGAAGCCAAAGGCGAAATGGATAAAACTCAACGAGAATATTTTCTTCGGGAACAACTCAAAGCGATCCAAAAAGAGTTGGGAGAATTCGATGATCGTACAGAAGAGGTGGCAGACTTTCGCCAGCGAATCCAAGAAGCCAATATGCCGGAGAAGGTCCTCAAAGAGGCTGAAAAACAACTGAAACGTCTGGAAAAAATGCACCAGGATTCGGCTGAGGCTGGAACGGTTCGAACCTATATCGAATGGTTAGTCGAATTACCTTGGAACCGGCATTCGACCGACAATTTAGACATTGCACAGGCAACTCAAGTCCTTCATGAAGACCATTACGACCTGGAGCGCATAAAAGAACGGATTCTGGAATATTTGGCCGTTCGTAAGCTCAAAGAGAAAATGAAGGGGCCAATCTTATGTTTTGTGGGCCCCCCGGGGGTGGGCAAAACGTCATTAGGCAAATCGATTGCTCGCGCCCTCGGGCGGGAGTTCGTTCGGATGAGTCTGGGAGGAACTCGAGACGAAGCTGAAATTCGTGGGCACCGGAGAACTTACGTGGGAGCCCTCCCAGGGAGAATTATTCAGGGGCTCAAACAAGCGGGCACGAACAATCCGGTTTTCATGTTGGATGAGGTAGATAAAATGGGCATGGATTTTCGAGGTGATCCATCAGCGGCCTTGCTGGAAGTCTTGGATCCGGAACAGAATAACGCGTTTGTGGATCATTACATAGGCGTCGCCGTGGATCTGAGCGATGTCATGTTTATTACCACCGCCAATTTGACCGACCCCATTCTTTCAGCCTTACGAGATCGCATGGAAATCATTGAAATTCCTGGGTATTCCCAGGAAGAAAAACTCGGCATTGCCCAGCGCTATCTCCTGCCTCGGCAGTTGGAAGCCCACGGGATCACCGATCAACATTTACAGATCACCGACTCCTGCCTGGCCCAGATCATTTCGCAATATACGAAGGAGGCGGGGGTCCGAAACTTAGAGCGGGAATTGGCCAATGTCATGCGCAAGATTGCCAAATTCGTGGCGGAGGGAAAAATCAAGCAATATAAAATTTCCTCTCGCAATCTCCATCAGTATTTAGGAGTTCCCAAATTTATCCCAGATCAGGAGCAGAAAAAGGATGAGGTGGGAGTGGCCACCGGCTTGGCCTGGACAGAAACTGGAGGCGATGTCTTGTACATTGAAGCCTCTGTCATAAAGGGTAAAGGCGAGTTAACCTTAACGGGGCAATTGGGGGACGTCATGAAGGAGTCCGCCCATGCCGCGCTCAGCTATATCCGAAGCCAAGCCAAGTCCTTGGGAATCGATTCAACTATTTTTTCTAAACAGGATATCCATGTTCATATACCTGCGGGAGCGATACCAAAAGATGGGCCTTCTGCAGGGATTACTCTGGCCACCGCACTAGCCTCATGCCTCGCCGGCCTCCCCGTGAAGCGAGAAATTGCCATGACGGGGGAGATTACCCTCCGCGGCCGTGTCCTGCCAATTGGTGGGTTAAAAGAAAAAGTCTTGGCAGCCAAACGGTCGAATATTCAGTGCATCATTTTGCCCAAACGTAATCAAAAAGATCTCGATGACATCCCCAAACATCTCTTGCGTGGACTTCGGTTTGTGTTTGTCGACATGATGTCTGAAGTTCTTAAAATCGCACTTCGAACGAAAAATCGGCCCAACTTCAAATCGCGAACCCTCCATTCGCATAGCTCATCAGGGCGACGCAAGAAGGTGGCTTCGCCGGTCACGCGCACTCCCCTACGACAAAAAATTAGCAAGGCCCCCTAATCGCTAGATTATGCCCCCCTCTCGCCGCCAGGCGTCACTTTCGCAACTTGGGGAATTCCAGCTCATTCAATCCATCTCTCGTGGATTTTCTCGCGGTGGAATTCGTCCAACAGTCGGCATTGGAGATGACGCAGCCGTGCTGGAACTTCCTTCACCCACTCAGATAGTCATTTCTACAGACTTGATGATCGAACACATTCATTTCAACAGAACCACATCTACCTTTTATGACATTGGATATAAGGCCGCCGCCGTAAACTTAAGCGACATCGCCGCAATGGGTGCCACTCCGACCTCTATCCTCGTGGCTATCGCTCTGCCTCCTCATCTGAACCATCAGGATTGGAAGGAGTTGTATCGAGGACTAGCGGTTCCCTGTAAAGCCCAGAAAGTCCAACTCATCGGGGGTGATACCTCTTCATCCCCTTCAGTCTTATTTATAGCCATCACCATCCTAGGACGCATTAAACCTGGACAGAGTTTAACCCGCAGTGGGGCCAAAGCTGGAGATATCATCTATGTGAGTGGCACCCTGGGAGACTCCGCCGCGGGACTAGAATACTTGAACCACCAAAAACACCCGGTTAAAGTCTCCACCCTTCCCCAACCGATAAGATTTCTTGTACGTCGTCACCTCCAACCCACTCCGCGCATTGGTCTGGGACAGATGCTCTCGACCCACGGTTTTGCTTCGGCAGCCTTGGACCTTTCAGACGGACTTTCTGGAGACTTGACACATCTATGCCGGCAAAGCCGGGTGGGTGCCCTGATTCACCATTCACATATTCCCCTTTCCACCCACATGATGACCTATGCAGCCCAAAAAAACATGCCGCCCTTAACCTGGGCGCTTCATGGAGGGGAAGATTACGAATTACTCTTTACGGTACCTCCAACCTACCGTCGGCGTTTGGAACAAGCCGTCAAAACACTCCGTTTGCCAATTACCGCCATTGGCGTCGTTCAACCTCGCCGCGTTGGCATTCGTATCGAAGATTCTGACGGATCCATCCACCCATTACTCCCACGAAGTTATGAACACTTTTCAACGTAATCAAGGGAAGCCGGTTCAATCTTGAGGACCATGGAGGCTCTTCGCCAAAAACTCACTCAGGTCTTACACCTTCAGGAATCGCCTCATCGAACCGCACTAGCCTTTGCTGTGGGTGTGTTTATCGCCTTTGCCCCTCATTATTTATTCCATACGGTAAGCGTCGTATTCTGCGCATGGGCCTTTCGTTTAAATTATGTGGCTGTCTTCATTGGAGCCATCATTAATAATCCTTGGACATTCATTCCGATCTTGGCTGCGAGCCTCTATACTGGCTTTTTCTTGATTGGGACCTCCACGCCAACAGCCATTGAATGGGAGGATATCTCCATGGACAATATTTTTGAAATTCTGTCCCCCTTTCTCATTCCCTTCCTCGTTGGCGCTTGTGCCCTTGCGGTTGTCGGTGCGCTAATCTCGTATCCCTTGATGCGATGGACCATAACCCGCTACCGAAGCTTGACCCACTCACAGTGAGGAAAAGGCCTCATGCCTTCTCGGCGTAGGAATACCACAATCCTCAGGAAACAGGAGCAGGCTCCCAGAAAGGGCCATACCTCGCGGATAGATTCCGCTGAACCTCGTTCATCGCCTTTTGATGGAGTCTCCCTCCTGGCTGATCCCATCCATGGGTATATTTCCCTCACCGTCCCCTTTGCCCAACCATCCACTGGGGAACAAACCGAGAAGGATCTCATTGATTCTCCTTGGGTCCAACGCCTTCGATACATTCTTCAACTACAAAGCGCTCACTGGGTCTATCCTGGCGCCGAACATACTCGGTTTCAGCATTCCTTAGGGACCATGCATTTGGCGGGTCGATTTATGTCACGGCTTTATGCTTCGCTGTATGAAACGGTTCCAGACGTACCCTCGCGTCATTTCCTGGAAGAATTCGTTCGAATCACCGCGTTGCTTCATGACATTGGTCATGGTCCGTTTTGCCATTTCTTCGACCACCATTTCTTACACAAATATCACCTCACACATGAATTGCTTGGCCAACATATCATTCGCGACTACTTGGCACCTATTATCAGCAAAATTTCCCGGAGCCCCTCTGGTCCGTTCGCTCCTGGAGAATATCTGGATCCAGAATACATGGCCTTTCTGATACTCAAGGATCCGAACAAATCGACAAAGGGCATGCCACCGTGGGTCGTGGCCTTACAACCACTTTTTGGAGGAATCTATACTCCAGACAATTGTGATTACGTGTTAAGAGATTCCTATATGTGCGGGGTAGCCATTGGCCCGGTGGATATTGAACGGCTCTTGCACTACACTTTTTTTTCCTCCCATGGACTCACGATTCACCAAGCGGGGCTTCCAGCCTTGCAAATGTTTCTACACGCAAGACTGTATCTCTATTCGAATGTGTACTTCCATCGCACAACTCGAGCAATCGACATCCATCTCCAGGAAATTTTCCAACCCACCATGGAGCTCCTGTACCCAGACAACCCGCTTCATTCATTGTCACGCTATTTACATTTAACCGATTGGCACGTGATCCAAACAGTTCGAACATGGGAGAAGGCACGATCCTCCCGGAAACGGCTACTGGGCACCGAGTGGGCAAAGATTTTAGGGCGCCATGTGAAGTGGAAAGCCGCGTATAGCATATTACTCCCCATCCCCCATACTGCATCGGCCTTCCAATCTCAGCATTTTATGACCCGAATGCGTCAACGGTTACCCAGACGTTTTCGAGACCAGGATTTTCGGGTAGATTTGGCCCATAAAGATCCACGACCTATCAATTTAATGAATATGGGGGGATTTCAAATATTTGTCTGGAACCCGACGAAAGGCCTCATTGAAAAAGACAGTCTCCAGAAATACCTGTATCACTTGCCGGCGCGAATGATTACGTTACGAGTATTCAGCCAAGACCACACGCTAGACGCCATGCTTGCCAAGGCCGCTGAGGAGACCCTGCGAGCGCATTGGCCCGACCTCATGAACCCCTCCTAGCCAAAATTGTTGGTCCCAGGGGAAACTTCCAAAAATTAATCAAAATTACCGTGAAACAGGGAAAAGCCGGGTTATCGTGGACGGGCTCCGAATTGAATGGCGTGAAGATCTTTCACGAGAGTTAATTGAAGCCGAATGGTTGGAGGATCAGGTGGGGAGGAAATTGATTCCGAACCAAGACATTCCACACAATATCCCAAAAGGTGTGACTTGAGAGCATCCAAACTTCTCACAAAGGCTGGCTCGTCGGGTGGATTGTGAAAATGAACCTGATCAATCTTTCCCCCTTTCGTGTGCAGAAGAGCTACAGCGGTTCGTTTATTCCCAGGAAGGTAACCCACAACGGGGAGCGCCTCGGTAATGGGAGGCATCCACTTTTCTCGAATCCATTCCTCTAATGGCAAAAGCGAAATTGGTTCCTCCGGCATGGCAATTGGGCGCGCCTTTGACCTTTCTTCAGGCTCACTAATGGGTTCGAGAACAATCATGAGCCGTTCATCTGGGATAGGAACGATCACCGTATCAAATGTGACGTGCTGTCCTTCCCGCTCCACCAACCCAACAGGAAATTCGGCCACCCCGGAAACCAATGGTTGAGGCCACAGGGGGAGACTGAACGATTGGGGATTGGGCAATTGAAGTGTAGACGGCGTTTTCCAATCCCATTGGGAAAAAACTGCCAGGACTTCATCCTGTTCACTGAGCGCACGAACAAAAACGCGCCGTGGTTTAGCAACCTGTTCAAAAAATAATTGACTGGCTCCCGAGACCTCATTTCCTCCTGTCAAGACTCCATGAGAATCAAAACGAACAATCGCATCAACGTCACTCCCCCCAGACTTCTCCAATACTGCAGCAATTTTATTGTTCTGCATAAACACAGAAAAGGGAAGAGCCAGAATCGGGACATTCCCATAATGAGGCAATGTCGATTGCCAGACATGATAAAAAGGCTGCCCCATTTCAGCTGACCATCCTTCCTGCCAGAAGGACTCCGCCAAGCGATAGGCTTGCATTCGATGCTGGGTCAATTGTTCCAGCGATAGGAGAGCATCAACCCGATGGACAGAATGAGAATTAAATTGGCCCGATAACGATGTGCTTGGTTTGTTCTCTTCAATTCTAGGTTCGACTAAAGAATGTTCTGGTGTTTCGTTGTCTTCCTTCCCCAGAGCATTCCGGGGTTTCACATCAAAAGGGGGATCAAAGAGGGTGAGAATCTGAAGCACAAGGTCTTGTTCCAACCTGGGAATTTCCGCTTCAGGACCTTGCGCTCTCACTGAACCCACCACCGCTCCGGTTTCGACGTCGACCACGTGTACATCAATAGTCAGGATATCGTGGTGTTGATGAAACCCACCTCGGATCAAATACCGCACACCCTGTAAGTGACCCAAATCCACAAGATCAGCCGTAGCAGAAAACCCTCGTTGCTGGAGCCATTGTTCTCGTAATACCGGACCCAAGGCCTCCCGTGCGATCACAGACAGAAAGGGCCATTTCGCCAAGTCACTGGTTAACATTTCTTGCAACCCGCGCTCTAACCATTGAAGGTTGGGCGTTTGACTCAAATTATTCAGTGGAAGAATGGCGAGAGTATAGGGATGATCAAGTGAACGGACCGGAACAGCTGAAACAGAAGACGAAGATACCGGATCAGAAGAAGAAGGCGGGTAGTGAGTGACCTCCTGGCACCCAACCAACCCCACACAGATGTACCCTAGCAGGCTACCAAAAATTCCAACACGTTCAAATAGCCATATGATTGACATCAAATTTGATCGATATCATGTGTCGCGCCGGGTAATAAAATCGTCTCATCCGGAAAAGCCGATAGCCTGTTAACCAAGAGCCTTGAATCAGTAGTAAAACATGTACGGCTTAAATATAGGGTTGAAATTTTCTTATGGGACCCGTCACCCTGGCCCCTCCCCCAATAAAAGTGGGGCGAAGGAGATCTGAAATATATTCATTGAAAGTGCAATGACTATAAAAGGCACCAAAACCCATTCCCGTGATCACCCAACTGTGGAATCGGCAGGTTTTTGGAGACGAAGGCGTTGAAGAGTGGCTTCAGTCCGAAGTATATGCCGAATAATGGCTTCACGGTCATCCGGGGCTATTTGTGTAAACTCCACGGCAATCTCAAAGCCTGTCTCTTCTCCTTTTTGGCTGGGTTGAATCCTGATGATTTTCCCCACAGCCTGGATGGGAATAAACGGCCGCAAGATCAGGCGTAATACCAGAAAAGAATCAACGGGAAATTCTTTGTCGGAGAAAAACCGAATTCCTGATCCACTGAGATTCACTTTCGTCAACTCAGGAATAGCCCCCTTCAGATTTTTGTCTTTTCCCAACGTTCGAATGATCGACGTTAACATCCAGTCAATACGCGTGACCATTTGTAATAACAGGGGATCACGAATCGTGAGGTCATTTTCATCAACCATGGCCTTGACTAAATCGGGAGAAACGGCCAATTCATCCCATTGCCATTGACTAAATTCCGCCCCATCAAGGTCCACTGGCTCATATGAAAAGGCTAAAGGAACTTCAATCCACAGACAAACAGGGACATCTACACGGCAATCCTGGCGTCGATCTTCAGTTGAAATTACATCCATATACCACCTTTATGATTGAGACAGGCCTTCTGCAATGTGAAAAACAGATTTGAACGAAGCCAGGTTTGAAGAAAGAGTAAAATTCTTGTGGAACACAGCCATCCCTAGGTTTCCGCTCCTGTCTGAAGATTCCGGATTTCGATAAGGATATCACGGGCCTGTTCAGCAGCCGCATGAATTTTTTCTATTTGCCGTTTGAGCTGGTCATCTTCACAACGCTGTAACGCTAATTCAGAAAACACCACAATAGGCAACAATTTATTTGAGAGTGAATGAAACAGTTTCCTGTCCGGTGAGAGATCCCCGTTTGAATGAGGAGATGACGTATCTGACGATTCCGTGTGGGGAGATGTCATATATTTGCCAGCAGACCAGCCTGATCGACTCCAAGTAAATAGCGACGAGGCCGGGCAAGTTCCTAATCTTTGATATATTTGGCAAGTGTTATACCTAAATAAATCAGATCATTTTTTTTAGGAAATTTAATAAAAACAAAGCGTTATGATTGATCAAACCCAGGTTCAGCAGAGGGTTTCGTTC
>JAZFZJ010000076.1:0-10439 GCA_036443915.1 Nitrospirales bacterium
GCTTGGCTTCCATAAACCAAAAGGCGACACTCCTGCAAGAGAAGGATTTAACAAGTTTATACGGCAAACTTGAGGAGGCGGAACATAAAATCGAAGGCCTTACCAACCATTTCACTCTTCAAACGGATACTCTGAAATCTGATGTCCAGTCCCTGCAGACAACCATGCTCACCCATCAAGAGGAATTCCAAAAGGCCAATACCCAAACAACGGCACTTGCCCAAAAAGTGGATGAGAACAATCAAGCCTTAACAGCTAATATGACAGAATTTCAAGGTTCTCTATCGCAATTCAAAGATACCCTCGCAAGTCTAGGAACTCATATCGGGCAGGTTCAAACAGACCTAACTGGCTTTGGGACCACTCTTGGACAAGTTCAAGCCAACCTGGTGACTCAACAGCAAGAACTCGGAACTGCCCAAGCTCACTCGGAAGAGATGTCCCAATCCATCAAGCAGGGACAGGAGGCGATGAATACATTTGTTACGCTTTTTGGTACTCGCCTTGATGAACAATCGAGTCAAACTGCTCACCTGCAACAGCAGATCACCACCTTACAAGACAAATTGAACGCAGATGCCAAAGCCTTAAGAGAAACATTGAAGACGGACACCCAAGCCTTACGTGCCTATTTAGAGCATGATGTCAAATCAGGCATGACCCAAGTGGTTACCGACATCAACAATCGCCAACGTCCTTTAGAAGAGCGAATGAATGCCCTCCAAACCGATTTGGAGACCCTAGGAACCCATGTGCAGGCCGATGCCACCCAAATGCAAAACCTTTCCCAATCGGTAGTCAAACTTCGGGAGGCGCAAGATGTCATGGGAAGCTTATTAGGAAAACGCGGCGATGAGATCATCCAACAAGCTGGTCAACTAATTGAGCGCATGAATACTGTGGAGGAGCATCAAACAGCACTGACGCAACAACTTCAATCCAATACTCAAAAAACCTCGACTCATTTAACCGAAGTCAATGCCAGCCTCACTTCTATTTCCCAAGTCTTGGACCAAACCAGTCAAGCACTTTCAGGGCGCCTGACCCAACAAGAAGAGGCCGTCAAGAAACTCAACCAGGCGATTCAACAGTTTCAGCAACTCAAAGATGAGGCACAAAGTCAGATTCAACAGATGCAAGCGGTCGGCCAAGTTACCAACAAACTCCGCCAAACCGTTGAACAGATGAACGGGAAAATACAGGATCTAGAAATTCACCAATCGGGATTAGTCGGAAAACTGGATTCTGATGCCCAGACGACGAACTCCCACCTTCAAGAGGTGAACAAGGGAATTACGTCCATAGCCCAAGCCCTCGAATCAGTCAGTGCAAAGTTGAATACAAGAATTGACGATCATGAACAACGACTCAACCGAGCGGTGACTAGCTTCCAAACCGTCCAAGGTACGGCCGAGGTGGCTCAGGTTAATTTGCGGCACCTCAATGAGTTGACGGAAACTCTTAATCAATTGCGGGAGGTCGTCAATACCATTGGGACCAAATTAAGCGAGCGGGTGGACCAACATGAAGATCGACTGGGGCAATTAGCCCATCGGGTCAATAGCCTAGTGACTAAGCGAAAAAAATAGCCCCTTGAGCTAGGGCCCTTTGCTAGAGGGCTTCACTGATCTTTTGGCACCTTCGTCTCCTTTCTGGTCGCACACGACTCGAATATGATAGAATCAAACCCTGGCATTAGGCTGACCCTTGAAGAATGGGTGTTTTAACAAACAAGAATAAGATGAATGATAAACTCCCATACGCCGGCCTGTTATTGGGGATTGTCCTAACCTGGGGTTGCGCCACAGAACCCAATGTGGCTGAATTACAAAAACAAGTCCAGAATATTGGACTCCAACAGGAAAAGTTACAACAACAGGAAAACCAAACTCGCGACCGCCTTGCTGCCATTGAATCCCAACTTGACGAACATGATTTTTTAGTGGGGGAGCTGATCAAAACGGAAGAAGAGGCTACCTTGGACACCCGGCACCTCCTTGAAAAACTCGAACGGACCAGCTCGATGCTTCGGGACCAAATCGAGCAAACGCGTGTCTCTACCAAGCGCCGAGATCGAGATTTATCCATTCGCGCGAAGGCCTTGGAAGCTCGTATTGACAATATTGTTCATCAGCCACGTGCCAGAGCTTCCAACATCACAGCCCCCAAACCTTCAGCTCCTAGGCCCAATCATCGGGACCCTCAACTACCACGATCAACCCAAGCCTCGCCCCCCCCACAAGATGCACGAGTGGAAAATGAAGCGTCGGCTTTTCGATTTGCCTATAAAGTCTTCCTCAAGGGCAATTATGACCGCGCCTCTATAGAATTCCAACGTTTTGTCAAACACTACCCCTCGACCACGTTAACCCCCCAAGCCCTGTATTACCTTGGACAATCATATTATGTTCAACAACAATATGACCCGGCTAAGCAAGCCCTTGAACACATGGTGAGCACCTATCCCAACAATAAATACCGCATCCAAGCACTGAACAAACTTGGTCACATCATGCTGGAAACCAACCACCCGTCCAAAGCTCAGGAACTCTGGAACCAAGTCATACAGGAATACCCCACTTCCTCTGAGGCCAATTACGCGAAGGAACAGTTAAAGAAAGCCGGATTGTCTTGATTCTCCCCAAGTGATCCCTTCGTTATTCCCACACACCAATCTGTTCTTTTTTTGAAACCCCATGCCTTCCACTGTGACTGGAAAAATTCAAGTCCTTCCAGATGATGTGTCTTGTCAAATTGCCGCCGGTGAAGTGGTGGAAAGGCCCGCTTCCGTCGTCAAAGAACTCGTAGATAATAGCCTGGATGCCGGCAGTTCCTTGATCACCATCGAAGTAGAAGAAGGGGGACGCCGTGTCATCCGGGTCATGGATAATGGGGAGGGAATGAATCGAGCTGACGCTCAACTCGCCTGTCAACGGTTTGCCACCAGCAAGCTCCGGGCGGAGGAAGATCTTCATACTCTCACAACCTTGGGATTCCGTGGAGAAGCGCTGCCGAGTATTGCCTCGGTTTCTCGCTTGCACCTGAAAACGGTATCGCTGGACTCACCGGTCGGCACGGAAATCCGATCCCAAGGAGGTGCGGCCTGGGGGGTCCAGGATTGCACGATCACACCAGGCACGCAGGTGGAAGTGCGGGATATCTTTTTTAATACCCCAGGAAGACTGAAATTCTTAAAAACCGTCGCTACTGAATTTTCGAAAATCTGTTATGTTGTCCAGCAAGCAGCAGCCGTGAATCCTACCGTCCACTTTCGGCTCCTGCATCATACCCATAAGGTAATAGAGTACCCTGCTGTGCCAACCACCCAAGATCGATTACTCCAAATATA
The DNA here is from genome assembly GCA_036443915.1 of Nitrospirales bacterium. GTDB lineage: Bacteria > Nitrospirota > Nitrospiria > Nitrospirales > UBA8639 > Nitrospira_E. The sequence goes on from JAZFZJ010000076.1 coordinate 3,350, forward strand.
CGGACCGACCTTCCTCGAACGCTTTCTCCCGATCAACCTGAAAACAGATGGCTTTCACCTCACTGGTTTTACGGTAAGCCCTCATCATGCCCGAACCTCTCGCACCCCTCAGGAAATGTTCGTCAATGGTCGGCCCATCAAAAACACAACCATTTCCCATGCCATCTATGAAGGGTATCGATCGTTTCTTCCCAAAGGGAAGCATCCGCAATTTATGCTATTCATCCAACTTGATCCTCAGACTTTGGATGTTAATGCCCACCCAACCAAACGTGAAGTTCGCTTTGCTCAACCCGAAACCATTCATTCAGGTATTTTGCACGCTATCAAACAAGTCTTTTTTTCGAGAACACCAGCGGCCACCCCATCGACCGATCCGGTTCATGGATCTTGGCTTGCTCAGAATGCCCCATTCCCGGCCAAACCAACATCTCACTCCCTTGCCGTCGTTCCATCGCCATTTCGGCGTTTCTCTGATATATCAGAAACACAGTCTAGCAGCGCATCTGCCCTGTCACTTTTTGCCCAAGAACCCCTGTCTATCTACCCTGCACAAGAACATCGGCAGGAGGTGGTTCCCCTTGGGCAAATTCATTGCACCTATCTTCTGGGACAAATCAATCAGGATGTGTTTATTGTCGACCAGCACACCGCCCATGAGCGAGTGCTTTTTGAAAGACTGCTTCGATCCTGGAATGAGAAGCATATCCTTCAACAAGGGCTCCTCATCCCTGAGCCTATCGAGCTCCTTCCTCATCAGACACGGCTACTGGAAGAATGGCTGCCCGTTTTAGCTCAAGCCGGTTTAGATATCGAACGTTTTGGCTCCACATCCTATATTGTTCGGGCAGTCCCGGCGGTGTTAGGGGCCGTGGCTGTCAGTCCCTTGGTTCTCGAACTCCTGGAAGAACTCTCAGAGTGGCAATCAAAGGATTCCCTAGAAATCCTGGTCAGGCCAATCCTTGCCACCATGGCTTGTCAAAGTGCTGTACAGGCTGGTCGGACCATGACCTTACCCGAGATCACCACGCTTCTCCAAGATTGGGCTCAAGAGAACTTTCCCATGACGTGTCCCCATGGAAGACGAGTTGCCCTTCGGCATTCCTTAGAAGAATTGAATACCCTTTTCGCACGTGCTTCAGAATAAGGATCACGACCTCATCTCTTATGAGTCGCCCCCACCTCATCACACAACGAAAACCCCTCGTCGCCATCGTTGGCCCAACCGCCATTGGCAAAAGTCGCATAGGGATTGAAGTCGCCAAAATCCTCAAAACCGAAGTCTTGACGGCAGATTCCCGCCAAGTATACCGAGAGATGGACATCGGTACAGATAAACCAACTCTTCAGGAACAACAGGGCATTCCCCATCGTCTGATTGATTTGGTAGACCCGGACCAATCATTTAATGCCGGGGATTATCGACGCCATGCCATTCAAGACATCACACGTTTGCATAGGCAAGGCCTTCTGCCACTCGTCATCGGAGGGACAGGGCTCTATATTCGAACCCTATTGAGGGGCCTCTGCCCAGGCCCCCCAGCAAACGGGCTCATCCGGAAGGAGTTAACCCAAGAGGCCACGACACAGGGAGGAACATTTTTGTATAGCAAACTTCAACAAGTGGATCCCGATCTCGCACGGCGGTTACACCCGAATGACCAACCTAAGATCCTCCGTGCGCTCGAAGTCTATCAGATCCTTGGAACACCCTTTTCAAAAATACAGCAACAACATCAGTTTCAAGAGATCCAGTACCCCTACTTATTAATCGGGCTCACGATGGAGCGTCAAACTCTGTATCGCCGTATTGAAACCCGCGTGGAATGGGAAATTGAAAAGGGTCTCCTGCAAGAGACACAACACCTCATGGATCGCGGGTATCACCGAAACTTAGGATCCATGAAAGGGTTGGGCTATAAGCAATTTTCTGGGTATCTTGCAGGGGAATATTCCTATGACGAAGCCGTGCGATTGTTAAAACGCGATACGCGTCACTTTGCCAAACGCCAAATGACCTGGTTTCGAAAAGAGCCGGGAATTCACTGGATCACCCTGAAGGAATCGGATAGACCCGATCAGACCGCAAAGCAAATCCTGAATGACATTGAAGACTTTCTTTACACCTTGCCCAAGACCTCCTATCCCAAGGCACCCCTGACCACGTCAGGGCCGCGACCACTTTCAGGGTAAAGGTAGTTTCAACACTCATACACCAAACCACTTTCTTAGCAGAAGGCGCGTTGTATTTTGGAAATACCTATAACCATTCACATTCGATGATGCTACAATCCAAAAAATCATTGATTCTTCACGATAGAATCAGCATGCTGCTTCGAGAATTCGTGCGGAATTTTTTCACCCACATATTTTTCATACGCCAAGCAAAACTCTAAAAGGAAATCATTGGCCTTGGCCTATCAGGCTGGGGGCTGTTCACAAAAATAATCCCGCCCAGCGTAGGGTATTCCCCCATGACAGCAAAAACACCAAAAGCTCAACCTCCGAAACCCCAAATTGCCATCATCGGCGGAAGTGGCCTGTACCAAATGGAAGGGCTCACCAACGTGAAAGAAGTGACGGTCACCACCCCATTTGGCAAGCCGTCGGATTCTATTATGCTCGGCTCAATCCAAGGCTTACGTGTGGCATTTTTGGCTCGGCATGGTCGAGCACATCGGACGCGGCCTTCGGGAATTAATTATCGAGCCAATATTCATGCCTTGAAATCCCTTGGAGTCACACGGGTTTTCTCTGTCAGCGCCGTAGGGAGCATGAAAGCAAAGATCCGCCCCGGAGATTTTGTCCTCCCTGATCAGTTTATTGATCGAACAACCCAACGGCTCAACACGTTTTTTGACCAAGGTATTGTCGCGCATGTCGCGTTTGCTGACCCTATTTGCTCAACCCTATCCGCTGTCTTAAGTAAGGCCAGCCAGGACGTTCCCGTGAAGGTCCATCGCCTCGGCACTTATCTCTGCATTGAGGGACCCCAGTTTTCCAGTCGGGCCGAATCGTTTCTCTATCGGCAATGGGGTGTGGATGTCATTGGCATGACCAATCTTCCCGAAGCCAAACTCGCCAGGGAGGCAGAATTATGTTATGCCACTCTGGCGCTCGTAACCGATTATGACTGTTGGCATGAATCAGAAGAGGACGTGTCAGTCGGTGCCATTTTGTCCATCATGCGCAAAAATGTTGAAACCGCTCAACGGGTCCTTCGTCAGGCCCTGAACCTGGCAAAAGACCTGAAATCCTGCCCCTGCCATGCGGCCTTGGACCATGCGGTGCTGACTCCCTTGACACGGATCAGTCCAACTTTGCGAAAACGGTACCATGTGCTTTTGAAGCGACAATTATCGACAACCTTTAAAACCAAGAAAAGGTCCTAACCATGGGGAATTTATTAGTCGTCGGATCCGTGGCGTTTGATTCAGTACGCACGCCGTTTGGCGAGGCGTGCAATGTATTGGGTGGATCCGCCACCTACTTCTCCACCTCAGCCAGCTTCTTTACCAAAGTGAATTTAATTGCGGTAGTGGGCGATGATTTCCCTGAGGAACATCTTGAATTCCTCAGGAATCGAGGGATTGACCTGGAAGGATTAGAACGAAAACCGGGGAAAACCTTCAGATGGCGAGGAGAGTATTCCTACCAACTTAATGAAGCCCACACCCTTGAAACCCACTTAAATGTCCTAGAAACCTTTCGCCCGAAGATTCCAGAAGGCTTCAGGACCCCAGCCGCGTTATTTCTCGGAAACATAGATCCGGAATTGCAACTTGATGTATTGAATAAAGTTCAACGCCCCTCTCTCGTCGCCTGCGATACCATGAATTTTTGGATCGATGGCAAACGCACCGCGTTATGGAAGGTACTCGAACATATTGACATCCTCATCATCAATGATGGGGAGGCACGGGCGTTGGGAGAAGACGCCAACCTGGTCCAAGTGGCCAAACACATCTTAGCCCGTGGCCCAAAAACCCTGATTATTAAACGAGGTGAATATGGCGTATTAATGTTTCATCATAAGGAAATATTCGGCGCCCCAGCCTATCCGTTAGAATCTGTCAAAGATCCCACCGGCGCAGGAGATACCTTTGCCGGAGGCTTTATGGGCTACCTGTCTGCTACAGGCAATTTCTCCGAAGCTGGACTTCGACAAGCCATTATTTTCGGCAGTGTCATGGCGTCCTTTAATGTCGAAGAATTTAGCCTTGATCGCCTGAAACGTTTAACACGAGAAGACATTGATGAGCGATATAAATCGTTTAAACATTTAACCCATTTTGAAGATTTATCATAGATCCTAGCAACCTATTCCACGCCCCTAGGTCAAATGAAACCTCTGGCCCGCTCGCCTCACTCCTCCCTGAACCACCAGAAAGGCCACATCCCTTTTAGGTAATCCTATGAAACCCTTTGGCGAATACCTCAAGCAAGCACGTGAAAAACAAGGCTTGTCCTTGGAACAGATCGCCTCACAGACTCGTATCCAAGAACAACACCTCCATGCCCTTGAAACAGAAGATTTCGGAAGCCTCCCGGCTAAGGTGTTTGTTAAAGGATTCGTGCGGTCCTATTCCCGATCCTTGGGACTCGATGAAGAGGAAGTCCTCCAACGCTTTCTGGAAAGTTCTGGCAACTTCTACGAGCAAAACCAAGAGGAACAGCGCCTTGTTCAAATTACGTTGGAAACAGCTCATCGCCGGACATTCAATTGGAAACTCGTGGTGATTCTTTTTGTGATCGTGGCTGTGTCCCTCTGGCTTTGGTTGCCTGAACAACAGAAAAAGCCCCTCCCTCCCTCTCAATCAACGGCAACCTTACCTATCCAATCAAGCCAAGAATCCGAAGCCCCCTCTCCCATTCAACCTACCGGTATCCCACCCATACAACCTCTCAAAACGGCACCGGCCCCCTCTTCATCAGCCGGTATCCCAGCTACACCTCAACGCAAGCCTATCCTTCCACCTACCACCATCCCGCGCACCCCTGAACCTCCCGTACCTCCTGAAGGCGAAGCAGAGTCTGACGAATCTCAAGTTCTTGAAATCGAGGCCACACAGCTAACCTGGGTCGTCGTCCAGTCCGACCAACAAGCACCCCATGAGGCCCTTTTACAACCTGGACAACGCGTCACGTGGAAAGCTAAAAAACAATTTTTGTTAACACTCGGAAATGCGGCCGGGGTAGTCGTTCGCCTGAACGGAGAATCCAGAGGCCCCTTTGGAAAACCAGGGCAGGTGGTCCGAGATATCCGTGTCCAACCCTAAACCAATTGACAGAGGACTACTATGAGGAATCGATCTTTGCCTTGTACCCCAAAGGGCACGGTTTCCATAAAATCGTATGCCCCGAAGTTACTCAACAGGGCCCAAAAGGCCTTTTCTCACGCCATTGCCCCATCTTCAAACTTTCGAGTCGGGGCCGCACTGTTAACCCATAACCAGAGAGTCTTTACAGGCTGCAACATTGAAAGTCCCGTGTACCTTGGACTGTGTGCAGAACGGGTCGCGTTATTTAAGGCCCTTTCTGAAGGAGCCCGAGAATTTGTGGCCCTCGGCATTGTGTGCGAAGGCTCGGAAACCATGTTGCCCTGTGGGACCTGCCGCCAACTGCTATGGGAATTTGCCCCCAAGCTCAGGATTGTGGTGTCTGGGAAAGGACGGATTACCTCCTACCGCCTCAAAGATCTGCTGCCCATTCCGTTTGAACGAAATGGGCGGAGACCTTTCAGAGAACCGTAAACAGGGAATTTGTTCATCGATCGGCAGTGGAACAGGTTCAAAACACTGAGTGTGTGGTTGCCATGTCCGATACGAAGGAGCACATGCTTTTTCTTGAAGTGAAGGAGGATCAATCCGGATCCAGGGAAAAATCTTTTGTGAGCCACACTGGAATTGGAGCCTCTCGGTAACTACGAAATCTGTGATCTCCACCCATGGACGCAACAGGGTACCGAGGGTTTCCTGGGGCACGATGTGCCAGAGACGGGAGGCGGATTCGCAAGAACCCGCTTCGCTGGGCTTGATCCTGATAGGTGACTGATGCAGCTCGGTATGAGAAGCTGACATCGCCCCGCGGAAAAAAACAGGCTGCGAGTCAGTCATCGTTCAGCAAGGACGTGGTACCAAGCTTCGCAGGTTGTCGGTGACCAAACATCGCGGTTCACCACCGTGGCCTTTGAGTAAGCGGCGAAAGAAGCGTTCCGCCGCTTTTTTGTTACGACCTCGTTGCACGAGAATATCAATGACATCGCCGTCTTGGTCCACGGCACGCCACAGATAGTGACGTTCACCTTGAATGGTGACAAACACCTCGTCGATAGGCCAGGTATCCCCTAAGCGCCCTTGTTGTTTCTTGAGTTTTCATGCGTAGGTAGGCCCATTCTTCTGGCACAATTGACGAACGGTTTCGTAGGGGACGGTGATGCCTCGTTCGGCGAGTAGCTCTTGGACTTCACGGAAACTGAGGTAGAAACGAGGGTAGAGCCACGCGGCGTGGCTAATAATTTCAGAGGGAAAACGGTGACGTTGGTCGCTGGGTGTTTGTTTTTTTTCACGCCAGTCTGCCAAAAGCGAATTAAATTGACATTGCCTTTATAAGGACACTATGAACGCGAAGATGTTGACGAAATTCCTGAAGCACCTGATCAAGGATACGGAGAGGAAGATCTTTCTGATTTTGGACAATCTGCGCGTCCATCATACCCGAGTGGTCAAGGCGTGGCTGCAAGATTATACGGAGAAAATCGAACTCGTTTTTCTCCCGGTCTATGCCCCGGAATTAAATCCTGACGAATATTTGAATGGCCATCTGAAGGCAGGGGTGCATTCACGCTTACGGGCTCGAGATACAGATGGTCTCACGAAAAAGGTGCGCGCTCACATGAAAACATTGCAGAAGTTACCGGACAGGGTGAAAAAGTACTTCAACCATCCTAGGATTGCGTATGCCGCATAGGATGTATGGTCTAATATTGCCGGATTAATAGTACTTGGTGTTCCAATAAAAAACTTGCCCGACCTTCGGATGAACCGCAAGAAAAGATTCTCCATTTTCGCAGGTGTAAAAAGTATGTCGG
>JAZFZJ010000077.1:0-9142 GCA_036443915.1 Nitrospirales bacterium
CGAGCAAAAAACGGTATCACGTCTCCTCCTTGAGAACGGAAATGGGGCGGGGGTGTTGGGAAAGTTTACGAGAAGCGTCAAAAGTTAGCAAAGTTGCTCACCAGACATCAACGGGCGACAATAGAAAAATAGAGAGGATGAGGACAAGCAAATGGGTCGCTGCGGTATGATCTACGTGTAGGTGTACAATACTGAAATATCTATTCCCTTAATATTACAGGTAAGAATACAGGAAAAAAGTTTTTTTGGAAAGGAGACAGCATGCGAGTCAAAAAACTCCTGCATACTCGAATGCGCGTGAGTGATATGGAACAGACCCTCGCCTTTTATCGGGAGATCTTAGGACTAGAAGTGGTCGAGCAGAAAGTCTCACCCCGTGGTTCACATCTCGCGTTCTTGGCGGTGCCCAATAGCGAAGAGCTGATTGAACTCTGTAGCTTTCCCACAAGTGGACCGGTAAAGGTCCAGGAAGACCTCGTGCACCTGGCGTTTGAGGTAGAAGATTTGGACCGCACGATTCAAGATTTACAAACCAAAGGCGTTCCCATCACAGATGGCCCTACACAAACGTCTTCGGGCAGCCGGTTTATTTTCATCGATGCACCAGATGGGTATGAAATTGAGTTGATTCAACGACTAGCCGGAGTGGGGATCGTGTGAGAAGGGGTGCCTAACGCATGAAAAAAACCGCGTTCGTATCGGGGCCAAGCCAGGCTGAGCAACAGAAACGGTTGACTGACAAATTGGGAAATCTTCCCAAACGCCCAGGAGTGTATCTCTTTAAAAATGAACGGGAGGATATTATCTATATCGGGAAAGCTGCCGTTCTGGCAGACCGGGTGCGGTCGTATTTTCAAAAAGGCTCCGACCTCACCCCCAAAACTCGTGTCTTAGTGGCTCAGGTTGTGGACGTGGAAACGATCGTCACCCATTCGGAGTTGGAAGCGCTGATTTTAGAAAGCAATCTGATCAAGCGGCATCGCCCGCGCTATAACGTGGTCTTGCGAGACGACAAACAATATCCCTATCTCCGGTTGCCTATTCACGAAGATTTTCCGAGACTCTCCATCGTCCGTCAAGTCAAAAAGGATAAGGCCCTTTATTTTGGACCGTATGTGCCGACGGGAGCCATGCGAGAAACCTTGAAGGTCATCCGTCGGGTCTTTCCCCTCGCCACGTGCAAAATCGACATTGATGGGACGGCTGATCGAGCCTGCCTGGAATTTGAAATTCAGCGCTGCATGGCTCCCTGCACGGGCAATCAAAGCAAGGAGGAGTATCATCATATCGTCAAACAGGTGCGGTGGTTTTTAGAAGGACGAGATAAGGAACTGCTTGAATCCCTCCGTTCTGCGATGCAGCGCGCCGCCGAATCGGAAGAGTTTGAAGAAGCCGCTCGCCTTCGTGATCGAATCGCCAAAGTCGAACGCACCTTAGAAAAACAACGGGTCACACAAATCGGGACAGTGGATCAAGACGTGGTGGGATTGGCCAGGGCAGGTGGGGCCGTGGATGTGCAAATGCTGTTTGTACGAGGCGGCCTATTGATTGGCCGTCGAGATTTTTTCTGGGCCAACGCCCAGGAAAGTTCCGATGAAGAACTGGTCCGATCGACGCTTGAACAGTTTTATGTCAAAGCGATCATTCCTCCGAAGGAAGTCTTGCTTCCGTTCATCTGTGACGATCACCTGCTCATCCAGCGATGGTTATCGGCAAAAAAAGGCGAAGCCGTCCGACTATTGGTTCCCGAACGTGGAGCCAAATATCAATTGCGGCAACTGGCGCAAGAAAACGCCACGGTGGCTCTGAAGGAACATCTTCGGAGCCAAACAGAATCCAGCCAGGCCGTGGAGGAGCTTCAAGGCTTGTTGGGACTTGCGGAGGTCCCTGATCGCATTGAATGTTTCGATATCTCCAATACCATGGGCACAAATTCCGTGGCCTCCATGGTTGCCTGGGAACAGGGGCAGATGAAAAAGTCTGACTATCGACGGTTCCGCATCAAAACGGTCGAAGGAGCCAATGATTTTGCCAGCATGTACGAAGTCGTCAATCGCCGATATGGCGGGTCGTTGGCCACCAAATCAGGAAAAGTCCTGCCTATCCCAGACGTGATTATTATTGATGGGGGAATCGGGCAACTAGGGGCAGCCATGGACGCGTTGGCCGTCGTTGGTCTGACTCATGTGTCCATCTGTGGTCTCGCCAAAGCCAAAGGGGAAAAAGACGAACGCATCTTTCTGCCGGGAAAACGCACTCCGATAATCCTGCCCACCAAATCTCAGGCTACACGACTCGTTCAAACCATTCGAGACGAAGCTCATCGCTTCGCCATCACCTACCATCGCAAACTCCGCAGCCAAGCCATCATTCCTCCTCAAGAGCTCCGTTCCCCCAAACGCAAAGCTTCCAACGGTACCAATTAATATTCCCTCTCCCTGTCAGGGCTTCGTTCCGAAGAGGGACGAAGGGCTAGGGTGAGGGTCACAGTGTCATTTGGGGAATAATAAGTCTTCTTTACCCTTCGCGAGTTGCTTGGTTCCGAGGAATTAGCACCTCTGTTTGTCCTTCAAACGAATTGGGGTCGATTGTCTCAGGTTTTATAAGATGAGGAAAACAAGCGAGCTATCTTTCTTCGTGTATGGTGTCAAGTTACTGAATGTTTCTTGGAAAAAAGTCTATTTTGTCTTTTTGAAAATGATATTAAAGGTCTTTGGTTTCTCCGCCGATGGATATCAACACCACTCGTTGATTGAGGAGAAACTGATGGAATGCCCGCGTTGTCACGGTACGATGATTGTCGATCATTTTGTGGATATGGCCACGAGTGGCGAAATTTGGATGCCTGGCTGGCGGTGCCTCATGTGTGGGGAAATTATTGATCCGATTATTGAGAGCCATCGTCAACAGCAGCAAGAACATCCAGAGATCCTCAGTGCTATTTCTGGATCGACTGCTCGTCCTCCAGATCCTTTGACAGTCAGGCCCCGTAAGGCCTCCGAACGTTCCTAACCCTTCTCCTTTCTCACTTCTAATTTTTCTCCCTATCCCTCTCACTCCCTATTTTTTCACCCGAATCGGTCATGCTTCTACTCTCCTGGCGGCTTGCTTGTCGGGTGGTTCCCTCTATGCTAGATTCCTGACCGTGATATCCATCGGTCATGCAATCTACCTTCAACCCCCAGGGGGCGAGGGGGACTCTTGAACCGTTATTTCTATGAGTGCCTAAAAGTTTTCAATTAATAAGGAAAATAAGGCCAATCGTTTTTCCCCCCACGGTCAATTGTACGAGAAAGATTTGGTCCTCTCATAAGGAAGTAAGTATGGCGCCTGCATACGATCATCTGACGGTCGAAGCCAAATGGCAGGCCTATTGGGAGCAATCCGGGACGTTCCACGTCCAGGAAGACTCCACCAAGCCCAAATATTATTGCTTGGAGATGTTTCCGTATCCTTCGGGACGCATTCATATGGGCCATGTGCGGGTGTACGCCATTGGCGATGTGGTGGCCCGGTACAAAACCATGCGAGGCTTTAACGTCTTGCATCCGATGGGATGGGATGCGTTTGGGTTACCTGCCGAAAATGCGGCCATTGAAAAAGGTATCCATCCCAGTGCTTGGACCCAAGAGAATGTGGCCTACATGAAAGGCCAACTCCAGCGGATGGGGCTTTCCTATGATTGGGATCGGCAGGTGAATACCTCGCAGCCGGACTACTATCGTTGGAATCAATGGATCTTCTTGAAGATGGTGGAGCGGGGTTTGGCCTATCGAAAGTACTCCGCGGTGAATTGGTGCCCGTCTTGTGAAACCGTGTTGGCCAATGAACAGGTGTTGGCGCAAGAAGGGCAAGAGGGAGGCATCTGTTGGCGATGCGATTCCGTGGTCATTCAAAAAGCATTGGAGCAATGGTTTTTCCGGATTACCGATTATGCCCAAGAATTGTTAGAGGGATGTGATCAATTGACGAGTTGGCCCGCTCGGGTATTGGCCGTGCAGCGGCATTGGATAGGTCGGAGCGAAGGCGTAGAAGTAGATTTTCCCTTGACCGATTCTTGCCTTGATCTGCATGCCATTCGAATTTTCACGACGCGTCCCGATACGATCCACGGGGCGACGTTTATGAGTCTGGCTCCAGAGTCGCCGCTGGTGGAACAGCTGATAGCCGGAAGGCCTCAAGCCGCCGCGGTTCGTGAATTTGTGGCACGAGTGTGTCGATTGGATAAAGCCACTCGCACGGGGGCGGACCAGGAAAAAGAAGGAGTGTTCACTGGTGCCTTTGCTGTGAATCCCTTTACCCAAGACCGTATTCCGATTTGGGTGGCCAATTTTGTGCTGTATGAATATGGCACGGGCGCCATTATGGCCGTGCCCGCGCATGATCAACGAGATTTTGAATTTGCCAAAAAATATGACCTTCCCATTCGCTTGGTGATTCAAGACCCGGAGGGCAGGTTGCTTCCCGATGCCTTGGAAGGGGCCTATGAAGAGCAGGTGCAGGCTGGGGTGTTGGTTAACTCCGGAAAGTTTTCTGGCTTGTCCGTGGCTGATGCGAAAAGCGCCATCGGCGAATATGTTGAAACGCAGGGATGGGGGCAACGAACCATTAACTTCCGATTGCGCGATTGGGGAATTTCCCGGCAACGGTATTGGGGCACGCCCATTCCGATGTTGTATTGCGATCATTGCGGGATTGTCCCAGTGCCGGAAGGTGACTTGCCAGTAGTCTTGCCCGATGATGTGCCTTTTACCGGAAAGGGTGGGTCGCCGCTGAAAGAATCTCTTTCTTTTTCCAAAGCGACCTGTCCCACGTGTGGAGGTATGGCTCGGCGAGAAACGGATACCATGGACACCTTCGTGGATTCATCCTGGTATTTTCTTCGCTATTGTTCTCCCCAAGACACGGCGCACCCGGTGAACCCCCAAGCGGCTCAACATTGGATGGCGGTGGACCTCTATGTCGGAGGTATTGAGCATGCGGTGTTGCATTTGCTGTATGCGCGGTTTTTTACCAAAGTCTTGCGAGACTTGGGCCTCACGACAGCGGATGAGCCCTTCATCTTTTTATTGACGCAGGGCATGGTGACGAAGGAGACCTATTGGTGTGATGAGCATCGATGGGTGTTGCCCGCTGAAACCAAAAAACATGACGGTCAGCGTGTGTGCGTGCATTGCGGGAAGACCATTGTGACGGGCCGGACGGAGAAGATGTCCAAATCCAAAAAGAATGTTGCTTCCCCTGAAGACTTATGTGATCGGTACGGTGCCGACACGGCGCGATTGTTCTCCTTATTTGCGGCCCCCCCTGAAAAAGATTTGGAATGGAGTGATACCGGGGTGGAAGGCTGCTCTCGGTTTCTCAACCGGGTGTGGCGGTTGGTACAGGATCTGTTGCCGGTCGTTAGGGGTGAACAGGTGAGCCCCAATTCGAAGGAGTCTTCTCTTCTTACGCAATTGCAACGGGCCACGCATCAGACCATTCAAAAAGTGACCACCGATCTGGAACGGGGGGGACAATTCAACACGGCCATTGCGGCGTTGATGGAATTTGTGAATGAGCTGTATAAACTTTGGAAAGACCATCCGGCTGATACGCTGACGATTTTTGAACGAGCCGGCTGGCAGTCGGCAGTGGAAACCTTACTGTTGTTGCTTGCCCCCTTTGCCCCACATGTGGCCGAGGAACTTTGGGAAACCTTGGGGAAACAACCCAGCATTGGCCAACAGCGTTGGCCGGAATTTGATCTGGCCTTGCTCGCCACGGCCGAATGGACGATTCCCCTGCAGGTCAATGGAAAGCTTCGCAGTAAAATTCTGGTTCCAACGGGATCAACCAAAGAAGAAATTATCGCTTCAGCGCAGGCCGATCCCAAGTTGGCGGAATGGTTGCAGGGCAAAACACCACACAAAATTATTTACGTTGAGCAAAAGTTGGTGAATTTTGTTTGTTAAGCCAGACAGAGAGAACGGGAAATTTTCATGGTTGCGGGTGCTGGCGGGAGGGTGTGGGATGGTGTTGTGCTTAAACGGAATGGGGTGTGGGTACCAATTTACGGTCGAAGGGCCAGGACCCGTTATTGGTGGAAGTGAAGGTCGCCTCCAAGAAGGTCCGCCGGTGCGCTTGGCAGTTCATACGCTCAAGAACAATACGTTTGAGCCAGCCTTAGAATTTAAATACACACGCATTATTCGCCGAGCGTTCAAGGCGGGAGGTGGGGTGACCCTTGTCGATGATGATCCCTCCGCAGACTTTGTATTGGAAGGTACCATCATTTCGGTGACGTATCCTTCTTTGGCTTTTACGCCAACCGATACACAGGAAAGCCGTGTCCAGGTCAAAGTTGCTGTTAAGGTCAAAGACCGTGAAACCGGGAAAGTCCGCTGGTCTCAAACGGGCACGAGCACCGCAGAATTTTATGTAGGAGCCACGTCCACCGGTGTTCAGCAGACCGGGTTGCAATTCAATCGCGCGTTACAAGATCGTGCGATTGAGCAGGCGGGCCTCCTCTTGGCGGTGGATTTGGCGGATGGCTTTTTGATTGCGCGGGATAGAGGCAAGTTCCAGGTTGGGGAGAAGAAAGACAATCCGGCTCCTTCCTTGAAAGGAAGGGAATCCTCCTGACTTTTGGAACCATTTGAAGATCTCTTGCCCTCCAGATCTTTCTTGAATTGAGCATTGATTGTTCTGTCTTGATTTCCCCTTCACTCCATCGCAATAAGTTGTGAAAATTCATGAACTCCAAAGTCAGCTTTCCCGACAAGGCCTGGCTCCTCTCTATTTCGTCATTGGGGAAGAGCCCTATTTTCGAGATCACGCTTTGACCCTGTTTCGTCAGGCCTGGCAAGGCGCGGGTACATCCACCTCCCTTGAAGGTGCCGAAACAAATGATTCCTCCCAGATGTTTAGCTCTGACGTGCTGTATGGCGACGAATCCGATGCTTCAGAGATTTTGGCGATTGCGGAGGAAGTGTCATTTTTTTCTTCGCACCGGCTTCTTCTTGTGAAATGGGCGGATAAACTGTCAGCCGGAGATGGCGAGCGCCTTATTCCCTATTTCAAGGCTCCGTATGACTCCACGACCTTGGTCTTGGCTGCAGCCAAATTAGACGGGCGAACGAAATGGGTTCAGGAGTTGAAAAAACGGGCTGTCGTCGTGGAGTGTTCCCCGCTGTTTGAGAACCAACGGGCCGGCTGGGTGGTGCAGCGGGCTCGTGAATTGGGCTTATCATTAGAAAGCGGAGCCTTGGAACTGTTAAAGGAACAGGCAGCCGAGGGGTTATATGCGACTCTGGGCGAATTGGAAAAGTTGGCCGCGTTTATGCCAGATGGCCAGCGTGTTCGGGTGCAAGATGTGGAGATGGTTCGAGGAAAGCCGCCGGGGATCTCGGTGTTTGATTGGTCTCAAGCCGTGGCACAGGGAGACTCTGGACGAGCGTTGGACATTGTGGCGAAGAATTTAGAAACCGGCGAAGCTCCCTTGCGGATGTTGGGAGCCTTTCTGTGGCAGATGCGGAGGATTTGGAAAACGAAAGCTCTACTGGCAGAAGGACAAGATCAGGCTCAGGCGGCACGGCAAGCGGGCATCCCGCCATTTCGAGCACGAGAATTTGTGCAACAGGTGCAGCGGTGGAAGGAAGTACACCTTCGCCGGGCATGGGACTTATTTGCTCAAGCTGATTCAGCACTCAAAGGCGGGCGAGCTGCACACCCCAAACATGTGTTAGATGAGCTGGTCATCCAACTCTGTCAATCCATGAACGTCCACCCGCTGCGAAACACAGCTGGGAGGCAGCCCAACACTCACAAAAGGGTATGAGGTCAGTTAGACTTCTGGTTATCGGAACAGTTTAGATCGCGTTGACGCGATTGGTGAGGCGGGAAACCCAACGGGAAGCGGTTTTACGGTGGAGGGTCCCTTTGGTCGCGGCCTTATGCAGTTCGGAAGTCGCCTCCCGCAACGAGGTTTGGGCTACGTCACTTTTTTTGTCCTGGACGGCCTCATGCACCTTTTTCATAAAGGTTTTGACTCGGCGTAGGATGGACCGGTTCCGTTCTTGCCGCTTCAAAGTTTGGCGAGCTGCTTTAATTGCTGATTTATGCCGATTAGCCATCTAGCCCTCCTAAAAATATTCTGGAATTTATACCTACCACAGTTTCTCAAATTCGGTCAACTGAAAAGGTACAAGTACGGTACAAGATATGGTATGAAGGTTTAACCTTCAATCAATTAAGACATTTCAACGTTTCCTCGGCCCTGGGAGAGAGGGGTGAGTGAGGGGAAAGCCCCAAAGCAAGGTAAGACAGGGAAAAAGGAGCGCAAAATTGGGAGACCCGTCTTTGGCGTGACCAGGCGAGGTGACGGGTTTAGCCACAGTGACCATGGCATGCATCAGAATTGCTTGCGACCCTTCGAGGCCTCTGATAAGATTTAATCCTTCCTTTTAACCCCTACATGGCACATGGTTGGTGGTGGGTGTAGCTCAGTTGGTTAGAGCGCCGGATTGTGGATCCGGAGGTCGCGGGTTCAATTCCCGTCACTCACCCCACTTTTTCTCTTTTCTTTCAAAAGGGTTGAATTAATCACGGAGTTGCCCTTTTCGCCGTTTGTCCGTGTTTTGTCCGTGTTCTCACGTTCCGCTCTACCCCGCTGTCCATACCTAACTCATCGATTGAATCTTCCTCTGCTTGGGGAGGGTGGACACATAGTGATGTGTTTTGAGCACGGCTTCCCGAATATCTGTATCAGAAATAATGTTGTATCGGCTAAACACGCTCCGCGTTTTGTGCCCGCTAATTTTCATCACCACATCGGGGTCCACCCCCGCTCGCACCATGTTCCGGATGGCCGTCCGACGTAGATCATACAGAATCATCTTCTCCACCCCAGCTTTTAGACAGGCCCGTTTCCACACTTTTCGGAAATCCCCCACCGGCTTCCCATCTCGGTGGAAGATGAGGGATGAATCTAATCGTCGGACCCGCAGCCGTCGTTCAATAATTGCACGCAGTTCCCCTTCGAGGGCCAGCATCCGCCCTTCCCGAATCTTCGCGGAGTGTGCGGGTAGCCGGATCGTCCACGTTTCCCGATCAAACGCCGCCCATGTGAGGGCTTTGATTTCCCCAGGGCGCATGCCGGTCC
>JAZFZJ010000078.1:0-23959 GCA_036443915.1 Nitrospirales bacterium
CAATATGCCTGTGGCTCCCACTCCGACCCCAAGCGCAGCAAACAGCACAGGACCAATACAGCACAGAGATGCGAGAAACGCCGCGATAATCCCACCAATAGATGCAATGGAGGCTGGCTTTGTCACATTTTTGGTTCCTTCACTTTCTTGGAATACGGGTTCCTCGGATATGTTGATGGCTTCAGTGTCTGAGTTCTTATGCATGGTCTCCTTTCATGTTTCGTATAACAACTCGTTAGGACATTCTCAGATCAAGACTTCGCAGGGAAAAACTTTCCCCAGGCCCGTTCCGTGACAACCCACAAGAAACCGGTTCCGCCTACGATTCCCAGGCCTAACCACATCCAACCGTTCACCCCCAAGCTCACGACTTGGAATCCATGGAGTATCGTCACGAACGCCAGGAGTACGAAAAAGGGACCCGTAAAATAACAATGGGTCCGTCCACACCGAGCGGCGTTGGCAAAGCATGCAACACTTTTCCACAAAAGGGCTCCAGCCCACATCACGGTTCTGGTCAATGGGTCCAGAAAAATCCCAACGATCAAGATAACGCCAGGCAAGCCCCATGCGAGTGCATAAGTGCGGGAATCACTTACCCAATCCCTAGATTGACAAGATTCTATTCTTGGCATTGGCTTGACAGACTAGATTTCCCCATGTGTCCAACCTATGATAAACCCTGTAGTGACTACAGATGCAAGAGAGTTTTTCGGGAAGGCGCAAATGGTCACTATTGGGGGATTGTCCAAGCAGACGGGCTGTCATATTGAAACCATTCGGTATTACGAGCGTATTGGGATTTTACCAAAACCTCCGCGTAGTGAAGGCGGACACCGACTGTATGACAAAGAACAAATAAAACGGTTGGTATTTTTCCGGCGCAGCCGGGAACTGGGGTTTTCGGTTGACGAGATTCGTACCCTTTTACAGCTGGTTGACGGCAAACGCTACACGTGTCAGAAAGTGAAGGCTGTGACGGAGCAACATCTCGAGGATGTCAAAAAGAAAATTTCTGACCTGCGAAGGCTTCAAAAAACTCTCCACGCTATTTCCTCCCAATACGAAGGAGGGTTAGTCCCCGACTTCCCAATTATTGACGCCCTCTTTGAAGAGAAACACCCCTGACCACGAATGCGTTATACGTGGGCTCAGTGATAGCTGAAATCCGTATGGTCAACTTAAGCCCAATTTGGCCTAAGTTGACCATACCCATAAAAAGGTAGGTTTATGCAACTCCAGAATAACAACGCAAAATATCCGAAGCCGAGATGACACCCACAATCTCTCCCTTTTCCTCCACTGCCAAATGACGGGTTGCCTTCTCTTTCATGAGTCGGACGGCCTCGACGAGGGGATCATTACTTTCAATGGTGATGATGGGTTCGCGCATACAAGTCTTCACCCTTGTCGTGCAAGAGTCCACTCCCCCTGCAACAACCTCTAGGGTCAATTCAGTCTCGGTAATGCTCCCAATAAAGTGCTCCACTCCCTTGACCAGCAGCGAGCCGATCTTCTGTGTTTGTAACAGAAGTGCCGCTTCCCGCAGTGTCGCGTCCACATAAATGGAGTGCACCGTTGTTGACATGTAATCGGTTACTCGAGGTCCAGGCGAGGTTTTGATGCGTTCCCCCCTGGCCAGGGCCGCCCGGCGAGTTTCAAGATCTCCAATGCAAATTTCTAGTACTCGTTGGCGTTGCCTTAGGGTTTCCCGTTCCGTGGCGTGCGTGACACCTTCCGGCGCCTCCTCCGGCAAATTGATCATCCCTGCTGCCTCCCCGATTGAGGCATAGTCATAGGTAACCATCATTGGAGAAGAACTCCCCAACACCTCTTGGATTATTTCTTCTGTCTCCCAGTCGAAGTCCATCAAGGTTGTGCGTAAGGGTTGTCTCACCAGGAAAGACTTGAGGGTGTTAAGCTGCTCTCGCAACCGCTCGAGATCACGGTCTAAAGATGCCTCTTTTTCCAATGGAGCATGATGTGGCTGTTGCATAACGTCTCCTTTCCCTGGAAGGTGGGACAATTAGTATTTCGGCTGGTATAGACGGAGCAAGGTTCCTTGACTTGAGCCTTTTAATTGGGTGACTCCTTTTCTACTTCCTCGCTTGAGACCGCACGGGAACCTAAGGCTTCACCGCCTCACTTGCAGCACCACCCACGCAAAAGCAGGCCTTTGGCGGTGGGATTCCCAAGCCTGTATGGTCAAAACCTCATGCGGCCTCCCGAGTGGAATATTAACAGTCCACCCAGTCTTTCGCGAGTACGAATTGATGTAGTCCCCAAGGCTTCTCGGCTCGCCAGCGGCCTCAGGACCTCATTGCCTTTTCCCTGATGATGACGTTCCTTTTGGTGTGGAGTATCGGGGATTGGAGTGGGACGAGACAAGTGGGAAGGAAGTGCTGAGGCGTTGAGGTAAATCGTCGGAAAACAGTGAGTTCGAGTTTTTTGACAATAGGATATTTTACCTAGGGTTAAATAAATATATATAACAATTCCCCGAACGACTGATAGGAAAAGAGGAAGGTAACAGATTCCGGCAGATTGTCTGGACCTCCTACCGCTAATAATTGTTTTAACTTTGGATAAGCTTTGCTCGTAAGGTTAAAACGTCCAGCTAGAATTGGATTTGCTATCATAATTATCCTATGTGCCCTCTTTTGCAACAGAATAACAATCAATGCTGTAGCAGTTTGCCGCGTTAGTAGGACGGAATGGGGTTGTATTGGGGAAAACTACCCAAGAATTTCTAGGAAAGCTGTTTTATTGGAGTACATGGCACTTTCTTTGCTAATTTGTATTCAGTCAAGTTTCCATGTGTTTCCCTGAAAAACTACATCATTTAGGTAAATGCCATAAGATCTCAGAATGCACTCCAATCTATGATTGGCGGGTGGGAGTGTCGTCCCAGGGACTGGAAATGTTGCTGAGGGATTCCTTAGAATTGTTTCTCTGTTTGAAATACTAAGATTTACCAAAGGATAGATCCATGAAATTTGTGCCCTTGTTGATGATCTTAGGGCTCAGTTGCACACTCGTTACACCAACTTTCGCCTATGAGGAAATCCCCGTTGCCAACGGAGCCACGATCACAGGGAAAGTTCTATTAGCAGGGAAAGAACCTCCACCCCTCGCATTTAGCCTTGTGACCAGTAACGACACCGAGTTTTGCGGCAGAATTTCCACGGGAACCGGTTGGCGTCTGCTAGATGAGTTTCAGGTTGCCTCTGACGGAGGGCTCAAGAACGCCGTGGTGTTTTTAGAAGGGATCCAGGCAGGAAAGCCCTTTCCCCAAGATACTGCTGCACGCGTGAAAGTGATTGATTGTGTGTTTTCCCCCTGGATTATGGTGGTCAAAGACCAGCAACCTATTCATATCGTGAATATGGATCCCATCATCCATGATGTACAGATTTATGAAACCGCTCCCTTCGGGACCAAGGTCATGTTACATCGTCCCCTCCGACTGAACCCATTCCATCCCAAAGATTTGTTAAAGGACCATCAGCACAAGCCCGGGGAAGCCATGATTGATACCATCCACTTTTCTCAAGGTCGTCGTATCTTTTTCTTGGAATGTGGGTTTCATCCGTTTATGCAAACCTGGGGATTAGCCGTGAGGAACCCCTATTACGCGGTGACAGATGAAGAAGGGAATTTTAGCCTTTCAAATGTCCCCGAAGGCGTCTATCACTTGGTCGCTTGGCATCCAGGGATGGCAGGGTTTTTGGAGATGCAAATCGTTGTCCTCGCCAATGAAACTCTCAAAACCCGCATGACCTTTCAGGAACCAAAGGATCGCCGCATGGCCCACACTACCATGTTACCAAACTATCGCTTTGGGACTCGGGCATTGGAGCGAGAAGGACGTGTTATCGATATCCAGGTGACCCATGAAGCTCAAGAGCATCAGGTGGGACACTAAAGCGTTGAAATTTCCGTTTTAATGTGAGACTGGTTCTACGTGCTCTTGATGAAACAGAACCTGTAACTCCTCCCCTGTCATCACCTCATCCGTCAACAATTTTTCTGCCGCCCTCAACAACACGGGCAGCATTTGCTCTCGCTCTTCTTGCAGCATTGGACCGGTTCCCCTAGCCTTGCCTAAGGCATCAAGTTCATCGATAAAAATAATACAAGGGGCTTTTATTTGTGCTTGTTGAAATAAATCCCCCACTGGCGCTGCTCCAACACCAACAAATATTTCGACAAACTCAGACCCACTAATCGAGAAAAATGGGACCCCCGCTTCACCCGCAATGGCTTTGGCCAATAAGGTTTTTCCCGTCCCCGGAGGACCGACAAGTAACACTCCCTTGGGTATTTTCCCTCCGATGCGGGTAAATTTTTCTGGCGTGCGCAAGAATTCCACAACCTCCAATAATTCCTCCGTCCCTTCTTCAACACCAGCCACATCGATCATTCTGGTAGGAATATCATTTTTCATATAGACCTTGGCCTTCAATTTGCCAAGACGCATAAAACTGCCGCCCGCCCTTTGGCCAAGTTTGCGTAGAAGCCAAAACCAGATTCCTGCAAACAGCAGGGTCGGAATCACCCAAAAGGCCAGGATGAAATACCAAAGGGCCCTTCGAAATTTTTTTCCATACGGATTCTCCCAACTTTGTATCTAAGGGTGCCTCTAAGGCTAACTCATGACCATACCACGACAGCCAATGATAAAGGCCCCATAACCAGCCTTTTCATTGAATACCTGCTGCCCCTCTCATCGTTCTTGCGCCAATAGTTGAAATGAACGGCGAATTTTGTCAGTCTATAGGACCTTCGTGATTTCCCGTCTGCAGTGTTGATATCTTGTTACTCATGACTTTCGAAGATACTCAGTTTCTCTGGATCATTTTAACCAGTGCATTGGTTGGAGGAGGACTCGCGTGGATCCTGAGTTCCCTCCTTCATCAAAGTCGTGGAATGGCGGCCCTGCGTAAAACCGAAATTCAACTCACCACATCTCAAGCCCAAGAAAAGGAATTTCGCAACCAATTAGCCGCCCTTCACCACGCCCACGAACATCTCCGCAATGAATTTCGTGCCATGGAAATGGCTAAGGTTTCAGCAGAAACACACTTAGCCGATATGCACCAGCACATCGAGACCCAAAAAGCTACGTTGAATGAGGCCAAGCTTGCCCTTTCGGATACCTTTCGGTCTTTAGCCGCTGAAGCCTTGGCTGGAAACAATCAGGGATTTCTGACCTTGGCCGAAGAAAAATTTAAAGCGCTCAAAGAGGAAGCTTGCGTTGACTTGGCTCAACGTCAAACCTCCATAGAAACCTTGCTCGTCCCCCTCACGGAATCCCTTCGAACCTATCAACAAGAAACCAAAGAGTTAGAAAACAAACGCCTCCGGGAGTTCAGCGCGGTCGGCGAACAGTTGCGACAATTGGCTTCAGCCCAGTCCACACTCCAAACTGAAACCTCTAAGCTCGTTAACGCCCTACGATCTCCCCAGGTACGAGGACGATGGGGGGAAATTACTCTCCGCAGAACTGCGGAACTGGCAGGCATGTCGGCTAATTGCGATTTCTATGAACAAAAGAGTATCACGACCGAAACAGGCCGATTGCGTCCCGATATGATTGTCAAACTCCCTGCAGGGCGAGAGGTTGTGGTTGATTCTAAAGTCCCACTCAGTGCATTTTTAGAGAGCCTGGAAGCCCAGTCAGAGGCCGCTCGGGAAGCCGCCATGACCCGCCATGCTGGACAAGTGCAATCTCATGTCAACCAGTTGGCTTCCAAAGAGTATTGGGACCAATTTCCAGCCGCCCCAGAATTTGTCGTATTATTCATTCCCAATGATTCCTTCTTAGCCGCGGCAGCCGAGCGTGACCCATCACTGGTGGAAGCGGCGTTGAACAAAAAAGTGGTCATTGCCACCCCCACCACCTTCATAGCATTGCTACGAGCCATCGCATATGGCTGGCGCCAAGAGCAGGTTGCGGAAGGGGCTCAACGGATAAGTACCCTTGGGCAAGAATTGGCCGACCGAATGAGTACGATGGCGGAACACTTCTCTAAAGTCGGGCACATGTTGAGCCGTACCGTGGAATCCTATAACGCCACAGTAGCTTCTTTGGAAAATCGGATATTGCCCACAGCCAGAAAGTTCAAAGAATTCGGTGTGCATACGAGAAAAGATGTTCCTGAGCTCCAGCCAGTGGAACACAGGCCAAGACTGCCCTCTAGCATCGACCCCGCAGATGACAATCTCCCCCCGTCGCCCGGAGATGATGATAAAATGTGACTCACTCACGTACCATTAGTATTGCCTTTCAAAATCTTTCTCTGTGGTTTGGGCACCTTCCTTCAGAATTCCTGGTTGAGGGGCCTTGACCATTTAAATTTTTACGTTATTCTTAACCAAACTTGACTGCCTCTTAAGGATGGTCTTTTCATGAATACCCGCCGAATCGCACAATCCGTAAGGAGAGGACAGACCATGAGAAGAGAAGCCAATAGCACCCCATTGACCCCAAAGAGACGCTTCCGCCACCACAACCATTGGATTGGGTTTTGTGGATGTTGGCTACCTCTCGCCATGTCCATGAGCCTCTTCTCAGTTGCCCAGCCAATCTCCTCCTGGGCCCAAATTAATCAGGCGCCCGGCCACATATCAACAGTTTTAGAACTCCCTCTAGAGGGAGGGAAAATTCCCAAAATTCTGAGATTTCCTGTTTACGAACAAAATTCGGTCCACTACTTTAGTGGCGGATTAGGAAAAGAAGAGCGGAGCCTGACATACCCCTCTTATCCCCTAAAGTTAATTTTTGTTCAAGGAAAACGGGCCTTCCTAGCTGGCATAACCGTTGGTATTTCCGAAATTGAGGGGAAGCACCTCCTCACCATCCCCGGTGAGGAAGTCCAAGGGCCATGGCTTTTTGTAGATTTACCTACAGGAACATACGCCATAAGTGGCACAAATACCAACGGAACCACAATCAAGAAAACCATCACGATCTCCCAAGAAAAGACCACGATTGTGCACTTTCGATGGCCCTAGCATTCCACAGCACAGGAGTGGCCGACCAGAGTTTTTTTCATCCGCCCAAAATTTTTTCCATAGGCCAAAAAAATGATTCGCTCAATAATTATCTCGATTTCACCTCATTCCTAAAGATTTTTTTCCTAATTTCTTTGATTCCCTGGATTTCTTAAAAAACCCCTCGTAGGTATCTTGTTCTCTTTTAGTTGATATTTCTGCGTATTTTAGCTTGATTTTTTTAAATTTTTATAGTTCTATAACTTACAATACCCCTAATTATGAGGATTTTTTAATATTGGGTTAATCTTGACTTAAGAACAAAAAGCTATATCTAAGAAGTATCAGTAGAGGATTACAATTTAGATACAGTCATAAGGGGATTGGA
The DNA here is from genome assembly GCA_036443915.1 of Nitrospirales bacterium. Taxonomy (GTDB): domain Bacteria; phylum Nitrospirota; class Nitrospiria; order Nitrospirales; family UBA8639; genus Nitrospira_E. The sequence continues at coordinate 7,385 of JAZFZJ010000078.1, forward strand.
AGATGGGAACTTACGGAATACAAAAAAAAACGTCTGGTGGAACAAAACAACAAGCAAAGCCTACACCAATCGAGGCAATAAAGTACCCAACAGCTTTGCAATTAAAAGATCTAGAATCAGATACTTGCCTACGATGTGGAGGCTTCATGGTTTCACATTGGTGTATGAATGTGAATTATGATGCTGGGGGAATGGAAATATTGACCCAACGATGCCTCCAATGTGGTGAAGTCATTGATCCCGTTATTTTGGAAAATCGTCTAAATCCACAACGGGAAGCCATGAAGAAAAAAACACGGCCTTTGTTATCAAGACCATTGGCCGCCTCTAAAAGCAAAGGGTCAGGACTGAGCTGTAGCCCAGTGGCTTAACCTTGCGGCAGACCAAGTCTAAATTGGCTTTTGGAACACCCACAAGGATGAGCCGGAATTTGCACCCTGAGGATACCATGACTACTATTTTTTCTAGTCTATCCTCCCCAGGATAATCCCAGGCCGCAGATCTCCCCTCTTCCTTGTGGGCCCCTTTTCGGATTAGAGGTGATGAATTTCTGTGTTTTTGTCTCTATCCCTCTTTCTGGAAGTTATTACCTTCTCACTTTTCTTGAATCCCTATCATGTTGGAAGAGATCCTACGTTGCCCACATTTCACCTTGCATTGGTGGGGAAACAGCCGCGACAGGACTTTTCAACGCAAAAACCCGTGACCAACTCACACCCGTTTATGGATACCCTCGCCTTTCCAGGCAGGGGGTTCTCGCTAAATTAAACCAGAAGTGTCAAACGCCATGAACCAAGTCATGGCCACCGGGCAATAAAAATCCCTAGTGGGAACTCTTACAGCGTTCCCCTTCCTAAAAGACCCTGCCTTGGATTTGGATAACAATGGGGTGGGGAAAAATATTAACGGATCGTTTTACAGGCTCGCCAAAGAGACGCAAAGGATTCCGACCGTTTCTGCCGCTCGGGTGACCGATTTATTCAAAGAAGTTTTCAAAAAATTACCCTCCTCCACCCTGCCCACTACTCCCTACGAACGATGGACCAACCCATTATTGGCTTCCACCAAGATGAATATGGGGATTGGGTCGCAGATTTGGCTTGTGGACACGGGCAGCATGTTCGCCATGATCCTCCACTCAGCCAGCGCCCATGGGTTCTTTCGTTGGAAGGTCGCCAGAAATTTTTGGGAGTGGTTCTACGTTGCAAAAAATGTGACGAAGAATCAAAACTGGCTTCCCAAGAGGCCACGTAACAATCAATTTGCCTTTCCTCAAAAAACTTATCCAATTCTTAGAGACAAACTCACCACCTCAAATCCGTTCAGGATTATGGATTATGCCACATGGCTCCATCCGCATGCTGCTCACCACCCTGATGGGTAATCTTGACCGTATCCCCATTATTCACTTTGGATTCCAAGATGGAAATTTTCTGATTAATGGTCAGCATCAGTTGATGCGTTTCTAAAAAAGGCATCAACCCTTGGAATTGATCCGGGTGATCTTCCAGTAATTGACGAAGCGACGTTTCTTCCTCCAGCGTAATTTCAACTTCAGGGTCTTCCACAGCCTCCCGAAGGGCATGGCCAAAAATCAAGACTTTCACCATTTGTTTTTCCTCATACCAAAATGATTGAAATTCTGGGCTCTCCTCTTACACTCTCCTCACAAAAAGGAAGGCGCTTCATTTTATCCTGCCTATAGCTTAGCTTGAGACGCCTCATACATGACCTGCGCAAGATGTTTCACCTCTGCCGTACCACGAAGCCCATTCTTTAACTGAATCATGCATGCAGGGCAACTCGTAGCCACCACCTGTGCCCCACTTTCCTCAATCGCCTGTTTCTTTCGCTGAAAAATATCCTGAGAAACATCATAGTTTTTCACCATATACGTCCCTGCACCACCAGCACATCGGTCAGCGTCCTGCATTTCAACGAATTCCATACCAACCAAGGAGGCAAGCAATGCCCGTGGGGCCTGAGATACCCCGGCGGCGCGAAGATGACACGAAGAATGGTATGTCACTTTTGGGCGTGCTCTTTTACCCGATGACGTCGGAAGGTTTCTATTCTCAGTCCCCACTTCCTTTTCAACCAGAAATTCTGAAATATGTTTCACTCGTTTTTGCAGGTCCAGTGCTAAGGCTTCTTCCGGCTCCCCACGAAACAGCCGAGTATAGTCTTTCAGACTTAAGGTACATGAGGCACAACTCGTCACCACCGTCTCAAATTTGGCTAAGCTCGCCAAATTTTCGCGTGCTCCGTCTTTTACCAAATCACGTAATCCATAGGTTTCAATCGGGGTTCCCGAACATCGCTGATAGGGAAGCGCAACCTTCACACCATGATCTTGAAAGAGGCCCATCATGGCATCACCTACCCCATCATCAAAATAATTGGCCGCACAGCCATGAAAATACGCGACCTGCGACTGCCGCACGTGATCGGGATGACTGAGATCAGCATAGCGATCTCGCAAAAACCGCTTAGCTAATTTGGGAAGTACCATATCCTTAGGGATTTTCGCGGTACTAGCCAAACCTCGCAACAATGGACGAGTGGTTTTTTCCATAACAGCTCGAAAAGCTGGACGATCCCACAGTCCTTGTGTCCACGCCAATAGTTTCAAGAAGGGATGAAAGAGGCTGGGACGCGCATGTAGCGCAAATATCCACCCAGCCAAGCGATTGGGATGCTCGGCTCGCCGCTGGAGAATCAAATCCGCCACATCCACATCTGCCGGACACACCGTGCGACAGGATTTGCAATTTAAGCAGGCATCCACCACCCGTTTGGAATCCAGGTATTGATAATCGGCTGCCGTCACAATCTCAAACCACCCCCGTGCACTCATATCTTCAGACTGAAACACATCATAGACCGGACACACGGAATTACATTTAGCACAAGTCGCGCAAGGTTTCCCCATTCGTTCGTAATCGATATGTTCGGTAAAAGACACCTGGCTAATTTTTACCCCAGGATTCATGAGTCCACGAGGGTCGAACGCTTGCTTCACCCGGACGAACATTTGATAGACTTCCTCCCCGTACATAAGCCGAACCATTTCAGCTCGTACCCGCCCATCCCCATGTTCCCCACAAACGGAGCCATTAAATCGGTCCAAAACTATCTGATGAATGTCTCGATGCGCTGCCACCATTTTGGCGACATCCGTTGTATTTTGAAGGTCGAGAAGCGGCACGATATGGGCATTACCATTCCCCACATGTCCAAAAATAGCGACCGGAACTGTCTGTCGTCCAAAATACTCTTCTAAATACCGAATCAATTCTCCTGTCCGGGAGGCTGGTACAACCACATCATCCACAAAATTGATGGGCTTTTTCCGAGGATCAAACCGATAGAGCGTCGGATACAACGCCTTGCGAACTTTCCACAGTTGCGCTTGTTCGGCCGGGTCGGAAGCGAGCGTCAGGCTCCCCGTCAGTGGGAACCCGCGACACATCGCCTCCAATTGCCCACGACGATCCATTTCTTCATCCTCATCGAATTCAATGAGCAGGGTGGCAGCCGAATCGGGAGGAATTCCGTAGGAGCCTCGTCCGATAAGATCCAACGTATTGCCATCCATAACCTCCAGCGCATTAGGCTTTAATTCCAACAAATGCGGGACGGCGTCGCCCATTCCCTCAAGATTTCGAAAATGAATCAGACCGGTCACTGTACGGTGAGGCCGTTTCACCAAGCTCACCTTGGCTTCACTCATCATGCCAAGAGTCCCCTCGCTTCCGATAAAAAGCTTGGGGACGTCAAAGACCCTTTGCTCCAACTGCTCCACTAAGTCAAATAAGTTGTAGCCAGAACTATTTTTACTCACTGTGGGACGCTTGCTCCGAATGACCGCCCCATCCTGCAGAAGCATGGTCCAAACGGCACGCAAGGAAGGATATTGATCTATTAGAGACTTATGAACCTTTCCTCCTACAGATACGGGTTGTGCGTCAAGCCACCCCCCCTCGAGAAGCCGAACACGGAGACTGTACACATTGTCTTTGACGGAACCATATCGAAGGGTATGGGGCCCAGACGAGTTATTGGCCAACATGCCGCCTAATTTACACATATCTCCACTGGAAGGATCTGGCCCATACATCAACCCTTGAGAAGCCAGCTGCTTATTCAATTCGGCTAGGACCAGCCCAGGTTGCACACGTGCCCATTGCTCTTCCCCATTCACTTCCAAGATCCGATTCATCCGGGAACAATCCATGATGATCCCGGAACCAATGGCCGAGCCGGTTAAATTCGTTCCGGCCGCCCGAGGAGTCAGGGGCACCCCAACCCGCTTCGCATACTCGACTACGGCATCAATATCCGCTTCTGTTTCAGGGAGAACCACAGCCTGGGGAACAATCTTGTAGATACTGGCATCCACGGAATAGGCCTTCAGTGTCGCCCAGTCCCACCGCACCTGTTCTGGGCGCAACAGCTTGGCTAAATCCAACCCAATGGATGTTTTTTTTTCAGGGAGTAGTAATGGCATAGGAATCGATCTCTGGGAATCAGGAAATGTTGGCCCCCAGCGATGTTCTCACCCCTTTGCCGTGCTCACGGACTCCCCTGTACGTTCCGCAACCCAAAGCCCCTGCGGTTTTGCCCAAGGAATAGCGCGTCTTAAGACACCTGGGGTTGGCTGGTGAGACGGCAGACACTTTTGAACACTCCCTCATCCTCTTGATGTCTCATGAATGAAAATAGCTAGAGCGATCAGATGGAAATGCTTTATCGGGTAACCTTTGAATGATTCAAAAGACCGCCTCAAAAAAAACCAGAGGAAAGGCCTATTGTAGGAGAGAAGATAGGAGAGCAACAAGTCAAGAACCCCAAGACCCGAGGTCTTAACCCGGCTTAGGCAGAAAGATCAGTAACGCGGGGTTCTCCCTTGCCGTCTTCAGTATCAAAGGGAAGTGCAAGCGAGAGATGTTCGGGGGTACCTAAATCTTTCAATTCTTTCAAGGGAGGGAGATCTCGAAGGTCGCGTAGGCCGAACCGTTGAAGAAACTGCTTGCCAGTCCCATACAAGATAGGTCGACCCGGAATCGGTTGCCGCCCCACAATTCGAATCAACTTCTGATCCAGGAGCGTACGGAGAACTCCAGAGGTTTCGACACCTCGAATTTTTTCGATATCACCTCGTGTGATCGGCTGTTTGTAGCTCACAATGGCCAGAGTCTCTAAGCCCGACCGAGAAAGCTTCGTAGAGGCTTTGGTTTTGCCAAGACGTTTGATGTAGGAACTTTGCTCAGGTCGAGTCACCATCACAAACCCACCAGCCACCTCCATGATTTGCAATCCCCGCCTACCTTGATCATACTCGACTTGAAGAGCCTGCATCGCCATCTTAATGGTTGTTTTGGGAACCCCTTCAAGCACCGATGTCAGTTTCTCTACGGTCAGAGGGTCCTGTGAAACAAAGAGCAATGCCTCCAACGTGGCCCGGATTTCATCCAGGTCCAAGATAACCTCCTGGTTCAGCGATTCCGAGGTCTGAGATTCACTGATGCCATTCCCGTTAGCTGAAACATCAAGCAAACTGTGTTCTCCGGTAAGTTCTGTCTCCAACACTTCTGACGTGAGGTGTCCATTAGTCTGTTCTTGTATAATCATGGCTCCCTCCCAATGTGGCCTGGAACAACCTATCCCACATGATCATCATTCACATTTCTAACTGAGGAAGAATCTCTCCAGAATCAAGATTGTCAGCAGGCAAGAATCTCCGTGTAACGTGGATGGGCCCAAACCATTCTGCTTGAAACAAGCCAACCAGATTCATCCTGACCAATTCCAATAAAGCCAAAAATGTGACAATGATCAGCGGACGTGACCAATGCTTCTCAAACAGGCCTTCAAACGGTACCGTCGATTCAACTTCCAGTCGTTCCAGAATCAATTGAATACGTTCTTGAACCGTCCAGGTTTCCCTGGAAAATTCTACATATTGATCAGTCGGTGACCGATCAAGGACATCTTGTAGTGCACTAAGCAAATCATATAACTGCAAATCCTCAGTCGAGATTTCGTCTTCTTCCTCGGATTTCATGCACACAGGAATAGGATCGCGGGCAAAAGACTCACGCCAAATGTGTTCTCGGGAAACGAGACTCCCTGCAGCCTCTTTAAACCGTTCATATTCAACGAGTTGGCGAACCAATTCGCTTCGCGGGTCAAGTGCTTCCTCATCTTCGGACTCAGCCACTTCCTCCTTTGGAAGGAGCATCCGAGATTTAATATACAAAAGTGTGGCCGCCATGACGAGGAAATCCCCAGCCAGAGACAAGTTTAAGGTTTTCATCAACGAAAGATATTCCAAATACTGCCGAGCAATCAGCGCAATGGGAATGTCGTAGATATGGATCTTTTGTTTGCGAATCAAATGGAGAAGTAGGTCCATCGGGCCAGTAAAGGCTTCAAGCTTGACCTGATAGGCATCATCATCTTCGAGGTCAGAGATGATCAGGGAGGGGGCAGAGTCCAATAAAAACCCTTTCTGCAGGGGGAGAAAAATGCAGCGTATTTTCCACATATACCATCTTTTGTGGGAACCCGCAACACCCCATCAAAATATAGTGGGTCAAGCTGATTTCCCCTTAGGTTTTCTCTTTGATGCCCAAAGAAAAATCAACACCACAACCACTAGCCCACATAAGATCACCAATTGGGACTTTTGGTCCTCCCAATCCCATGACGTGGGCACGTCCAGGGAGAAGTTACTCCCAGAAAATTCAGGCTTGACAGCAAACTGAACCTTAGAGAAGTCCTGGTCTCCATCAAACCGAGCATTAGTATAATCCACGATGTTATGAAATTGAGCCTCTCGAAAGGAGACGGTTTGTTTAAACTCGGCAAATCGAAAATACAGTTCTTTGTCCGCAGTGGCCTTTGAAAAGTCCACTGGCCCATGAAACACCGATCCGGAAAACCCCGTTCCACTAAAAAAATGCACTCGGGAAAAATCTGTAGCTTGCTGAAATTCCACTTCCAAGAACTCCGTAACTCCTTTGAAATCTGTATTAGAAAACGTCACCCGATCACGAAACACGGCCTTATGAAATCGGGAATGCGTGCCAAACATGACGTGAGAAAAATCCGCAGCCTGTTCGAATTGTGCCCCGATAAAGAACCCCTCATACTCCACCTGCACATTGGCAAAAATGAACGGCCGGGCAAACACAATATTGGAGAAATCGACGGATTGATGAAAGACAGTTCCCGTCAGATCCACTTCACCTAAAATAATAAGAAGGTCACTCCCCAAATTCGTCGCCAGAACCTTTTCAAATAGGGCCTCTCGAATGTGCATCTCACCCGTAATCACACGAACCCTTTCAAGACGCCGCTGTTGTAAACGATCTCGAATACCTGAAGGAATGCCAAAGCTTTCAGAGACCGATTGAACAGGCAAATGATCCAACATCAAATCATCGACCACCAGCACTCCCTGTAAATCAAGGCTTTTGCCTTGTTCCAAGGCCTGAAGCACATCAGCAGCCTTCACGGCAAACGCCCGACGCTCCTCTGGGAGGCACGGCCCTTCAATGTGAACCCACAGGGTATTCTGTTGGCCAGCTGGAGGCTCAAGAAGACGACACGCCTGAACCCCCACGGGTGCTGCAGCCATCAGCAACAGCACAATACTTGTTTGGAGGGCGACAGGGGTAAGCCCCCAAACCATTATTATTAGGCATTTCACCTGTGCTTTCATGACCGACCCAGGGGAAGTTACAAAAATCCTCCCGCGATATTCTCGGCCCTTTATCCTGCTCCCCTCCACGTGTGTAAATTCGCCCACCCAACTGTGGTTGCATCCAGGGTAACACCCGTGCCATGCACGGCTTTGCCTGAGGAATGGGGCATCATGGCGCGCTCCGCTTGGGCGGAGGAGAAAGCAGGCCCTTTTGAGCATCTTCTGTGATTCTTGGTAGTGCAACGAGTTAGTCAGGAGTGTCCGGTGTCGTAGGAATATTAAGCTTTTCAACAGTATCACTAAGAAAAGGGATTACCCACGCTCGGAACCACACGGGGAATAACCCGACAATCTGACTTTCACGAGGTGCGCGGTTCATTGAATTCAAGAACCGACCTAAGAACTCCCCTTCCTATACCAGGATTTTTAAAACGTTAGGTAGGCGATTCAGTCTTGGTAGGTTGATCAATATCTGATTGTTCAGGCTTGGCACCATCAGTTTCCGTGAGTGTAGGCTCCTTCGCTTCAGTGGCTATGGGAACATCCTCTTCGGCAGGTTTAGCAACATCCACTTTTTCGGGTTGAGAAATATCTTTCATAGCTAAATAGAAATCTTGATGTTCGTATTCGGATTGGCTAAGAGATTGTTCAACCTCTTGGACAGTCTTCGGTGGAGAAACCAGGACTTTCTCTCCTTCTTGCCAATTGGCTGGCGTTGAGCAAGCGAAGCGATCCGTCGTTTGCAGGGCCGTTGCCAGCCGAAGAATTTCATTCACATTCCTCCCCGCATTAAGCGGGTAATAGACCAACGCTCGAATGACGCGTTTGGGATCAATGATCAACACAGCACGAACGGTCGCAGTAGAACTCGCATTGGGATGAACCATCCCGTAGAGTCGGGCGACCTTCATATCGGCATCCGCAATCATGGGAAAGGGAATCGTCACACCCATTTTTTCTTGGATATTACGTATCCACGCCAGATGCGCATGAACACTATCAACACTGAGTCCAAGCAGTTTCACGCCCCGTGTCCGAAACCGGTCATTCACTTGTGCAAACGCCACTAATTCCGTTGTACACACCGGAGTAAAATCGGCCGGATGTGAAAAGAACACCACCCAATTTTGTCCCTGCCACACACTAAAATTGAAATCTATTTGTTGGGTCGTCACCGCAGAAAAGTCCGGTGCGGAGTCCCCTAGGCGAGGCAATCCTCGTTCGTCTGACATGAATCCTCCTTCTGTTGGCACATGGCAAAACTGAACTCCGCTCAAAGATTAGCGGGGAATAGCAGTCTGGGGCAATTGAGCTTCAAATTAAGGGTGGTGCATTTCTCCAGAGGAGCCCATTATTTGCTCAAATCCTTACCAGGAACGTGGGATTTCCTCCTCATCATCCCCAGTATTCGTTTCCGGATCCCGAAAGAACTTTTGTGGACCTAGTTCCTCCGACAAGTCTTCAGTCAAATCCAAATCCTCATCAGCTTCATCGGCTGAGTCCTCAGAGAAATTATCATCAGCAAAATCATCGTCCACATCATCCCCATCCAAGTTATCACCGGGAGCCTCAAGTTCGGTAGTTAATGCATCAAGTGGAATACCGCCATCCTCTTCCACTTCCACGCCTAATTCTGCATCAATGTCCTCCGGCAAAGTGTGGGCAATAGGAGTCGAGGAACGAGTCTCTTCTACCGCATTGCCAACGACCGCGACCGAAGGAGAGGCAACAGGCATCGCTTCTGATGGAGTAGCCGTTTTTTTCACCCTTACCTTTTTGGCGGTCGTGGCCTCGTTTTTAGAAGCCCTTACTTCTTTGGCTTTTTTTATAGGAGCCTTCTTCAGGCTTGACTTTTTAGCCGTTTTGACCAATTTAGAACTTTTGGCCTTCACACTTTTGCGTTTGGCAGTCGAGGTAATTTTTGAATGTGTGCCCTTTGCAGCGGTCTTACCCATTTTGGAGCGTTTCGACTGTCCCTTCAAACTCTTGGCTTTAGCCGAGACTTTTGAGCGTGTACTGGCAACCAATGTTTTTTTCTTATCCACAGCAGACTTTGTCCGTTTGGCAACAGTTTTCGGTTTGACAACCTTTTGAGATTTCGTCAACTTCTTCGCTTTCCCTTTCACCGACTTTTTTGACGTCGTCTTGGATCGTGAGTCGGCTTTGGTGGCCGTTTTGGGCTTCCCTCTAGACTTACTGCCGACCTTTGCCTTCTTGGATTTTCCCTGCGTGGACGGTGATCGTCGAGACTTCTCAGACTTCTTCGGTTTAGCCTTCGATCGAGTGGTCGTCAGCTTCTTCTTAGAATGAGATTGGGCCTTGGCCTTTAACTTGGGCTTAGCCTTAGCAGCCATATGCCACCCTCCTGGTTGTGTAATCGATTAATAATCCGCCTGTGACGGATCAAATCCTGAGTTGCCCCCATCTACCATGGTCAGGGTCTCTCAATCAACAAAAGATTTTCGTCATCGAAAATCTTTCCCTGTCCCCTAACTTCCGACCGTTCATAATCCCTGCTAAAATGCGACTCCTATGGAAATCATTACCACACACCTGGAGGCCGATTTCGATGGGATCGCTTCACTGGTGGCCGCAAGAAAACTTTACCCTGAGGCACATTTGGTTCTTCCGTCCGGGGCCCAATCCAGGGAACGGGCGTTTCTGGCCGAGCATCCCCTTTCATTGATTTCTCTCTCAAATCTTGAGTTCTCGCGCATTACCAGGCTGATAATCGTAGATGCCCAACACCAGAACCGTCTCGGTCAACTTGAAAAAGTATTGAAAAATCAAGGACTTTTAATTCATATCTTTGATCATCACCCCATGGAGGGAACCAACTCCCTTGTTAGCCGAGCAGAGTATTTCAAACTCGATCCAGTGGGGGCCACCATTACCCTCCTCTGCGAAGAACTGCAGGCACGTGGGCTCACATGGACACCATCCGAAGCCACGTTGTTTGCCATCGCCTTGTATGAGGAAACGGGCCAATTTGGGTATCTCAATACTACCCCACGTGATTTACAAATTGGAGCGACCCTCGTCCAATCTGGAGCCGATCTGAACAAGGTCACACATTATATCCGTCGCCAATGGACACCCCCTCAACTGGAATTATTCACTGCACTGTTTCAATCTGCACAAATCCTGACCCTGGGACAACGACGCGTTCTCCTGACTACCCTCACTTGGCCAGACTATGTACAGGAACTGGCACCCGTCGTTCAACAACTTGCCCAATTACATGGAGCTGATGCCATTGTGGCCGCCGTGGCTATGGAAGGCAAAGTGCAGGTGATAGGACGAAGCCGTCATCCTGACATGGACATGAACCACATCACACAGGCACTTGGCGGCGGCGGGCACACCATGGCCGCTGCCGCTAGTATTAAAAAACTCACCTTAGTGGAAGTGGAACAACGCATCCTGGCCCTTCTCCAAGAACAAGCCAAAACCTGGCTGCCCATTCGAGGCCTAATGACGACGCCAGTTCAGACCGTGGAGCAGGGCACATCGATAAAAAACACCGAAAAACTCATGACCCAATACGAGGTCACTTCGTTACCGGTGGTCAATTCCAAAGGCCGATTCATGGGGGTAACCACACGAGAAGCGGTGCAGAAAGCGTTGTATCACAAACTGGCCACCCATCCTATTGACCACATCATGCAGCGCGATGTGTTTCTTGCCACACCCACCACGCCTTTCGAAGATGTTCAACAACACATGGTTGAACGAAATCAGCGGGTGGTGCCGGTGTTGGATCAAGACCACGTCGTAGGAATTTTTAGCCGGACAGATTTGCTTCGAGCAATGCACCAGGATCGTCCGTCCCCATCTTCCCTAGGAAAAACAACCTCCCCAACTACACCAGTTCTCAATACCTCCCGGACCCCAAATCTCAAAGGACAACTGAAAAACCGATTGCCTCCGCCATTGCTGAGACTCCTCGACACCATTGAACAATTAGCTGATGATCAGAAGGTGGAGGCGTTTCTGGTAGGCGGATTCGTTCGAGACTTGCTCATGGGCAATCCCAATTACGACCTTGACGTCGTCATCGAAGGAGACGGCATTCTCTTCGGCAAAACTTTGGCAGAAACCCTCAATGCCGAATGGACCATTCATGAGCGATTTGGAACCGTGTCGCTTGCACTCCCCCAGAACCTCGCTATTCCACAAATACATCATTTGGATATTGCCACCGCACGAACCGAATATTACGAATATCCCACCGCTCTCCCAACGGTCGAACGGAGTTCCATCAAAAAGGACCTCTATCGACGGGACTTTACCATCAATGCCCTGGCCATCCGGTTAAACCACACGCCTGGTGAACTTCTTGACTTCTTTGGTGGACGACGAGACCTCAAAGATAAAATCGTTCGGGTTCTGCACAGTCTGAGTTTCGTGGAAGATCCTACTCGAGTGTTTCGAGCCATCCGCTTTGAACAGCGATTTGGCTTTCAAATCAGCAAAGAAACCCAGTGTTTCATCCAACAGGCCGAGACCATGGATTTGTTTCATCGCCTCTCTGGCTCCCGCCTGGGGAATGAACTCATTCATATTTTCAAAGAACTCGCCCCAGCCAAGGGCATCCAGCGCCTACGGCAATTCAAGTTATTCCGGTTTATTCATCCCAAACTACAATGGAAGGAACCCGCCCCTACGCTCTTTGAATCAATCGAGAAAATTTTGGCTTGGCATGATGTGGAGAGTGCGAAAGAAAGAACTGAACAATGGCTGCTCTATGCCATCGCCTGGTTCGAATCATTGGGTAAGACCGAACTCCTCAAAACCTGGAAACGATTGGGATTTCCACAAAAGACCATCAAAATAGTAGGAGAATTTTTATTCGCCCAGTCCGCTGTGATACGGACCTTAAACAAAAAAGATCTTGCCCCATCTGAAACGTATGCCCTCCTTCACCCCTGGCCAAAAGAGATCGTGCTCTTCCTCATGGCCAAAGTCCAAAGCAAGTCCACCACCCATCGAGCGTTAGAACGGACCAGGGAATTCTTGACCACCTGGCAACACACCTCCATGAGTCTGACGGGTCATGATCTGGAATCCCTTGGCCTGGTGAAAGGTCCCGCCTATCGCCGCATACTTGACCGTGTTTTCGCTGCCAAGCTTGATGGGCTCGTGACGACCCCTGAAGATGAATTCCGCCTCGCCAAAACCTTCATCGCGCAAGAGAACACTTCCGGGCGCCATTCAAAATCCCCCTCCTTTGTAAGCAAAGGTGGCGCCTCACGGGACGCAGCAAACAAACGCCGAGGGAGGTAGACTGCTCCAGAGTTCAGAGCCAATTTTTTCATTCGTTCCCCATGCACCTGCCCCCGCCTTCCCACCCAACCCAACCGACTCGAGTCCGCTGGACTATCCTGTTTCTCTTACTCCTCATTAGCATCATCACCTATATCGACCGGGTGAATATTTCTGTGACCGCCCGCCACATGATGCCGGCGCTCGGCCTCACTGAAGTCCAAATGGGCACCATCTTCTCGGCTTTTGTCTTGGGCTATGCCCTTTTCCAGATTCCAGGAGGGTGGATGGGTGACCGCTGGGGACCCCGCCGAGTCCTCACGTTGGCCGTGATTTGGTGGTCTATCTTTACGGCACTTACGGCTGTTGCCCCCACGCTGCCACTGGCCAATATGATTGGCATCATGGGTTCTCTCATCGTCGTACGATTTCTCATGGGAGTGGGCGAAGCCGCCGCCTTGCCCAATTTCAATCGCGCTGTGGCCAATTGGCATCCACCACACGAACGAGGGTTGGGCATTGGCATCACCATTGGTGGCATCGGAATAGGCTCCGCCCTGACTCCACCAGTTACCGCGTGGATCATGGTGAATTATGGCTGGCAAACTGCCTTCTATCTGGCAGGGGCATTAGGCATTGTCATCGCCTTAATTTGGTATTGGTATGCCACCGACCATCCCCGACAACATCCCCACGTCAACGACGCCGAAGCTCAATTCATTGAAGGAAAGAATATCGAGACCCAAACGCCCCCTCTCCCCTCGAGGGGAGAGGGTTGGGGTAAGGGGGGCAATAACCTATCCAGTAACGTCCCCTGGAAAGCTATTCTCCGCACCCCCACTGTCTGGTGGCTCACCCTCAGCTACACCTGCCTGGGGTACGTCGCGTATATCTACATGTCCTGGTTCTATCTGTACCTCGTCAATGAGCGAGGCTTTGCCATACTCCAAGGCGCCTTCTTCGCCTCAGCGCCCTTCATTGCCATGACAATCTTCTGTCCATTGGGTGGATGGGTTACCGATCGCCTCGTAGAAAAATATGGCGTCAATCTTGGACGCGCAAGCGTCGGAGCAACGGGGATGATACTCGCAGCGCTCTCCATCATCATTGGCGCCAATGTGGAATCGGCCTATGTCGCCATCGGGTTTCTCTCGCTTGGGGCGGGATGGCTCTACTTCACCGTCGGCCCGTTTTGGTCTTCCACCACCGACTTATCTAAACCCTATGCAGGCACGCTATCAGGCATCATGAACACGGGCGCAAACCTGGGGGGTACCCTCTCGCCAACGCTGACGCCTTTGCTAGCCGATACCTTTGGCTGGCCGGTTGCGCTCGGCCTCGCCGCCGGCCTTGCGTTTCTGGGTGGGCTCTGCTGGTTTTTGATTCGACCCGGAAGTGGCTTGAACGAAGACAGGAGATCATAAAAATAGTAAGAATAGCCTAAGTATAAATTTCATAACAGCTTGGTTCGTTTATTGAACCTAAGCGAAGGTTCATTTGGGAACAAACAGCAGGCCTATAGCAAGTCGGATGTTGAAAAAAGATCGGCTAGGGCAGGGAGAAAAAGATTAAGGTCTTCCCAGCCAAATACCGACAAAGAAAACACTGACAAGAAACCCCTTTTATTAGGACAAAGTTCGCTATATTCCCCATAACTTACCGAAAGTGGGGTTTAAGGACCTCGTGTTCATAGAAGATTATTATTTCTTCTTCCTAATCGAACAGAACGTAACGCGACCCATTTTTCCTTTCATTCCGGAAGGGATATTCTGGAGGAGGCCGATCCTGTTATGTCCATAATGATCGTTGAAGACAATCCCGTTAGTGCAAAATTCCTAGAACGGGCATTGACAAAACATAAGTATTCAACCACTTTGGTACAAAACGGGAAACAGGGGTTAGACCACTTAAATTCCACTCCAGGGATTGAATTAGTCATCACAGATCTCATGATGCCGGACATGGATGGATTGGAACTCTTGGAACACATACGAACCCAATCTGTATGGAATGATATCCCCGTCATTTTAATCACGGGCGTCGCAGAACCGGACAAAATAAAAAAGGCTGCATCATTGGGATGCCATCATTACATGCTAAAGCCCGTTAATCCAGCCAAGCTGGTTCAACGAGTTCAGGAGATCTTAGAGCATGAACCAGTCCTTCTTCGAACCAAGGCCCAAATATGCGCGGGTCTAGATATTGATGAACAATCCTACGAGGAAATAGCACATGCCTTTGCCAACCAATTGAGAACCCGCCTCACGCCGTTGGAGGAGCAACTGAGGGAGAAGATCACTCAGGAACTTCTCAAGGACCTGTTGGATCTTGAGGAAAGTGCGACAACTTTAGGAGCAGAAAGATTAGAAAAACTTTTAAATAAAGTAAAAGAGCCCGAGAAAGAAAAGAACGTCGCTTTTTACCCAGTGCTTGCCGGAGAAATGAAGTTACTCCTGGCAACACTGGCCCTTCAGTATAAGGGAAGTGAAAATACCGCAAAGGGACCAATTACCGAGGAAACCCCTGTTCCCCAAGTAACCTCTCCCATCGAAGAACCCGTATCTGGGTAAGGCTACCCCCTTCGCATTTAAGCCCATCGGGCAAGACCAATTTGATTCCCCTCCCAAACGTTCTTCCGTAATTCCTAGTACCCTATCTAATCTATTTAAAACTACACCTTACAGGTGCTTCCTCCAAGCGAAATAAATTGAAGCCCCCACCTGCGTTGGGACCCAACACATACACTCCAGAGGCGAGGCATCAACCCCTGCCCTTGAACAAGGGACGACAAGAATTCTCCCTCCCTCCCCTTGGAACCCCCTATCAAACAGTTCTCTGTCCTTCCCGACTGAA
This sequence comes from Nitrospirales bacterium, assembly GCA_036443915.1. GTDB lineage: Bacteria > Nitrospirota > Nitrospiria > Nitrospirales > UBA8639 > Nitrospira_E. The sequence goes on from JAZFZJ010000078.1 coordinate 23,214, forward strand.
CACAAGATTTTAGTTAAAATACGGAATGAGGTTTGACATGGTCTTGCAATGCAATTGTCCTGTACCTTCATGGATTAAAAAATATTGGGCATTTCAAGCACCGTCCTTGGCGGGAAACCAGAAAGGGCCTGTTGAATATTTCTTTCAAATGGCACCAAAAGGTCCATAGCCGAACCGATATCAGCAGCCAGCGGGAATGGTCAAAAAAGTCGTCCAGCAAGGCCGCAGCCCTTTTGACGCGCGGAGCGTACACGGAGTACGTGAGCACGGCAAAAGGGCGAGAACGCCGCTGGCGGCTTTTTTCAACATTCCCAGGATCTCCAAATCTGAAATGCTCCGTTAGTGGAGTTAAATAGGGTGACCGATTTTTTGACTACGTAGATGTCTAGGGACACGGAGTAAAGGTTGACCTACATGAGCTGATTTTGCATGACTGTTTAAAGTATGTTATTGGCCACGATTACAGTTGGCGTAAACTTCCAGCGGCAAAACAGCTGCGCTCCTCATTTGCTTAGCTGTTCGTATGGAGGGTAGACAGAGATGTTCTCATGGCTCACGCAATTCATTGAACATCATCCCAATCTTCATCGTGTTTCCCTATTCATTTGGCGGCTGTTCCCAGCTCGGCTGGCGGGATTCCTCAAGGGGTTGCTGACCAGAAGCTGGGTGGTGGGAGCCGTGGCCGTCATGATCGATGAAAGTAGGTCGCCTCCGGAGGTCCTGTTGGTGGAACACAGCTATCGGCC
>JAZFZJ010000079.1:0-10355 GCA_036443915.1 Nitrospirales bacterium
TTGCTCTGCTGACGTAAGGAATTACTCGAATGGCAGTACTGAATTATTATGCGGTTCTTGAGGTCTCTCTTCAAGCTACGCAAGAAGAGATAAAACAGTCCTATCGAAAACTAGCCCTCCAATATCATCCAGATCGGAATCAGGGTAACCGGCAGGCTGAACAGAAAATCAGGGAAGTCAATGCAGCCTATGAGATTCTGGGGGATTCTGAGGCTCGGAAGACCTATGATCGACTACGTTTAGGCCATGTAGGTCCCACCGTATCCAGACCAGAGGAGGAGCCCGAAGAGTCCGTTTCTCCGGCGGAGGTCATGCAGCGCATGGAGAGAACGCTTCAGGAAGAGTCTCGCAAACAACTATTTAGGGTGATGATGAGAAATACGGAGAGGATTAAAGAAGAATTAAAACGGATTCGGGAAGAGGTAATTCGTGTGCAAGGCTATGACACGTTTCTGGAGAGGGTGGTGACAAAGTATGCGGAAGAAGGCTTAAAAGAACTCGTCACGAACGAACTTAAGCAACTGCGTGAGCGTTTAGTGGATATTGCGGTGGAAATGGTATGTTCCGAAGTTCCAGGTACCTTCAGGGGGACCACTGAGATCGAACAGGTACGTCGGACCTTGCACCAGGCCTATCATGAAGGGTGGATACAAGGATACGCGCAGGCCTGTGAACTATTGTATGAGAGACGATAATGAAACTGAGCTGGTACCATCAGGCAAAACGTAAAATCGTACTGAGATCTGCGGAAAAGGAAACCTCCTTTTTGAGGAGGATGCCAATGTTAGTAGGGGCCTAAGAGGGTTACCGGTCCAATGGGGACTGTTGGAATGTGTTATTGTTTGACGGCTGAGAGGAGTGAGCCGAAAGGATTTGGGCCTCTTTGGACAAGGTGACGTGATCTTGGGAACGTGAAGGCTCATCTCGGGCCGGTTCCCGTCTTGCTTTTTCGGTGTCATTTTGGCTTGGCTCCAAGGCAGTGACTTGCTTTTGTACCTGAGCAACGGGCTGTGTCTCAGCCACGGAGTGGGAGTTTGGGGAAAATTGAAGAGTTTCTAATCCAGCTACCGTCATGGTGTATACTCCTTATCGGCTAAATGAATGGAGGACGTCATGGCTACTCTCCTTGTCGGCAATCAAGCGAAATCCTTGCGAATGGGGTCTCTGTGAGATAGGTAAATACTTCAATAAGGAACATTTGGCAAAAATGATTAGAATGTTCATAAAACAGACTGAAACAATATGAGTCCGCTCATGTCTCCTAGAAATGTAAGACTTCATTGAGTGAACACAACAGGCTTGTAGGCAGAGATCTCTCTATCCAACGTATGGGAATATTTCCCTTACTGCGGTATCTTTCAGGTATGGCGGTGGATAACCCTTCCGGGAAATACGGATTCCCTTGGGGGTCGTCATAAAGGGATAAAAACTAAAAATGGTGGACGTGTTCCTTTCTATGTGATACAACCGGCAGAAAAATCTAGATTAGTTCCTCACATTTCACCCACCCACAAGGAGGCCCATGATGGCAGAAAGCACCAGTATGTTTGAAATCTTTAAAGGGAAAAACGGGAAATTCTATTTTCGCTTAAAAGCACGGGGCGGGGAGGTCATTCTTTCCAGTCAAGGATATACGTTACGGTCATCGGCTCGTCGGGCCATTGCGTCAGTAAGGAGTCATGCATCGGATTCCGCATGCTATCAAGCCAAGACCGCAAAAAGTGGCAAGGCCTATTTTGTCCTTGTGGCGCGTAATACGAAAGTGATTGGGACAAGCCAAGGCTATGCAGCAAAACCAGGAATGAAAAAGGGGATTGAGGCCGTCAAGAAAGCCGCTCCTCGCGCAGCTATCAAATAAGCCTGTGTTAGGGAACAATTTGCTAGGGATAAATCTTTTTCAAGAGAGCTTTGGGATAGGCAGGGGCAGTGGGAAGGTTCTAGCCATTGACGTCATTGAAAGAACACCTTGCCAGGAAAGTCGTATGGTTTATGAATTCTGAATGACCATAAGCCCTATGGCCGATCCTGAATAAAGTTGCGTTCACAGGTTCCCGGGAGTGAAAAATCTTGGACTTATGAGTCATTTAGCGGGTTTCTGAGGACTATCAGCAAAGCAGAAGACCTCGGGCTCTGCCGTGGGAATCTACGTTGTATGTTCATGGGAATCGTTGTTTCACGATTTCAGCCATACGATTACGGCTTGGTTGGCCTAAGATGGAGGGGAGGATTTTTTTGAAGGAGGGGACGGTAAGGTCTCCCAGCTTTCCCGTGGGGCAACGACAGGATTAGGAGGATCGAGGACGTAGTGGGGTGACATGATTTGCACCTCCTGCTCATGAAAGACATCTTGAATATGGGCATGAAGCTTCGCTAACACCTGTAGGCGTTCCTCAGGTTTTTCAATATTGGCATTCAGTTGGTATTCAATATAAAAATCAGACAGCGCGGTCTGCTGGACAAAGGGGGTAGGCTGCTTCAAGAGACCGGCGGTGCGTTGGGCTGCTTCGATCAATATCGCGTGGACTTGGCGCCAGGGCGTATTGTACCCAATGGTGACGGTTGTGTAGAGAAGAACCCCAGCCGTTTTAGCGAGTCTGGTATAGTTTTTCACCGTGGTACTTAAGATAACCGTATTGGGAACATGAATTTCCTCGTTTTTCTTTGTGCGAATCTTAGTGGAAAGGAAACCCAATGTCCCGACGGTACCTTCGTGCTCTCCGATTTGAACATATTCTCCTGGTTTCAAAGCACGGGAATACATCAGGACCAATCCACTGGTAAACTGACCGACCACACCAGCCGATCCCAGCGACACCAATAGACCCACAAAAATGCTTACGCCCTTAAAGGCGTTGCTATCGCTTCCAGGTATATAGGGGAAAATCATGACCAAGGCGAATAACCAGATCACCACGATCACGATCCGTTTGGTGGCGCGTGCGGCCTCCAAGTCCATCCATTCCACGTGGACACGTCCGCTTTCCACTCCGGCGAAAAACGCCTCAGCTAACCACACGATTCCTCGTGTTGCCAGCACAATGGCCGCAATGATAAGCAGGTCCGGAAGCGCTTCGACTATGGCTCGTAGGGCCTCTCCTAAAAACGCCAGGAATTTACCGTTCAGTTGATCGCCCCAATACCGGGTATAGGGGAACTGTTGCAAACAAAACGACAGCCATTTAAAGGCTAAGCCCAGGAGCAATACCCAAAACACCACACGTATGAGCCAAAAAGATATGGAACCTAGATGGCCCAAAATGAAAAAACGGCGTTGGCGCATTTTTTGGTTAAAGGTATGCTCTAACCGCAGAATATGTGGACGGACTCGATGCTGAAGAAAGTTCACGCCCCAAATGAGGAGGCCATAAAGGAACGTCGCCAAAAGGCTCAGGCCTGTTGCTTGAAGTAAATAGGCTGTGCTGTGTTGTTCTTTAGCGGCCTTGAGTGCGATATCCAGTAATGTGACCACCTCTTCAACGTATTCTTCCAAAGTCTGGCCCGTAAACGGATCCACATCGTCTGGAATCAACATGAATGCATTTTTCCCATCAATGAGAATCATGATTCCTTCGGCCCGCTGGTCGGTGGTGATCACTCCAGAATATTCTTCTTCAAGATATCGATCGAGGCGTGCTTCGTTGGCCTGTTCTCGGTCGGCTGGGGTATATCCATACAACGAACCCCGGAATACGGCTATGGGGTAATTAAACAATTCCATGAGGGCAGGGGGATGGGAAGTATCTCGGGTGTGAGTGGAAGCCCCAGACCGTTCAGGCAATGGAATAGCTTCGTCAACTTCGTCAATTAGATCAGAATGAGTGTCTTCGTCAATTAGATTGGCACTCTCTTGAGCGAGAGCGGAGGAGCTGGGTGGCAAAACAGGACCTTGAAGGGCGGCATTGGGGGTAGAGTTGACAGTGTTTGCTCCCAACGAGATAGATGGATGCGCCCATACACCGAAATCGAATACGATGACCAGTGCGAGAAAGAATGAGCCTCGAACCATGCGTTGCTTTTTTCGTATATGGGCAGTCATGGGATCAACCCCGTGGGGCATGAGAATCTACCCCTTCAGAAATGTGAGCATTTTGACAGGTTTCTTGTTTGCGAACAACCTCCCTCCAGATAGCTGGGAAGGAAGTCTTGCGCTTGAGGATTGAGGGAAGCAAGGGGATTGATCAGACGGTATAGTAAAAAAACTAAAATCTCCTTCCCAGGAAGGTCTTTAGTAATTGCCATCGGTCTGGGACTGGCTTGACCTCCACTAGGAAGGTCAAAATGTGCCCACAATTCTATTGTTTTGTACACAATTTACAGACTTTCTGTTTCAGGAAAGGTATAATGTCCTGGGCATCAGACAATTTGAAAACTTGTAGAAAGTGAATCAAGGTAAATAATGAAAGCTAAATGTTTGACAGGGATTTGTCTCTTAGTCCTTTTTATTTTCCTTGATCATGGGCTGTCTTCGGTGTGGGGGATGGCTAGCCGACCACCCTTGATTGGGAGTCCTGCTCCAGCCTTTCACTTGACCAGTTTAAGTGGAACGAAACGATCGCTTGAGCACTATCGAGGTAAGGTGGTGCTGTTAAACTTTTGGGCTACCTGGTGTAAACCCTGTGTGACTGAAATGCCAGCCATGCAGACTGTCCACAACACCCTACGAGAAAAAGGGTTTGTGGTGGTGGCCATCAATGAACTGGAAGATGTCCAAAAAGTTCGTGACCACATACAAGAGCACCAACACACTTTCGAGGTTCTTTTGGATCCAGACAATCAGGTCGCTAACATGTATGGTGTGGTGGGACTTCCAGTCAGTATCTTCATAGATAAAAATGGGCATGTCCAAAAGATAGTCAAAGGTGGACTTTTGACGGAGGAGTCAATTTTACAGACCGTCCACCCTATGCTGCAGGAAGTTGATATCTCCTCCCTACCATCCCCTTCTTCATGAAGCACAAGCTTTTTTCCATTGGTGCCAGCGCGTTGCTTTGCTGCTTTGTGGCAGTGAATGGATGGTTACATTATCATGCCATTGACCATCTTCAGGCTCATACGCACCATGACAGCACGACACATGCCTCACCGTTGTGTACATTGTTTTGTAGTGCCGGGCAAATGGGCCAAAGCGTTGGACTATCTCTGCCTGCCGTGTTTCAACACCTTGATCGGATCATCCTACCGGAACCACCTGTTTTTCATTCCCTCTATGTTACTCGTCCTCTCTCACGCGGTCCCCCTTCCCTCTAGCATTTTCACAACGATTTCCTGAACGTTTGTCGGTCAATCTGAGAGTCATCGGCTCCTTGTGTGTTGCGTTAAATATGTAGGGGGCTTCCATGAACTCTAGAAAATTGGCCAGACTTCTATGACCGCAAACGTTTAAAAACCGCCATATTGACTTTATATGTTATGAAGGAATGCGCCATATGAGACCGAATCATTATATTTTCTTGACTGTATTGACACTTCTTATGGTGCCGCTTGTTGCCCTAGTAGGGGTATCTCCGTTTGCCGAAGCCAGTTGTGGATCCGCCTCGTGTTTTCTGAACGTCGGAAATCAGCCGAGCGTTCAACCAAAAGGCACCCTCCGCGTCGATCTCTCCTATAGTTACGTGCCACAGACAGGCCCTGATAACCGGGTTGCTGCCGTCAACCTCGAAAAAAAAGAACAAATACTTGACGAACACCAGGAATTTGAAACCATCAATCAACAACTCCAACTCAATATGAATTATGGGGTAACCGATCAGTTCACGCTCCAACTGACCGTTCCGGTCGTTTTTCGTGACCATGACCACCGGATTGAAGTTGGTGTCGAGCCTGATTCTGGCCCTAACGAAGGCGAAGGGGAGTTTGAGAACTTTGATACGTCAAGTATTGGAGATATCAGACTGATGGGAAAATATGGGTTTCTTCCCACCCTCCGCAGCCTTATTGTCATCGGAGTGGGTGTGGATTTTCCCACAGGCGATTTTGAAGCCAGGAATTCCGAAGGGGGCGTCCAAGAGTCCTGGCTTCAAGTCGGCCGGGGCGACTATGGGGCAGTGGGGCACATTTATCAAGCCTATGAACTCATCCCACATACGTTGAACCAATTTTTTTCGTATACCTATCGGCATACCTTCAAAAATAAATTTGACTATCAATTTGGTGACACCCACATCGTCACGGGGGGGCTGAGTTATAGTGTGACGCCTGCCATTATGTTATCCGGACAGGTTAACTGGATTTACAATGTGCACGACCGCTTTAGAAGTAAGTTGAAACAAGCAGGAGGCATTGGTCCTGGCCAGTCTGGAGAAACCGTTCTGGATGACAATCTCCGAACACGTCCAGTCCGCAATACGGGTTCGACCAATCTCTTGTTTACCCCGGGGATCACCCTGAATCTCAATGACAGTACCAGTTGGTACTTTTATTCGCAGGTACCCCTCGTCCAAGATTTTAATGGCGGGTTGGAACAGGGCGTCAGCTTCCTGACCGGATTTGTCAAATTCTTTGATGTCAACACGTGATCCTGATCATTACTATCCTGTTATGTCCAACCGTTTGTTCGGCCTCATTTTTCCTTATTAGGGGAGAAGGGAGGTCCCACGAGTGTTTCCAGATACTGATAGGCCATCACATTCAAAGGCTAGTGCGTTAATACGAACTCAACAGCTTGGATCGCATGGTTTGGAATTCTTGCGCAGTAATCAAGCCCTCTACTTTCATCTTTTCTAATTCCCGCAACTTTTCAGTAAGTGACAGGGGCCCTGAGAGATCAGTGTCTGAATGCTGACCATCGAGGGACTTCCTGAGTTTAGAATCTATTGGGGTTTTCTCATACGAAATGATGGCCTCTTGTGGCAGTGCCGTGAAAAGAGCTTTCCACGCTGGTTGTGCCCGTAATTTTCCTTGTTGTCCGGGTATCAAATCATACCCTGGAGCGGAGAGGACGGTTAATGGATTAGCGCGAGCCTTAAAAACTTCCTCCTGTCCTATTGTCGGGAGGCGATAATTCGCTACAAGAAAATGAAATTGTCCCTCCTGAAAAAATGCTCCTCCAGAGGTCAGAAGCAAAGTGCCTTGTGACTGGGGCTCTTCCATATAAAAGACCACCTCTTCAAGAGGTGTCGCTCGTTGCAAAGCTTGGCTGAGGTGCTGAGCTAAAAAACTGATATGGGGTTTCGAAAAAGCTGGTGAAGATTCGGGAAGTTGGGGGACTGCCATATAACCAAACTTGGTGCCTTGCGAGAGATTTGAACGCGGTTTAACAGTAAAAGCTTCAAGGATATACGTGAGCTCTTCTTTCTGAATGTGTAAAGGATGGCTATGGTTTTGTTGTGAGGCTCGGGTTGTGACTTCAAGCCGGACAAACCGAGTTGGTTCTTCAACCACTATTCTGGATGGTGGGGGAGTCGAAGTGCAGCTCGGAAGGCAAAGTATTCCTAAGGCAAGCAGGGTGATGGCCGATACCCAATAAATATTCCGATGCCTATTCATGCGATATCTGTAGTCAGTTCAGAGAATTAAAGTCAGCCTGGCCGGCCCTGTCCTTTTCGCATATCGTGGGTCCCAGTACGTTGTTCCGAAATAAAAGGGAAAAGTTTTCATTTTCAAGAAGTCGGGCGACGCTCCGCGGATTTCCATAAGGCAACCCCGTCTCTTAATGTGATTCAAGGAAATTATAGTATTTTAATTTTCTGATAAGACCCCCCCCAACCATCTTCCACCAAGGGAAAGAGGGAAATATGTTATGTATTAGTTGAATTTTATACTAATAGGATGGTTGTTGGGCTAGTGGGACGGGGATAGGCGTTACATTGAATATGTATGAAATTTCAGTCTGGTTAAGGATTGCAACTCATATGCACAATCGCCTGATAAAACTTTTCATGGTGTTTGTAGTCTCTAGCTAAATCGGTAAGAAAATTTTTCCATTTTTTTCTAATTCGATAAATGGCAAACCATTCCACATATTCACACAAATGAAAATATGCGTTGTGGTATCCAATATTATCAATGATGATTAATAGTCCTTCGTCAGGACTGATTTTTTTATAAACCAAATTATACGTTTTTATATTTGTCAGAATGATTTTTTCGTTCAGCAAATATTGCTTTATTCGTGTTAACGTTTGACACACTGCTTCTACACTAATTTCCCTAGAGCCCTCCCTCGACAAATAATATTGCAATGTTTTTGAAATATTCCCATCGTAATCTCGTATAAGTTCAAAAACATATCCGGTTCCTCGATCTGTTTTCACGGTGCCATATGACCTTGAAAGCATTTCCCAAGAAATCTTTCGCTTGGAAAGACGAGCATAATAATATTGTTCCAATTTATCTTTCTGATCATTTTTTGAAAATCGGATTTTAATGCATTTGTCATTTTCTTCGGGGTGCAGGTAGCATTCTCGGTTTGCCCCTTTCCCAAATAAGGCTTGAGAATCCAACGTTACCATTGATTTGTCACCGGAAAACCTGACCAGGCGTTGTGTGAAACATCTGGTCCATAGGCTAAAGTCGGTAAAATCCCTATGTGCTGGCCGTGATCAATCATTGTAGAATAATCTCCTCGGTCATGGGGGATTTCCAATCAGGAATACCATTTGGGGGTTATCTTTCTGGCTTCAATGGTTTCCTAGACAGTGAATCCATTAATATCCTGAATCAAGCTTCGATTTTCTTGAGAACTGAAGTTGTTGGTTAAGATTGAGAATCGCATCAATTGGTAAGCTAAAATTGATGAATTGACTATAGGGGCCGAACAACGGACTCTTTATAAGGGCGATAAGGGGAAAGACCCGCTATGATTTTAGACCGATGGTCATTGGTTTTGCCAACATAGTTGTATGCCTAATGTTTCTATTTTCTAAAAATTACACGGTGTTTAACAACTGCCTTCGGTACATGCTACGGTATATGGATGTTGGATATTGTCACCTTCAAAGTGTGCCCATGTGTTGTGTGACATCAGGTCAACAATAATTACGAGTGTCAGGTGGCAAATTTCTTTTAATGTCTGCTGAAAGATAGGGGAAAAGATGAATACCCTGCCTGCATCCATTGAGCATTTCATGCAACGAGATTTTAAAGTGGTGAGCAAAGAAACCAGTGCCGTGGATGCTGCCATCCAGATGACCAAGGAACGGATAGGTTGTCTGGTCGTTCAAGGAGAGGGCCCCGATCCTGAACACCCACCCATTGTGGGCCTTGTGTCAGAAACTGATTTGGTTCGCCAAGTGATGGCATCCGAACATCCCGATTTACATACAACAATGGCCCCATTAATTGGGAGCGTGTTACGAACGATTCCTTCTAATCGGTCTATGCTTGATGCCAGCCATTTCATGGAACAACAGGGCGTACGACATCTTTGTGTTGCAGATGGTGAAGAAATCGTGGGACTTATCTCTATCCGTGATTTGGTAAGGTATTTCGTCTATGGAGAGTCTGGTCCTATTCGGGAGTTGGATAATGTCTATCGTCCACTCAGTGTGCTCATGCGCACAGTCATTGAAACCATTGATGGAGATGAAACAGTACACCAAGCCGCCCAACGCATGGCAGAGAAACACATAGGTGCGTTGTTGGTCAGGCAAGCCGGTGAAGTAACCGGGATTCTCACGGAGCGTGATCTCATCCAAAAGGTCTTGGCTGAGAACCAAGACCCCAAACAAATTCAAGTAAATGGGGTGATGACGCAGTCAATTATCGGCATTGATATTAATCGGACGGTGTATGATGCCAGTGACCTCATGGCGGAAAAATGGATCCGTCACCTACCCGTGACTGAAAATGGTAAAATTGTGGGAATTCTCTCCGTACGGGATCTCATCAGGATGGTGGCGATCAGAGATCGGCCGAGGTTCCTACGTCAAAAGTCAGGAAAGTGATCATTCAAGATCGCTGGGAAAATAGAAGAGGTTTTTGGCCGAGTGGTGAGATGTAACTTTTGAGTATACGAACTTTACTCCGCCTCAACACCGCTAATTTGACTGGCGTTCCAACGCAAGGCGTCCTAGGCCACAATTCCAGATAGTAGCAACTCCATAATCTTTCGTCGCACACGTTCTTTAAGTCCGATTCTTCAAAAGCCAATGAGCCAAAAAAGAGGCTCAGAGTGAAACTCACACCACTCCACAGACCAATACCGGTGCATTCACTCCCATACGTGGATAAATGTGAGCTCGGGTGGTCACAACACTCATGTGGCCTGCCGGGAGCTGTGCTCCTACTTCAGATAGGACCTTTGCCACTTTAGCTATTGGTTGATCATTTCGATACGAAGGGAAGGAAAGCCTTCCTCTGTTTTCTGCTCTCCTATGGGGTGAAATCTAGATCCTACAACGGTCGAGTTATGAAAT
>JAZFZJ010000080.1:0-4787 GCA_036443915.1 Nitrospirales bacterium
GGAAGCTTTGTGATGATACGTTGAGCAACAGCAGGTTCGACACAGCGGGGACTTTGTGCATAAAACACAAATCCCAAGGCATCTGCTCCGGCCTCTACGGCGGCATCAGCATCCTGCGGGTTAGTGATCCCGCAAATTTTTATTTTCGGTGGCATGAGCATGAAGGTATTAAAGGCATGGCTAAGCTAATGAAAAATCTTGCTCTTTCGGAAAAAAGGGGAGTCGAGCATCTCAGGTCATTATTCTTTAATACCCCTCTTTTGTAAGGACGGGGATTTCTCTCTTTGAGAGAAATCTCTCCCGAAGAAAGAGAAGTCGGGTAGGTAGAATCGAATGAGGTTGAACGGCTTTTGTATTTTCGCCCTATCTCAGCCTCTACCCCACCCACCTTCCTTCTTCGGAAATGCGCCCCTTACAAAAGGGAAGGATTAAGATGTCCGTCAATGAGATTCCCTAAAAAGGAGCATGCTGCTTTGGGGACCTGCGCTTAGACCCATCGGGAAGTCGTGACTTCCTCATTAAGGGATGCTTCAGGCTTTACTAATTCCTGAATTTTCGCTTCAATGGAATCTGCTCGGAGGAGAGATTCCCCTATCAGCATGGCTTTCGCTCCGGCTTTCATCACTCGCAACACATCATCTCGTGCATGAATACCGCTTTCACTGACAATGAGTTTATCAGAAGGCATTCGTGTTGCGAGGCGTTCGGTAATGGCCAAGTCCGTGGAGAAGGTTTTGAGATTCCGGTTGTTTATGCCAATCAACCTGGCTTGAGGCAGGCGTTCAAGCACGATGTCCAATTCCCGTTCATCATGGGTTTCAATAAGCACATCCAGACGTAACTCCTTTGCCAGACTATAAAAATCTTCAAGCTGAATTCGATCTAAGGCGGCAACAATCAAGAGCACGCAATCTGCCCCATAGGCCCGTGCTTCAAAAAATTGAATATCGTCTATCATAAATTCTTTATTCAAGGTAGGAAGACCCACCGCTTCTTTGACATTGTGTAAATACTCTAAACACCCCTGAAAAAACTCTTGATCGGTGAGCACGGAAAGGGCACTGGCGCCATGGTCTCGGTAGAGAGAGGCAATCTTCACTGGTTCAAACTGATCTTGAAATTCCGGCCGCATCAAGCCTTGGCTAGGTGAGGCTTTTTTCACTTCCGCAATAAGGGCAGGAGCCGTTGCCGAGGAGCTAGATTCCAAGGCAGTGAGAAAGCCAAGTGGGGGAGGGCACTCAGAAATCCTCCCTTGCATCTCGGCCAAATAACCTCGGCTCTGTTTTCTTCGAAGTTCCGCTTTTTTGTGTTCAAGGATGCGAGAGAGAATCATTTGGCCAGTTCTTGGGTATAGGAAATGAGTTGTTCCAGTTTTTCAAACGGTGCTCCGGAATCTAGCACTCGGCCCGCCTCTTCAAACCCTTCCTTAAGTGATGTGGCTTTGTTGCAGGCGACAAAAGCAGGAGCTGCATTGACCAAAACGATATCCCGCTTTGGGCCTGAGCTGCCTCGGAGAATGTCTCGAATGATCTGAGCATTGTCTTGAGGGGTTCCTCCTAACAGGTCTTTAGGAGCAACAGGCTGAAGACCAAAATCCTCCGGACGAATCACATAACTCTGAACGCGTCCTTTTTTTCCCTCAGAAATCGTTGTTGGGCTCGTTATTGAAATTTCATCTAATCCGTCCATCCCGTGCAAGACAAAACAATGTTGAGTCCCTAATCGAATAAGGACTTGAGCGAGTTTTTCAGTCAACGCCCCATCATACACCCCTAAAACTTGTATCGAGGCCCCAGCTGGATTAGACAATGGCCCCATGATATTCATTAAAGTGCGGATTCCTAGTTCGGCTCGTGGCTTGGCACAATGTTTCATGGCCCCATGATAGAGGGGAGCAAATAAAAACCCTATCCCGACTTCGTTGATGCAGTCTCCAACTTTTTGTGGAGGCAATTCGATATTGACCCCGAGGGCCGACAAGACATCCGCGCTGCCGGAACGGGACGAGACAGATCGATTCCCATGTTTGGCCACCGTAATATTCGCACCAGCCAGTACAAAGGCCGCGGCTGTGGAAATATTAAATGTGTGGCTTTGATCCCCGCCAGTTCCACAGGTATCGACGATTTGAGGGTCATTAATGGGAATACGGATCGCGAGATCCCGCATGGCCCGTACGGAGCCGGTAATTTCTTCAATTGTCTCACCTTTCAACCTTAATCCCATCAAATAGGCTGCAATTTGAGCGTCGGTGGCTTCGCCACGCATGATGGCATGCATGGCTCCTTCTGCTTCTTTTTCGGTCAAATCAATTCGATCGGCAATTTTTGCAATGATGTCTTTCAGGACGCTCATCAGAATCCCTTTGTTGAAAAAGACTGCGAGTTGGCCACATTAACGACTGGGTGTAACCAACAGCGGGAGGGACAAAAAGTTTCGAAGGAGATCCATTCCCGCTGTCGTCAAAATCGATTCGGGATGAAACTGGACGCCTTCTGCTCCCGTGGGTGTATGTCGAAGGCCCATTATTTCACCTTCCACGGTTTCGGCGGACACTTCAAAGTCGGCAGGCAAGGTCTCACGCTTGACGATTAAGGAATGGTACCGAGTGGCTTCAAACGGATTGGGCAGCCCCGTATAAATGGTTTTTCCGTCATGGTGCACCATCGAGGTTTTGCCGTGCATAAGGCGATCGGCCCGGACAATTTGCCCCCCGAATGCATAGGCTAACGATTGATGGCCGAGACACACGCCTAAGAGAGGCAGACGCCCGGAAAAATCTTGAATGGCTTGTACGGAGATTCCTGCCTCATTGGGAGTGCACGGGCCTGGAGAAATCAAAATTCGATCAGGGCTCAGATGTTCAATCTCTTTGGTGGTGAGTGTGTCATTCCGAAAAACTTGAATGTCTGCTCCCAATTCTCCCAAATATTGGACCAGGTTATAGGTAAAGGAATCGTAATTATCGAGAACTAAAATCATGGTTTCCCTACGCTCCCACTTATTCCAGACCCCGCTCGGCCATTTCCATACCTCGCATCATAGCCCTGGCTTTGTTTTGGGTTTCTTCATATTCCCGAGTGGGATCAGAATCAGCCACAATACCCGCCCCCGCTTGAATATAGGCTTTCTGTCCTTGGATGACAACCGTTCGGATATTAATACAGGTGTCCATATTACCAGAAAAACTAAAATAGCCGACGGCTCCACCATAAGGCCCACGGCGAGTTGGTTCTAACTCTTCAATAATTTGCATCGCGCGAATTTTCGGCGCACCCGATAGAGTGCCGGCAGGGAAACAGGCTTTCATCACGTCATAGACGGAATATTTGGGATCCAGTTCACCGGTCACTTGAGAAACAATGTGCATGACATGTGAGTACCGTTCTACCTTCTTAAACTGTTGAACAGTGACGGTGCCCGTTTTGGCAACCCGTCCGACATCGTTCCGGCCTAAGTCCACGAGCATGATATGTTCGGCCACTTCCTTGTGATCAGATAAGAGATCCTGTTCCAAAGCGTGGTCCTCCTGTGAGGTCTTTCCGCGCGGGCGAGTCCCGGCAATCGGCCTCACCACAATGTTCCCATCTTCGCAGCGCACCAAAATTTCCGGTGAGGCTCCAACGAGTTCGGTGCCACCGATGCGAAGATAGAACATATAGGGCGAAGGATTAATGACACGCAAGGCTCGATAAATTTCGAGGGGATTGGTTCGAATCGTGGTCTGCCATCTCTGAGACATGACTCCTTGGATGATGTCACCGGCTTGAATATATTCTTTGGTCCGGAGGACCATTTTCTCAAATTCTGCTTGGGTCATATTCGATTGAAACTTGAGGGGAGTTCGGCGAGAGGAAACAGCAGGTCTTGGCCGAGATTTATTGAGTTTGGCAATAATCAACTCAATGCGACGAATCGCATCTTTATAGATCTGGCGGAGCTGCGATTTTTTGGTCGAGGTAATATGGGCATTAGCCACGACTTTGATGGTATGGGAAACATTATCAAAAATCAGCAGGGTGTCCGTAATACAAAACGCAAAGAGAGGAGTCTTCAGTTGGCTTTTAGGATACGGTGGAATGGGTTCAAAACAGCGCACAACATCATACCCCAAAAAGCCTACCGCACCTCCGACAAATCGAGGTAATCCGGTAACGGAAACTGGCCGAAACTCCGCCATGGCCGCACGAACATGGTCTAAGGGATTGGCTTGGAGAGGCACCCGATATTGCTTGCGGCCTTTTTGAGTAATGACTTCCCCATTTTCTTCCCAAAAAACCACTGACGGGTGGCTGCCTAAAAAGGAATAGCGTGCCCAATTTTCTCCCCCTTCAATACTCTCGAATAAAAAAGCATGGGGGCCTGAATTAATCTTAGAAAACGCCGAGACGGGCGTATCAAAATCAGCCAGGATTTCTCGGTAAATTGGAACGAGATTTCCCTTGGTGCTCAGGTGGCAAAATTCCTCAAAACCCACTGAATAATAAGAGTTTTTCATGGATTTTACGGTAGCATAGGGCCTATAGGGTGTCAACGAAGCCTTATGTGCGGCAGTGGTGCAGATGGAATGTAAATAGTGCCCTTGGTTCGATCGTGAAAATCGTGAGGTTCACCAATGAAAAACTTGGTGAATTCAGTTGGTCCGCTCTTCCTCCGGCCTATCGTGGGTGTTGACAAATAAGCGCATGGGAGTAGGATGGCGCCACTTTAGGGAAAAGCATAGCATGGTGGTTGAGGGATGAACCTTCTTGGCCGGAACTGGTTGGGGAGGTTTTTTGCTTTGACCC
>JAZFZJ010000081.1:0-7833 GCA_036443915.1 Nitrospirales bacterium
GACACTCACAACGCACTCGCAGCGGATATACGATATCGGTGCGGTAGCGGAAAAGAACTTAGATGATGTCTATCATCAATTGGTCGTGCGAGCCGTCGCTCGTGCTGCAATGAAAATGGCGGCCGCAGAAGGAATTGGAGCGGGCGCGCGATCGATGTTTAAAGGTGATTCAAGAAATATCCTCGTACCCTTAGTGACGATCTTGGTGAGGCTATTTGCCATTGGGACGGAAGAAGCGGATATTCGTTCATGGCGGACGTTACCCGGTGAAATTCAATTAGCGCGACTGTGGATTCCTTCCGGGTCTTACAACTTCACGATAAATGCTGTTGATCATCAGGGCAGAACCATTGGATCGGGGGAGTCTCGGCAGTTGGATATACAAAAAGGGGAAGTTCGGTTTCTGCTCCAGCATCATTTAGAGATAAGAGAATAATGGCAATGTGGGTGAAAACACTTTATTCGCTATTGGGGTTTTTGGTATTGGCAGGGTGCTGGTTTCGAAGCACGCCCCCACCACCGGATTGGGTCCTGGCACCATACACAGCCTATCCGTTAGACCAGTATTTAGTTGGGATGGGGGAAGGGCAGTCGCGAGACCAAGCGGATAAGCGGGCGTATGCCGCTGTGGCACGTATATTTTCTGCCAAGGTCCAAGCCAAATCACTTGATCGAGAATCCTACTCTCTGAAGGAAACGAACGAACTATCCACGACCCAACGGAAACTGAATATTGATCATATGACCCAAGTCACCACCCAAAAATTATTGGAAAACGTCAAGGTCCTGGAATCCTGGTATCGGAAAACAGACCAACAGTTTTTCGTGTTAGCCGGCCTGGACCGACAGCAGGCTGAAAAGGTAATGCTCGAACGCTTGAGGGACTTGGATCTGAAGATTGAAGGATTTGTTACACAGGGTCGAACCCATCCCCAAAAAATCCAGCGCATTCGTGGGTATAAACAGGCTCTAACACTCTTGCAACAACGAACCGAGGTGACCAAAGATTTACGGGTCATCCGTGCTAGTGGAGAAGGGGTTCCTTCACCCTATCCCACTCATCAACTCCAAAGTGAGCTAATGGATTTTGTGGCCAATCATGTCGTGATTTCCTTGGCCATTGACGGAGAGAGTCAAAAAGAACTCGAGCGGGCGATTTGGGAAGGATTAACGCGTGAAGGTCTCCTCGCGAGTGCCAGGGAGCCGGAACCCAGTATGGCGGAAATCCAGGCGGATCTTTCTATTTCTGGAACAGGACGATTGTGGACAGTTGAGTTACCCGATCCCTTATTTCACTATGTCCGGTGGTGTGGAGATATCCAAATCCGTGAAACAGATTCCGACCGTCTAGTGGGTGCCATTTCCCGATCTGGTCGGGAAGGCCATATCACCGAAAAAGAAGCTCGGGTCCGCGCCAGCAATACCATGCAGGAGGTCGTTGCCCAGGAAGTGGCTCGCATTCTTACTCATTCCATGTTCAGTGACGAACCTGAACCGTCAAATGGAAGGATTGTCCCCAAGGCCTGCCCTCAATAACCTACGGCCATATGGCCGATGTTTGGCTACGTTGCCGGTTGAGGGAAGAATGCCAAATACTAAAATTGAGGGGGTGAATAGAGGAAAATGTCTGGGGGTCGGTAGCTAACAGAAAAAGTCTTTCTGTAAATCACGGATAATGAGTTGCCATTCTTCAGCTTGGGAAATATACCGTTGCTGACGATTGACCAGGGAATGGTCCAGATTTTTTATGCCTTGGAAATTGATTTGAGATCGGGCGATTTCTTTCGCAGCCTGCGAAAGATACTGGCAGACACCGTTAGAGGCGGGTGGTTGACCGCCGGCTTGCTCAAAAAGAGCTAAGGCTCGATAGCCGTATTCCTGTCCTCTAAACAAGATTTCGGCGGTTTGATAAAGGAAACGGCTTTCCTTGTTGTCTTTCTGGTGGGCAAGAATTTTTGCCATGAGCGCAGCCTTTCCAATGGTCAACGCGGCCCCTTCGGCATCCCCGTTGGCTATCGCGTCCTCGGCTTTTTGCTCCAACCGATCCATTTCTCCTAGCTCTCCCATTACTTGAGTCATCCCATCTACTACACAGAGACACAGTATGCATTGGATTCCTCCCAACACGAGAGCGAGGTTTCTCTGGTACGGTAATTTTCTGATAATCCTACCCCTGATCCTCCCGATTTCCCTTCAAGATAAAGCCCTTAAAGAGGCGAGAGAAATTAGAATTATACCAGGTGAAAGTTAATCCACTATTGTGAAGGAACAGGGAAGACCGTACGGTGCTCTTATTGAAAATGACATGCGGACGAACCAGATATTCAGGATCTGGGGGGTTGAGAAAAGCTAGATTTCCTTTTCATGTTGAATTTGGTGTTATTGAATTTGCCCATCCATATCGATTTGTTTATGGGTCCAATTGGTGGCGTCCCGAAGGTTCGACATTTCTGGTGAGGTATCGTAAATGACCCAAATTTTTGTTTCTAGCTCAGCAATGGGTGGGATGGACCGTTCGTTTCGGAGTTTCCCCAAGCTCCAGACCACTTCGGTGAGGACTGGAAAATCAATGTCCGCCGAGGTGTTCATGTGTTTCAAGTTCTCGGTTAGATAGACAAGGAGTGGAGGGGTAATGGTGGGATTACCCGTGCGGGCTCCAATGGCTCCGAGCCCTTTGGCTGCTGCAGCCCGAATAGAAGAGTCTGATTCAGTTTGGAAGACTTCCGTGAGTAATGGGATGGCCGCGCTTCCGGTTGTTGCTAGCGCGCC
Organism: Nitrospirales bacterium; assembly: GCA_036443915.1. GTDB lineage: Bacteria > Nitrospirota > Nitrospiria > Nitrospirales > UBA8639 > Nitrospira_E. The sequence goes on from JAZFZJ010000081.1 coordinate 2,770, forward strand.
GATGGCTTCTGCTGCCAATTCTTTGTCCTTTATAAATTCTTTAAGATAGGGGAGGGCTTCGTGGGATTGAAGTTGAGGTAAGAGGCCTAAAATCTTTAGTATCCGTCGTTTTGGGGTGTTGGGGTCCTCTAAGAGTTTGAGCAAACGTGCATCATGGCCCCATTCCGCGGCTATCATGATGGGAAAATCAAAGTCTTGAAGGCGTTTCGCTAATTGTTCAATGGCATAGGGACCAGATTTTGGTGCATTGGCAGCCTTCGCTGCGCTAACAGGGTCTTCGAACTCTGTTCGAACTTCTTTATACCAACCTAAATCGCGTCCGTTGAGTCGGTAAGAAAAGAGACAAGCTGGTCCTTTCCAAAGGCGAGCTGGGGCATCAACATGATCGGCATCACCACCGGCCCGAGTTGTCCCTGACCATTTTTTTTTCTCTTCGCATTTCACGCGCACCATGACATCGGAAGGGGCATCTCGGTCGGTGACGATGGTATACTCTAAGGCTTCCAAGCGTTGTTCAACAATACCTTGAATCTCTTGCCCGTCCCCTTTTCCTCGCTCAGTGAGGGCAAGAACGTTTATCCAGACGGTTTGAATGGACGTGAGTTGAGCTTTTTGTTCAGGAGTGAAATACGTTCGGCGGGCTAATCCATCTGAATGGAAGATGACTATGAAAAAAAAGACCATACATAGACTGATAGCACATGACCTCATACCTTACCTCCTCCGGGGGATTTCGTAGGGTGTTAACTGATGTGACCATCTAAATCGATTTGTTTATAGGTCCAACTGGTAGCTTCACGGAGCTTTGCCATTGGTTCCGAGTTATCGAATATGAGCCAGACTTTTTCCTGAAGCTCGGCAATGGGCTTGAAGGAATGTTCCCATCGTTGTTTTCCTATAGCCCAGACCGTCTCTGTTAAGACCGGAAAGTCAATATCGGCTGATGTTTTGAGATTCGGTAACACCCTTGAGACGTATTGAACTAATGGGGGAATCGATCGAGGGTCCCCTGTTTTCGCGGCAATAGCCCCCAGAGCTTTTGCAGCTTCAGCTCGGATGCTTGATTGCTTGCTGTTTTGGAATAAATCGATGAGTAAGGGAATAGAGTCAGCGCCGGTTCCGGCCAAGGCATTGATGGCTTCCTTTTTGAGGTCAGTTGATTCGAGTAATTTTGTGAGTTGGGGGAGGGCTTCTTCAGCGTGAAGGTCACTCAGCACGGACAGGATTTTGACTTTACGCAATTTGGGAGTATTAGGGTTTTCTAAGAGTTGAAGAAGACGATCAACTTGGCCCCATTCAGCTGCTAACAGAACCGGAAAATCATATTCGGTGAGCCGTTGGTCGAGTTGGTCCATGGCATATTGTCCTGCATTTTTTATCCCAGCTTCTTGTGCCGCTTGCCCCGCATCGGGGAAAGTGGTACGAATTTCTTTTTTCCAGTCTAGATTCCTATGGTCTAATAAATAGGTTAACAGGCATGCCGGCCCCTTCCAGAGTCGGTCAGGAGCATCCGCCAGCTCCAAATCGCTTCCGGTGGGAGATGTGCCAGTCAAAGTCTTTCTTTCTTCACATTTAGCCTTCAATTCAATGTCATAAGCTTGGGTTGGGTCGGTGGTCACTGTATACCCCATCTCCTCAAGGCGCTTTTGGGTGGTGGCGAGAAGGGGAGCCGGGTCATACGGCCCTTTTTCCGTTAGGGCAAGGACATTGACTAAGATTACCTGGGCATTCTCTAATTGGGATTTTTGTTCAGAGGTGAGATGGATCCTTCTGGCTTCTGCCTGGAACAATTCCATGCCTACCATAAGACACAGCATGAAGAGGCACCAAAATTTCCTCACTAGACGCTGATCATGGTGAAAATCTGTCATATGGGTCACCAAGTTTGACAGAACAGGAGATACCTCCCCCATACTACCACCTAGAATTTTCTATAATATACCCCTCCGATGCAAAGTGGAGCAACTAAGAATGAGGGCTTCCCCCGAATTGCTTATATCGAAGGAAAAGGTTTTTTAGAGGAAAGCAACCCAGGGGTGCTGAGTTGAACCGGTGGAAACCTCCGGCTATACTTGCCCGTTTATGATGAAGTCACCAAAAATTGCGTTTTTAGGTGCTGGCAACATGGCAGAAGCGTTGGTAGCTGGGATTCTAAAAGCGAAGCAAACCCAGCCGAATAATATTTTTGCTACGGATATTTCACCGATGCGATTGGAGTCACTAGAAAAAGGGTATCAGATCCAAGTCGGCTCGAATAATCTTGAGGCCGTACGGTGGGCTGATGTCATCATTCTGTGCGTCAAGCCTCAAGTCATGAGTGACGTGTCATCTGAGATACATACGAGCTTGTCTCCCAAACAATTAGTCATTTCTGTGGCGGCGGGGTATCCTATGAGCCGTATTCAGAAACATATTGGGCCTAATATTGCCCTAGTCCGGGCTATGCCCAATACCCCAGCGGTCATTCAAGAAGGCGTCACAGCCCTGGCCGGTGGAGAGGGGCTTTCTTCTGAGTTTTTACACATTGCACAACGCATCTTTGAATCGGTTGGAAAAGTGGTGATCGTGGATGAAAAGCTTATGGATGCTGTGACCGGACTCAGTGGTAGCGGACCTGCGTATATCTATCTGATCATTGAAGCCCTTATTGACGGTGGTGTACAGGTTGGACTCCCACGTGCCGTTGCCCATGTTCTTGCTGTCCAGACCGTGGTGGGGGCCGCAAAAATGGTGATTGAAACGGGCATGCATCCTGCTCTGTTGAAAGATCGCGTGACATCCCCAGGTGGAACAACGATGGCCGGCCTTCAGCAATTAGAGAACGGAGGAATACGAGCCACTCTTATTGAGGCTGTGGAAGCGGCGACTCATCGGTCTGTTGAATTAGGCCAAGAGGAGAGGATTAACTGAGAGATTTGAACCAGTATGCTTTTTTGTTCATGGGAGAAAGGAGAGTAGGGTGCAATATTGGGTGAAAGTTATCTTTATTGATAATAAAGAATTAGAGTTCAAAGATGCGGTCCGGCACACGATTAGTGATGATATGGAAATTCTTGAGATAGATACTCCCACGGAAGTGACCATTATCCCGCTTAAGCAAATCAAGTATTTTTCGTGTGATGCAGGGGTGTTTGCCAGCCAAAGGCCGGGATCTTAGTTTAGGAGGCTTCTGGTCCCTTAATATTCCGCATGAGGTAGCCGAAGAAAATAGCCAGGGAGTATTTCTTAGGGTTTCCTCTTGTTATTGGATAACAGGAGGGATTGGTATGAATTTGGATAAGTTATTGAATTTTAATCTGAAAATAGCCCATAAAAACAAATTGTTTGTACAAGGATTGGAAGCTGTTCTTGCCTCGATTGGCAATGTGTGTCACCATATAATGATTTGACCTATTATGAAGACCTGGGTGAAATTGGGAAAATGTTGGAAACGATTAAACAAGTATCCAAGCAAATAACCGTTATTTTGCTTTTGATAGCTGGGGTGTTGTTGCTTTGGGAAATTCCGCACTATGCCGGCAATGAGCTTTCCCACAAAGATCGGGTCCTACAGTTAGGGACAAATCTCGCTCCTTTTGAAATTACAACCTTCTTGCGTCATATCAGAACGCGGTTACCCTATTATCGTGAAGAGTTTCAGCGTGCGGAGAAAAAAACCGAGGTTTCCTGGGTCCTATTAGCTGCCATGTCCTACCAGGAGTCTAAATGGAACCGCCATGCCATCAGTCCCACAGGGGTTCGTGGTCTTATGATGTTGACACGTTCAACGGCTTCGGATTTAGGCATTAAAAATCGACTTGATCCCTTGAAAAGTATTGCGGGAGGGTCCAGATATTTATCATCCTTGCACAAGCGCCTCCCTGCAGACATTCATATTCCTGATCGGATGTTTATGGCCTTGGCAGCATACAATGTGGGACTGGGTCATATTAAAGATGCTCGTATACTTGCCCAACGCCTGGGGAAAAATCCCGCCCGTTGGGATGATATTAAACAGGTATTACCTCTCCTGGCGAAGAAAAAATACTACAAACATCTCCCTCATCGGTATGCCCGCGGATGGGAGCCAGTACAATATGTCAAGCATATCCGAGCCTACCAAAAAATTCTGCGTCAAGTGGTCAATCAAGAAGACCAAAATCCACAGGTAGATATCTAGCCTATTCTTCCGGCCTTAGAGGCGTATAGCTTCCTCTCCTTTTTATCCCGGCCCCCCGGCAATGGAAATGTCGTGAAGGGAGAACACTCCTTCTCCAACAGCATTCTCACCCTTTCTGCCTATTTGACTGCTCAAAGCTTCCGGAATGTTCACCCGTTTGCTTGAAAATGAAATCGAGTTTCGCCCCCGGCATGACGGGGGCGAAGGCAGACGACGTCCAGAGGGCTCGGCCCGTCTTTTGAGAAAAGAATCCAAAACCATGTTGGCCCCAGCGTGGCCCAGCAGGTTCCTGCGCCGGTTGCTGCCTCCGGCGGCTGTATGAGTCCCCTGCACTCACTCTGTAGCATTTCTCCCCTTTTTTTGCCTTTCAATCAACCTGAGAAACGCCTTTATTTACAATGGTTTTAGGTTGTACATGTTTTCTAGGCTTTCCTCTGGTTTTCTTTCGCTTGATTGCTATATGATTGCTAGCGAGAGAGTGCGACCATGCAAGCCAAGATCACCAAGTATCAGGTTGACAAACTCACAGAAGGAAAAACTGACCAATTCCTGTGGGATACCGACCTCAAGGGGTTTGGACTCAAGTGTACCCCAACGGGCCGCAAAATTTACATCCTGCAATACCGCGTGGGTGGGCGTGGGTCAGCGAAACGCTATACCATTGGGGCCCATGGGACCTGGACACCGGATACCGCTAGGAAGGAAGCGCAACGCCTCCTGAGAGATATTTCCCAAGGCACTGATCCGGCCCACATTAAGGCGCTCAAGAAACAGACCCCCACCCTCAATGTATTCGCCGCACAATATCTTGCTGACTATGCCGAACTCCATAAGAAGCCGGGAAGTATCCAGGCTGACCGCAACAACCTCCGAAACCATATTCTCCCCCTCCTCGGATCCCGTCC
>JAZFZJ010000082.1:0-6092 GCA_036443915.1 Nitrospirales bacterium
CCTGCTTCATTTCTCACCTTTATTGGAGAGATGCGCGGGCAGCGTGGGGAAACCCTCAAGCGGACCGTTTCTGAAACGGTGGAAAAAGTGAATTTACAATCGGTGTTAGACCAACCAATTGATACGCTTTCTAAAGGGTTTAAACGGCGAGTGGGGTTGGCCCAGGCGATCCTTCATGATCCGGATGTGTTGGTTTTAGATGAACCAACCGATGGATTAGATCCTAACCAAAAGCATGAAGTCCGCACCCTCATTCGTGCTATGTCCCAGGAGAAAGCCATTATTCTCTCCACCCACATTCTCGAGGAAGTCCATGCCGTCTGTTCCCGGGCGATGATTATCGCCAATGGGAAAGTGGTTTCGGATGGCACGCCGGCGGAATTAGAAGGACAAGCCCCTACGCATAATACTGTGTTGGTGACGGTAAGAGGGGTTGATCTCCAAAAAGCCCAAGGGCAGATCATGACTGTCAAAGGGGTCAAAAAGGTTGAGGAACAGGGGAAAGACGGAGACCTTGTGCAATTTCGTATCTACCCTGATGATGGGAAGTGGATTCTTTCAGACATTGCTCAATTCACCCGGGAACAGGGATGGGAAGTTCAGGAACTCTATCCCGATCGTGGCCAATTGGATGAGGTGTTTCGCTTGTTGACGACCCCCAAACAGACACTTTCATAAAGATTAAAAAGATAAAGAGCTTACCTGCGCATCTAGCCAGTCAAGGAGGAATTGTGGAACGCATCAGGGTAATTTTTAAAAGGGAATTAGCGGGGTATTTTGCGACCCCTATTGCAGCCGTGTTTATCGTGATTTTTTTGTTACTCAGCGGAGCTTTCACCTTTTACCTGGGAAACTTCTTTGCCCGGGGCCAAGCGGATCTTGTCCCATTTTTTGATTTTCATCCTTGGCTCTACTTGGTGTTGATCCCTGCGTTGGCCATGCGGTTGTGGGCGGAGGAACGCCGATCCGGAACCATTGAACTCCTCCTGACCCTCCCGGTCACCATGTGGGAAGCCGTGATGGGGAAATTTCTCGCAGCTTGGTGTTTTACAGGTATAGCGTTGGCCTTGACCTTCCCCATGTGGATTACGGTGAATATATTGGGAGAGCCAGATAATGGAGTCATACTCGCCAGTTACCTGGGAAGTCTGTTAATGGCCGGAGGGTTTTTATCTATTGGATCTTGCATTTCCGCCATTACCAAAAATCAAGTGATCGCGTTTGTCGTCAGTGTGGTGATATGTCTGGGGTTCATTCTCAGTGGTTTTCCCATGGTGTTGGACCTTTTTAGTGGCTGGGCTCCCCAGTTTCTCCTCAGTGCCATTAGCTCCTTTAGTTTTTTGACCCATTTCCATGCGATCAGCAAGGGTGTGTTGGACTTGAGAGATATCCTATTTTTTCTCTCGTTGATTGCGTTCTGGTTGTTCGCAACGACCACGGTTATTGATATGAAGAAAGCAGAATAGTCATAGAGATAAGGGTGTTCCCACAAATATGAATAAGGTCTATACACACTATAAAAATTTCCTCCGGGTGCACTAATAGCTGAGAGACTGATGGAAACATCAAAAGCAATGGGAAATGTTCAAAAATTTTCGCACAGTAGGCCCGTTTAGTGAGCGCAACGTATTTGAAAAATGTGAGCAGGACAAAGGGCCAGGAATGCTGTTGGCAGACCCTGCGCCTTCGTGAGGGCATGTTTTTTCTACATTTGGATTTGAGGAGACCCTATGAATAAACGAATACTCACGGGAACTGGGATTGCCCTTGCGGCTGTGCTGTTTGGTGCATTTAATATGATAAGTTCCGCTGCGTTGAGTTCGGCCAGGTTTGATCTGACTGAACACAAACTCTATACGCTGTCGGGTGGCACCAAGAACGTGCTCAACAATCTAGTCGAGCCCATCACCTTGCGGTTTTATCTCTCAAAAAAACTCGCAACAGGGCTCCCCGGCATTAAGGCTTATGCCACAAGGGTTCAGGAGATGTTAGAGGAATATGCGCAAATCGCAGGCAGTCAATTGTTACTTCAAGTCGTAGATCCGGAACCCTTTTCTGAGGCAGAAGATCGAGCGGTTGCGGACGGGTTGCAGGGGATTCCATTGGGTAATGGAAGCACGCAATTTTACTTTGGGTTGGTCGGGACCAGTTCGACAGATGAATTAGAGGTCATTGCATTTTTCCAACCGGAACGGGAAGAGTTTTTGGAATATGACTTAACCAAAATGATTAACTCATTGGCCTCCCCCAAGAAAAAAGTCATCGGGCTCCTGAGCTCCCTTCCCCTCGATGGCGGCGGCGGGGCACCCTTTATGCAGCAACGAGGTGGAGGGCAACCTTGGATGATCCTGGGTCAAATTGAGCAGATGTTTGAAGTCCAAAAAATCGAACCAACCGCGACCACGATTTCCGATGAGATCAGTGTGTTGATGATCGTGCATCCCAAATCATTAAGTCCTCCGATTCTCTATGCCATTGATCAGTTTGTGCTTGGGGGTGGGCATGCCATGATTTTTGTAGACCCACTAGCTGAATCGGAAAGTGGGGGAGGCAATCCTATGAATCCTATGGGGGGATCGGGGCCTCGCAATTCGGATTTGCCCACGCTCTTTGATACTTGGGGATTGGAATTGGTGGACGGCAAAGTATTAGGAGATTTGCCCTTGGCTAAAAAAGTACAAATCCAAAAACAAGCTCGTCTTCAGGTTGTGGACTATCCCGTTTGGATTGATTTTCGCCAGGAACATTTCAACAGTGAAGATATTGTGACGGCCCAGGTGCCGACTATTACCGTTGCGTCTGCCGGAATCCTTCGAAAAAAGGGCGAGGTTGGCACTGAACTCACCCCCCTGATTCAATCAGACGAAGCGGCGATGCAAATCGATGCGTCCCGATTGTCATTTATGCCCGATATCGGGGGATTACTCAATAGTTATAAGCCAGCTGGAGAACGAATGATGGTGGCGGCTCGGGTGACAGGAAAGGTAAAAACCGCCTTTCCAGATGGAAAACCCAAAGACGAAGCCAAGGAGTCTGAGACCTCAAAGCCGCCTTTGGACACTCAAATTGCTCCGAAAGAACATTTGGCCGAATCCAAAGATCCGATCAATGTCATCGTTGTGGCTGATACTGATATCCTGCAGGATCGATTTTGGGTGCAAGTTCAAAATTTCTTTGGCCAACGCGTGGGTATTCCCACCTCAGGCAATAGCACCTTTGTCACCAATGCCTTGGATAACCTTACCGGCAGCAATGATTTAATTAGCGTCAGGAGTCGTGCGGGGTATGCTCGCCCCTTTACTCTGCTCCGAACGTTGCAACAAGATGCTGAACAACAATTTCGTCAAAAAGAGCAAGCCCTACAAGAGCACCTGAAGGCCACCGAACAGAAAATTCAGGAACTGCAAAGTCAAAAGCCAAAAGGCAGTGCCATGATCATGAGTATGGAACAACAACAGGCGATGGCGAATTTCCGAAAAGAATTGGTGCAGGTACGGAAGGAATTGCGGAGTGTCCAGCATGAACTTGGCAAAAATATTGAGGGCGTTGAAAGCTGGGTAAAATTCATCAATATCGGCCTCCTCCCGTTGCTCATTGGAATTGGGGGAATATGGATCAGCTCCTCCCGGCTTCGAAAAAAAGTAGCGAAGGGTTAACGATTCTGCACGTTGATGGCTAACTGGTCTAGCTATTTCAACATTCATAAACTCTACGACTTTCCTGGCAAGCTGTTCTTTATTTATGGGGCTGTTGAATAATTGAAAATTCTCATGGGCTTCTACCATCTGACTCATCCCATGAATACTCACGAGCCAAAGGGGTTGGTCAAAAAGGCTCGCTGTCTCACCCGCCCAGCCCGTGCACGCCAAGACGTGCCTTTCCTCTGGCACAAGGCCGCAGGACTGTTGGCGCGCGGAGCGTACACGGAGTACGTGAGCACGATAATGGGCCGACCTACCTGCGCGAAGCCGCTCCGGCGAAGGCAGGGAACGCCGCTGGCGGACCCTACGCCTTTGCGAGGGCATGCTTTTTCAACAGCCCCTAGGAAATAGCTACAATTCCATTTTCCCTATGACCCTCAAAGGACACGTATGAAATCAAAAACTCTAGGTCTATTAGCAGGGATAACCATCTTGGGTATGGTTATGGCCATATTCCTGAATCGTGAACCAGCTGCTAGCCTCCCCAAAAGTGGGGAATTGCTGTTCCCGCAACTGTTATCGGTGGTGAATGATGTGAACCAAGTCGAAATTGCCACCAAGGAACAGACCATGACGTTAGTTCGTGGGAAACAAACTTGGGAAGTGAAGGAGAAAGCGGGCTATCGAGCGGATATGGAGAAGGTAAAAAAGGCTCTTATTGGCTTGGCAGAACTGCGAATCCATGAACCCAAAACAAAAAACCCGGAATTATACGATCGTCTCGGTCTTCAGGATATCGATCAAGAAGGATCAACGGCCACCCACATTACGCTGAAAACCGCCAACAATCCTCAAACGGCCGTGGTCCTGGTGGGGAATCAACGTCCCGCCAAAGGCAATCCCAGGATGAGTGATATCTATGTACGGCAACCTGGAGATCCGCAGACCTGGCTGGTCGTTGGGAATTTGCCTCTGGAAAAAATACCAGGGGAATGGCTCGATAAGGAAATTACCTCATTGACCACAAAACGTGTTCAGCAGGTCACGGTAACCCATCCAAGTGGAGAAACACTCCACCTTTCCAAGGAAAAACCGGAAGACTTGGATTTCCAGTTCGATTCCATCCCAGGTGGTTATAAAGTGTCCTCACCATTTAATGTGAATAATGTTGTCGGAAGCCTGGTGCAACTTTCTTTGGAGGATGTGAAGACAGAAGCCGAGGCGGGCTTTCAGGCTAACTCCGGAGTGACCGCAGTTTTGGAAACCTTCGATGGGCTTCGACTCCATGTTGAAACAGCCAAACACGATGATAAAATTTTTGGAAAGTTTTCAGCTGAGTTTGATCAGAAATTGGTACAACAAATTGAAACGTCGAAGGTCTCTGAAAAAACACCGGATGAAACCATTGACCAAACTGAAGGCGGCAAGAAAGAGGAAGTCGATACGGGTGAACAAGCTGAAGTGACCAAATCCGAACTTACAAAAAAGGAATCGATCCTGAAAAAACCCGAAGAGGTCAAAAAGGAAGTGGAAGAGATAAATCAGCGGGTGCAAGGCTGGGTCTATGAGTTGCCCACATTCCGAGTCGAAAACTTTTCAAAATTGAAAAAAGACCTTATTGCCAAAGAATCCTAAGCCATATAGATCTTCAAAATAGGAACTGTTCACGAATCCTTTAAAGAAGAACCTCTCAAGGTATCCAGTAATTCCTCATACACCTGCATCAATCGAGAATCTTCCAACTTATAGGCGAAGGCAAGAAGAATAATCCCTCCCGCAAGTACCAATAAACCCAGCGCGATCATCCCCACTGCCCAAAAGAATCCCCCCATAGTAGAAAACCCCCCATCAAGTCCATACATCACCACAAATCCCAGGATGCCCCCAATCACAAAAACTAGCCATAGCAGGGTAACCATGGCCGATGACCAAGGAATGCGCTTGGACAGGTAAAGCAAGAGTTGGTCGTCATCCGAACGCACGTCAATGGTCCCCTTGAGGGGCCAAGCCGTCCGAAATCGTAGGGAAAAGAGTTGATAGTATGGGCGGATCACGATCACCCGTTGATCTTCGACCCACCGAGCTGCACCGTGAGGTAACGGGAGTGTGGGGCTTTGATGAAAGAAGCGGGGGAAAGAAGAGAACGGATTGGGGGCAATGGCATCTCTACGACAGGCCAATGGAAACCCGTATCGGCAGGCCCAGTCTTTCAACGTCGTGAATTGAAACCAATCACTAAGTATTAGACCAAGAACGAGGGTGACCGCAATGATTCCTGCCCAAAACATCGTGTGGAAAACATACCATAGTGAGTCAGTCGGCTAAACCAGTTTGTTCCATTGACTTCTCAACCACCCCTCCACTACTATCGACCCGCGGGGTGGAGCAGTCTGGTAGCTCGTTGGGCTCATAACCCAAAGGTCGAGGGTTCAAATCCCTCCCCCGCAACCA
>JAZFZJ010000083.1:0-2199 GCA_036443915.1 Nitrospirales bacterium
TCTGGGCGCAGGCGCACTCTCGACACGAATGGACCACGTCGCTCTAGCAGAGATGGGGCTCGGCTTGCTGGCAAGTGGGGAATCCGAGGTCGGGAGGTCGGTTGCGCACCACCTCTCTGAGTGGATAACGGAATCCCCGGTCGGCAGAGATGGACAGAGGGCAAGTCGCGTAGCACCAGCCGAGGCGGTGCTCCGATGCGCGACATGCCATGCGAAAAGCGACGCGCATCGTGGGATGTTTGGGAGTGATTGCGGGGCGTGTCACGAGACTCGTGGCTGGGTGATCCCGGAGTATCGTCATCCTTCCAGCACTTCAACCGACTGCGCACAGTGCCATCGTGCCCCTCCGTGCCATCACACGCCACACTTCACACGGGTGTGCATGCCAGTGGCTGGCAAGCCGAACGCAGAAGTCCGCGACTGTCATTCCTGCCACCAGGTGACAGCATGGAACCACATCAAGGGGGTTGGCTGGTACCAGAGCCACTGAGCATGGTGCACAACGGCTTCGAATCGACAAGCCCGCCGAGGGTTTGGTCAACTTAACGAATATTGGACGTTGAACAGACAACTCACCTGGCTATAAATCATTGATTTGTCAGGGATCAGTTTGCCGGGTCCACGCGTAGACGGAGCCAAATGTGGCTTATATTACCAATATCCTTAGACAAGATGATTCTTGTATGAACGCTTTCTTAATAAAGATGTTTCAAAAAATGAGTTTAAACCACATCTCCTCTTTATTCCCGTTTCCTTTTTAGGGTCCCCGACCCCCAATTCTTTGCCGGGGTCAAGTATTAAAGCACTTGTATGGCCAGACCAAGTGACATAAGAGGACTTTGGATGTAAGCTTTTCGATTACACAGCCGAGCCCATTCCCGCATACTGTGAATCTTCTCCAATTTCCAAAACCAGGGAGTGAGGAAGAAGCTCATACCTCTAGTTGGGATACGACTACCGTTTTCCTGCTTCTAGATAACCTAATTTCTTATCCAAGGCATGATCGGAAATTGATGAAAACCAGGCTATTCGAATGATTCCCCGTTCTTGGCGGACAATCCCCAGGTGTATTTTTTATGGAGTGTTGTGGATCGCCATTTTAGGGGGGACCGGCTGCGATCTGGTGGGGGGAGCGTTTGACTATGAGCCCAAGGATTTAGATAAGAATTTGAGCTCCGAGGCTCGAGCGCTCATGGAGCAGGCTTTCGAGGGCATCCCAACATCCGCCCGTCGGGACTATCACACCCATATGTTGGGCATGAATACCAAATTGAATGGCACCTTTGTGAACGAAGAATGGCAATCACCTTGGAGTGGATTGATCCCTTATATGCAATTTGAGATCTATAAAAGCGCCGCGGCAATTTCCAATATTGAACAGGCCGATGCGCAATACCTTGCACGGCTAAAAGATCTCATCCTCCACATGCCGAACCATGGCAAGTTTGGCATTATGGCCTTTGATTATTTTCATGACGAACAGGGTCAGCCCGATACATTGTTAACAACCTTTCATGTCCCCAACGACTATGTCATGAAGATTGTGCTGGAGAGTCCTGCCCTCTTTTTCCCCATCATTTCTATCCACCCCTATCGTGAGGATGCCACGAAAGCTTTACACCACTATGCGGAGAATGGGGTACGGTTTGTAAAGTGGCTGCCCAACGCCATGGGCATTCACCCCGCATCGGAAACGATGAAGGACAAACTAGAAGCTTACTATAAAATCATGCACGAATATGACATGGTGCTTATCTCGCATACCGGAGATGAGAAGGCCACGGAAGCAGAAGAATTTCAACATTTGGGCAATCCGTTATTTTTACGCAAGCCTTTAGATATGAGGCTCAAAGTGGTGATGGCACACGTCGCGAGCTTAGGAGTCTGCAAAGAAGAAGAAGCGGCCATTTGTCCACCGGGTACTCCATATATTGACCTAGCCATCGAAATGCTGGAAGAACCACAATACAAGAATCTGTTGTTTGCGGATATCTCGGCGTTGACACAGGATAATCGAAAGCACACCCTCAACAAAGTTTTGGCGAATACTGCCGTTCATTCTCAACTCATCAATGGAAGTGATTATCCCTTGCCTGCCATCAATATTGTGATTCAGACTAGAACACTTGAATCTTCCGGATACATTACGGCTCAAGAGCGAGAAGCCCTCAATGAAATCTATGACTATAACCCCTTGCT
>JAZFZJ010000084.1:0-4570 GCA_036443915.1 Nitrospirales bacterium
CCTTCAGCAGGAAACTTGTTGCGATTCATGTCACGAACTAACACATCAAGGAAATGGGAAGCCCTCATGGTCTTCACTGGTTTCCCACCAAAAAAAATGAGATTCACAGACCCTTTTTTTGTTGTCAACCAATCAGGACCGGCAACCCCATAGGTGACCACGTCCTCGAAGACGAGCCCGAGAGTCGAAAAAATCGCCTCCGCTCGACGGACATTGGCGGGAGCATCGGAAGACGCCAGGTTTACGGCTACTGCCCCTTCAGGTTTCACATGATGGCGCAATTCTTCAAAGAATTCTTGCGTCGTAACATGAAACGGGATGAGATGTCGGGCAAAGACATCCACCCACACCACGTCATACTGGGTGGGGTTGTTTCGTAAAAAGGTTCGAGCATCTTGGACAAAGACATGGTGATTGGCCGGTGGAGTATAGCCAAAATACCGTTCAGCGGCCTGAACCACCGAGGGATCCATTTCCACGACATCCAATTCGAGTTCTGGCCAATTTTCTTCCAACCATTTGGCTAAGGATCCCCCACCATGCCCTAAAATTAGACCCCGTCTTGGCTGTTCCACAATCGGTAATACGCCCATCATGACTTGACTATAGGGCAAGGCCAAATAGGTCGGTGCCGCTTTCCACATCACCGCATGAAAGGTATTATTTAAAATAAGATACCGAAACAAATCATTTTCACTCACACGAACTTGTTGGTAGGGACTATCTTCTTGATGAATGGCTGCTGGCAACACTATGACCGGGTGAAAACCCATCCAGGTCATCACTCCAACTACTGCGAGAAGTCCCACCTGAAGCACCATGGGGAGTTGACGAATTCGCCATACCCATATGAGGCCCAGGACCGTGAGGATCACTCCCAAGACCCCGACCAAGGTTGTACTGCCTAACCATGTTAATAAATAAAACGAAGTCCCCCAGGTGCCAATAAGACTCCCCATTGTGGAAACGGCAATCATTCCACCAGTATGGCGACCCAGATGGCCCATGTCGGCGATGGAAAGACGCAACAGGGCGGGAAGAATACCGCTCAAGCAAAATGCTGGAATGGCTAACAGCACACTGGCCGCGAAACACGGCCCCCAACGTGGGTCCTGAATCCATTGGGACACGTGGAACACCACCGGTTGACCTGCCCATGCTAATAACAGTGTCCAAGCCCCAGCCATCATTAACAACAGAGCTAAAATCCGCTGGGGAGCATTGCGATCAGCCAACCAGCCGCCAGCAGCATATCCGCTGCTCATGGCTGCCAGAACCACGCCAATGAGTGCACCCCACACAAAGAGCGAGCTCCCAAAAACTGGGGCGAGGAGACGGCTACCTAATATTTCCAAAGCCATCACGACCGCCCCGGTGGTAAACGCAGTCACCAAACACCACCATCGTGGCACGCTAAACTCGCGACTGATTTGAGCAGAAGAAGGTCTTACCATACGATGTGTAAAACAATGGGCAAAAGGGACACGATGCTAAAGCATGATCCCGAGGGTGTCAATTCACCATTTTTTGATAATTCTTCGATAAAGGCAATTTGGGCCATCTGCCCTTTGTTCTCATAGGAAAAAACTTTCCAACTTCCCAGATGCAACGTCTTGCCATAATTCGGTAACCTTATCTATTCGGATGTCCCAACCATCCCCACCACCCACTACCCCATCTCCCCAAGGAGAGACCCACCACATCAGTCGAGCGGCCGGCTTAATAGGCGGAGCCACGTTTTGCAGCCGAATCCTCGGTTTTATTCGGGATATCACCTTAGCCAATTTATTTGGAGCCAGTGCGGCTGCCGATGCCTTCTACATCGCCTACCGCATCCCGAACCTGCTACGAGAGCTATTTGCAGAAGGGTCGATGTCCTCCGCCTTTATCCCCGTCTTTACCGAATACCATTCCACGCAATCTAAACAAGAAACGTGGAAGTTGGCCAGCGCGGCCTTCACCACACTCCTCACTCTTGTCACATTCGTGACCTTGCTAGGCATCATCGCCGCTCCGGCTATCGTCTGGGTTCTGGCTCCTGGTTTACATGGGGATACTGCTCAATTAGCCACCACGACACTCCTCACCCAAATCATGTTTCCGTACCTGCTCTTTGTCAGCATTGCGGCACTGGCAATGGGCATTCTCAATTCTCTGCGTTCGTTTGCTATTCCCGCCTTGGCTCCCGTTTTTTTCAATGTGTGTGTCATATTCTTTGCCGTCGCCATTTCCCCTTTATTCGACCAAGCCATTTTAGCGGTGGCGATCGGAATTGTGGTGGGAGGGCTAGCGCAATTTCTGATGCAATTACCGGGGTTGCATAAAAAAGGATTTGGATTGTCCTGGAATTTTCATCCCACACATCCAGGTGTCAGGAAAATGGGCGTGCTCCTGATTCCTTCCCTCCTGGGCTTAGGCGCCACCCAAATCAATTTGACCATCAGCACAATTTTGGCCACGTATTTTCAAGGTGGCCCCACCTATTTATTTTATGGCATGCGTCTCATCCAATTCCCCTTGGGGATTTTTGGCGTGGCCATGGCAACAGCCATTTTGCCAACCCTCTCCATGCAGGCGGCGAAGAACGCCCATCAGGAACTACGAACAACGGTAAACTTTGGCTTACGCATGGTCCTTTTCATCATTTTGCCATCGATGGTCGGACTGATGCTCTTGAGAACGCCCATTATTCATGTGTTCTTTGAACATGGTGCCTTCTCGGCATTGGATACGGTAGGAACAGCCTCGGCTCTCCTGGGGTTTTCGGTCGGTCTGTGGGCGTTTGCTAGTTATCGAATTTTAGCCACGGCATTTTATTCTCTTCAGGACACCCGAACTCCGGCAATGGTGGCCATCCTGTCCGTCGGAATCAACATTGGATTGTCACTTTGGCTCATGAAGCTCTTTCAACATACGGGATTAGCCCTGGCTGCGGCTTTGGCAGCGATATGTCATACAATCATTTTGGCCACTATTTTGGGAAGGCGGTTAAAAGGGTTACTCTGGCAAAAATTGGGTGCGTCCCTTGCTCGAACAGGAATCGCCCTGCTCCCACTCGTAGGACTTTCTATCTGGATTGCTGGGTTCCCCCTGTGGAATGAAGTTGGGAACACTCCACAAAAAATGGGTTGGCTTACTCTGGCCGTCGCTGGAAGTGCCTTAGGCTACTTTGGCGTTCACCAATTACTCTGCTCCGAGGAGCTCACCCATTTGAAACTCATGGTGAGGCGAAAAATGCCAAAAACATAAGAAAATTCGTAGAACCCACGGGCACCAACCTCCCTCCCCACTGTCTGGCAGTCCCAGCTATAATCCCACAACCCTTATGATTGCTGTCCTTCAACGTGTTAGACAAGCTTCAGTCACGGTAGAAAGCCAATGCATCGCCGCGATTCGTCAAGGGCTCTTGGTCTTGTTAGGAGTGGCTAAAGGAGATACCGACTCCGATGTGGCCTTTATGGTCGAGAAAATCCCTCGGCTGCGCATGTTTTCTGACGCCCGTGGCCATATGAATCACTCGCTACAGGATATCAATGGAGAACTCCTTCTCGTCTCGCAATTTACCTTGCTGGCCAAGACGAACAAGGGGCGCCGCCCAAGTTTTGAATGTGCCGCACCACCCAAAGAAGCACGACTTCGCTATCAAGAGGTATTAGAGAAACTCCAAGCCCTTGGTTTGACGGTTCACAGCGGTCACTTTGGTGAGGCCATGATCGTCAGTCTGGAAAATGAGGGACCGGTAACCCTGATTCTGGATAGTCAGGCGAAAGAATTGGTATAAAAGATTAAGACCCCTGTATATTAGACCGATATACTAGGTAATCCGGGCAAAGATGACAGGATCGGACAACCAAGGGGAGGACCAGAATGACGCCAATCCCTGAGCATCACCCTTTAAAACAATTATTCGGTCGGTTAACCGAACGAAATTTTTCGGAAGCCTTGGGCTGGCCAAACTTCCAAGTCACTGATTATGTGGCCAACCTCCTCCTGGAATTTATTCATGTCGATCAACTTTCTTGGATAAAAAATCATGAAGGGGAAGCCGTCGAAACCGTCGTTGAACTGTTATATGAGGCGGAATCCCATGGCCAACAATCCTCCACGGAGAAGGAACGAGAGATCCATCGTCATATTGGGGATTTGACTCTCTTTCTTGCTGGTCTCTTTCCTGAATATTGCAAGCGAATCAAGTGCTCTGGGCTTATCCACCATAAAGATTTCTTGGTCGATTACGTCAAGGCAGGCAAACGGTCCTACGGGATTGTTGCGACCCATCAAGACCCACAGGCCAAGGAACCCCCTTCCTTATTTCAAACACTTTCCACCAATTTTGAACTCTGTGTCACCGGGTTGGGTTTTGTGCGATTGGACCTCAACCGGTTCCAAGACTCTTCTTATTACAAAGGCCGAGATATTCTTCTGCATTAAACACGCTTGATCCACGCCCGGTTACTCCCGAAATTGTGGACACATCTAAAAAGGCCTGAGAACACTGCTAGCGACTTTTTTCACCGTTCCCAGAATCTGGTTCATGATTTCCCCACCTAGACCCTACCCCCTGTTTACT
>JAZFZJ010000085.1:0-17639 GCA_036443915.1 Nitrospirales bacterium
GCAATTGCTCGGTTGCCAGTAGATTAAGAAACGGTATGGGGCCCATGTGAAGGTTGCGGTGGCCAGGGTGCAAGAGGAAAACAGGTGACGGTTCAACCGGAATGGGTCTTGGCCATTATCAAACAAGAAACCGGAGGCATTGTCCAGTCACGATTTGAGCAACACATTCTTACTCGGCTGAATAACAAGCAGGGGCGAGCCAATCTTGTTGAGCTTCGGTATCAAGCTATGAGTCAGGGCTTGGGACAAATTTTAGGGTCCAACTACAAACCTGTTGGAGCAGAGTCGGCACTCGCGATTTTTCAGAGTTCCATTGCTGACCAGGTGCTGTTTGTGGCGCGATTTCTGGCGAGGAGACCCAAGATTGTGTCCCGGCGAAATCCCACTGGCGACCACTTTGCGCAACTCGCCCGATTCTATAAAGGCCCATGCTATGCCAAGCACCATTATGATGAATCGCTAGCCCGATGGTTCCACGAATTCCAATCCTTGTAAGTTGGCAATGTGAAGAAACTTGCTAGCCCCGTCATTCCGGCAAGTCGTAGGCCGGAATCTCTCTTGTTCCTTTTCAGAAAGATACCTGCCCCTGCCAATAACTGCAGGGGCAAGCTCAGAAACCGCAGGCATGACGGATGGGGATTAAGTTTGGAAGGGCGGACACTGCCTGCCAACCATTTCGGAAATGGGGGACAGTGTGCACCCTACCACTTTTTATTTCAACACGAAAAAGTTGGTTGCTCAGAGTTGGCGAGGGTTCCGAAGCGCTTCGAAGATGGTCCGAGGTTGGGAAAGAGGGTCCCATTGAAGGATGGTGAGGGAGTCGTCCACATACACTGGATGGCGCATGCCATTCAGGACGCTCGTGACGCCGGGCGTGCTGGCCACCGTCCACAGGGCTTTGCGAGAAAAGGGTTCTTTGCGTTTGGCTTCCGGCAATAAGGGATCGATGATCTGACGCACCTCTGAGATTTTTTTTGCACTCTTTTGCGCCGCTTCCATACGCATGACCCTAAGAAGAGCCACGAGTTCCGGGACATACTTATCTCTCCAGGATTCCCAAATTTTCTCCTCTTCTTTTTTCCCCGCGAAGTGCTGTGTCAGAAGTTGAAACACGCGATTGACATGGGGGGCGATAGTTTGGGACTCGATTTGATCCCAGTGCTCCAGGTTTTGGACTGACGCGCGAACACGTGTGAGCTCTTCGGCCCAGTTGAAATATGCCTCAGGGGAGGCGCCTTTTTCTGGCGGAGGAATGTGTGGCGCCAAGACTTGCTTGTAATCGTGTTCCAGGGCTGCGACTTTGGGTTGCTGGGCATCAAAGTTGGTGTTGGATATTTCAGACTGGGGATCGGCCAGCCGGATCATGCCCCCACCCTTTGCGGGGATGGCATTCAATGGCCGATTGACCAAGACGGCAATGTCAGTTTCTCGAGCCAGTGTCAACACCGATTGGGATTGTTCAGGTCCGGTATTGTGGGTCAGGAGGGCGTCTGCTTCAAATAAATTCATTGGTACCTGAAGGACGCAGAAATGGTGGTGGATTTGTCCAGATTTCTGGGCCGCTGACTGAGCTGCCTTGAGCATGCGGGACAGCGAGGTGGCTTCGGCATCATTAGATTTGGTGGTACAGGTATTGGACGACACTCCATAATATTGCACACGGCCTGCTGCCACTTGGGCTTCAAGGTATATAAAGGCTTGTTCCAGCCGCCGGTAGAATTCTTGTCGGAGGTCTTCCAATCGGATTGGGTCGATGGATGGGTGTCGGTTCTTGGCGTCGGAGAGAAAGTATTCGGGGTTGTGCAAGAGACACACATCCAATGCGGCCAGTCCCAGCCGGTCCAGCGAAAGCGTGAGTTGCTCTTCGAGAAATTCGGGATGCAGACAATGCCAAATCCCTTCCCCATATTTGACCATCTCAGGAAAGGGCTTGCCCGCTTCCTCCCTAGCTTGGGCTCGTGAGAGATTGTTTCCTTGCACGTAGCCGATTTTGGAAACAATAATCATTTCTTCCCGTGCGATAATCTTTTTCGCAACAAGATCTTTCACCACCGTTCCCACCAGCCGTTCGCTTTCGCCATCGGCATAGTTGGTCGAGGTGTCGATGAGGTTGCAGCCTTCCTCCAGCGCTTTTTCCAGGGCCTTCCGGTGGTCTTCCACCCCCAGGCTGATTCGGTATCCGCCAAATCCAATTCGTGAGGTAGTCAATCCCGTTGAACCTAGGGCTGTATAGCCATGGGAAGAGGGATGTGAGGCGCGGGCACTTGCCAATATTTTGGCCACGTAATTTCCGGTTCCTTGAGGCGTGGCTTTCCCTGGCATTCCCTGTGTGGTCAGTGTTTGAAGTTTTTCACGTTGTGGTGTGCCTGTCAGACCCTGAGGATTTCCCAGGGCAACGGGGACGGTTTCCGGGTCGGTGATCGGGGCTTGGCAGGCAAAGTTCTTACAGATGTAAAGGGCAGCGTGCCCCTTGACGAGGGTTTTGCCTGTTAACAAGGGATGTGAGGACTCTGTTTCCAGATCCTGTCGATAGGCCAGAACCCGGTATGGCAGAAAACAGGAATTGACCGCTGTACGAAGTTGTTCGAATGGCGGGTCGGTAGGGCTGCCGACCAGGGCTAATTCCACTGGACCCCGTAGGAGAAGGTCTACGACCATAAGGCTTTTGGGAAACCCTCGAGGCACCTGCCCAATCTGCTGCCCGTAGGCTCGTATGGCATTCGTGGCGGCCGTACGAAAATCTTCTCGATCAAAGTGAAACGATAAACGTGCCAAGACCGATGCCGCGACCGCGTTTCCGCTAGGGGTCGCGCCATCGGCCCCTTCGCGTCCACGAATGATTAAGGTCTCATGGTCGGTGGCAGTCGTGAAAAATCCCCCATGCGCTGGATCTTGGAAATCTTCCAGAATACGTTCGGCCAACAAGACGGCTTCATGGAGGAATCGTTCCGTTCCCGTGGCTTCATAGACCTCGAGCAGGGCTTCGGCGGCATAGGCGTAATCTTCCAAACAGGCGTTGAGATGGGCTTTGCCGCCGCGGTAGGTGCGCCACAGTCTGCTATCGGGCCGGGAAAGCGCCGTCATCAGGAAATCCGCGGCCCGGATGGCACCATCCCGGTAGGGTTGGTAGTTGAAGACGCGTCCTGCCTCTGCCATGGACCCAATCATCATGCCGTTCCAGGCTGTAATGATTTTGTCATCGAGGCCTGGAGGCACACGTTTCATACGAGCCTGGTACACGATTGGCCTGACCCGGTCGATGGTCTCCTGTAATTTCTCAGTGGTGCAATTCAATTTCTGTGCGACCGCTTCCCATGATTGGGGTGTGCGGGGAATGCTGGTATGTTCCCAATTGCCTTCTTCGGTTATGTCGTAGTAAGCGCAGAATCGTCTGGCGTCTTCTTCGTTGGTCACGACTTCACGAATCTGTTCTGGCGTCCAGACAAAAAATTTGCCTTCCACACCTTCACTGTCGGCGTCGGTGGCTGAATAAAACCCTCCTTCGGGCGAGGTCATTTCTCGGAGGATGTAATCCAGCGTTTCCATTGCGACCTTTCGGTACCTTTCGTTCCCCGTTACCTGAAAGGCTTCGACGTACGTGCGGGCCAGAAGGGCATTGTCGTACAACATTTTTTCGAAATGAGGGACTAACCATTCATCATCGGTGGAATAGCGAGCAAATCCGCCGCCAATATGATCGTACATGCCCCCTGCGGCCATGCCATCCAGTGTTTTGGTGACCATGGTCAGAATTTTGTCCTGCTTGTTCCAATAATATTGGCGAAGAAGAAAAGACAAGTTTGTGGCGGGAGGAAATTTTGGGGCGCGGCCAAAGCCGCCATATCGTGCATCAAAATCTCTGGCGAATTGTTGGACTGCCGCTTCGATGTCTGATTCCCCCACGGCCAGTGGCGAGGCAGGTTGAAGCGCGGAACGGAGCCGATTGGTAAACCGACTGGCTTGTTGCACAAGGTTGGATTGGTCCTTTTGCCAGCTTTCTCCAATGTTCGTCAGAATGGTTCCGAAACCTGGACGTCCCCATTTGTCTGTTGGTGGGAAATAGGTTCCTGCAAAAATTGGTTCTTGATCGGGGGTGAGAAAGACGGTCATGGGCCAGCCCCCATGCCCTTGATTCATGGCCGTGGTGGCTTGCATGTAGATCTCATCGATATCAGGCCGTTCTTCACGATCCACTTTAATGTTTATAAAGTAGCGGTTCATGAGGTCCGCAATGGTTTGGTTTTCAAATGATTCCCGTTCCATCACGTGGCACCAATGGCATGCCGAATAGCCGACGGATAAGAGAATGGGTTTATTTTTTTCTTTGGCCTGATTCAGCGCCTCCTCTCCCCAGGGGTGCCAATCCACCGGATTGTGGGCATGTTGCAATAAATAGGGGCTGGTTTCGTGAATCAGCCGATTGGGTTGGTGGTCAGTTTGGGATTCAGCCATGAGAAGTAGGGTGTTGAGCATTTATAATGGGAGGTGACTCTGCGGTCTGGCTCCTGCCAGACCGCCTCGTCTCGTGATTATTGGCCTCCGCCCAAGCTCCATTCATATAACAAGGCTTTCCAGCCGTCTTCTTCAGAAATAAACCCCTTTGGTTGGACGACAGGGAGCATGCCCGTTCCAGGCACCTTTCCGGTTTGTCCCATGCTACCATTTTTGAGCACCCACATGAGTTCCCCCTGTGTGCGGTATTTTTTGAACTTGGGGTTCGTAAAATTTCGTGGCTGAATGGGAAGATTCTTGGCCGCTGGGCCATTGCCTTTTCCTTCCGGGCCATGACAACTGATGCAGCCTCCGCGCCCCAGGAAGATTTCTTTCCCTTCCGCGAGGATTTCGGGTGTGGCCTCGAATGGCGATTGGATTTTTTTGGCTTTAGCCAGCTCCGGAGATGGGACTCGTTTAACTTTGATGTTAAATTCCCCACCAGCACTTCCGTACCCCGCGGGGTTCACCGACCACGCGGGTGTAGCCCAAAGCAGCAATACGAACAATCCCATTCCGACAACGTAACCATGGTGTTTCATGAGACCCTCCTTCAATACATAACATTAGGAATATGTTGAAAAAACTTATGTGCCGGGCTACTCTGCATGGTCTGGCCCTGCGGTCTTTCAGCGCGATGCGTAAAGATAGGCAGAATACCAATCCCACCAATTTGGGGGCAATGTTTGTTTGGCCACATCAGAGTTTTGTCTAAGAATGAGGAAGGACTGCATGGGGAATGCGTGTGTTACAATGCCCTCACTTTTTCCCTAAAGAACTCGCTTTATGGCCTTCAATGAACGTAATCGACGGAAGTTTGTCACTGGGATGATTCGGCGTATTGGTCAACTGCGGGGCCAAGCTGAGCAAAGCTTAGACTTTGCCATAGATACGATGTTTCAGGAGCGGATAGATGCCTACTTGCACGTTGAACAGGGTCTGATAGAAGTGGATAGGATGTTAAGTCTGGTAGAGCAAGAGGTAGAGGATATTACCGAGTTAACGGCCGCGCAACGTTTGGAATCGCGTTTGGAATTTATTGAGGATCGTTTTGAAGAATTTGAAAGCGAAATTCGACAACGCCCGCGTCGGCGGCGGCGAAAAATCGACCTATTTAAATTCTTCCAAGCTGCGGGTGGCCGCGGAGGAGAGCCCACCTCTTCTCGTGGTGAGGTCAACTCGTCTATTCAAGCCTACGAAGTGTTGGGGATAGAATTTGGAAGCCCTTTGCCCATGGTGACTCGAGCCTTCCGGGAGCAAGTCAAAAAGATACATCCGGATATCCGACAAGGCGACCGCAGTACCGAACCAGAACTCCGAAGAATTATCGAAGCCTACCAATTTCTGAAAAATGAGTATTTTGGTAATGCCCCTTCGGATTCAATCCAGAGGCCCTTTTGAGGTAAGGTTTCGCTGGGAGGTGAATCCTGCCTTTATTCGAGAAGGCTTTTGACGGTTTCGGGAGGTCTGGCAAGGATGACTTGGTCGCCCTTTTGAACCAGGGGGCGTTGGATGAGATCCGGGTGTTTAATCAGAATATCTAATAATTCATCATCGGTGAACTGCGATTGCGGCAGGTTGAGTTTTGTGTAAATATCCTCCTTCTTGCGAATGATTTCTGATGATCTGATCCCGGCTTTTTTGAGTAAGCCTTTTAACTTGGATTTGGAAAAGGGTTTTTGGTAGTAATTGATGGCAGTAAAGGGGTGTCCACTTTGCTCAAGTAATTTGATGACTTGCCGGCAGGTCGAGCAGGTGGGTTTTTGGTAAATGGTAATAGGGTCCATGGTTGCATCTCCTTGTGAATCTTATGACCCATCCCTTCCGCCTTGACCTCCTTTTTGAGGCCATGCTACAAGCTGATCCGCTCTTTTACGAAAGGACGCGTGTGTTGAAAATTGCTGAACGAGGACAATTGCCAGGATGATTGACCCTATTTTACCGCAAGAATTTTTTTGTGCCACCCAGACGGAGCGAACCTTAAAGGATTTGCGTACCAAACGCAAAGGCCAACCCGTGTATGTCATGGGTCATGAGGATCGGTATAAAGGCCAAGAAGGCGTCTTTGAATTTTTTAATGTTCGACTGGCGGTGGTGAAATTTGCTGATGAGAAAACGTTGGGCTTCGATCCCAGTGATTTATTGTTGCCCTGTGAAATAAACGAAGATGGGATCGCCTTTTTTGAAATCCGGTATTGTGAAGCCTGCGACCAACTCTTTCCTCTTACTTCGGAGGAGTTTCATCAACCGGTGGAACGGAGCGAATGTTCTGAGTGTGCGCCATAAGGCTTTCAGGGTATTCACCTGTTGTGTTGAATATTGAGGAAGCTGAAAGATTGTGTCATGGGAAACTATGTGTTGGTCTATTTTGATGAATGGTTCGTGTGAGTATTTTGTAGTCGTGTCACCGTATTCATTCTGCTGCTCACTGAGATCAACTGTCCCTTTTTCTCTTCCTTCTGATTCTCCAAAGTAATGGCTATGAGATTCTCTTTCTCCCTTGGGGAAAGTTGAAAGAGACCTTACGCCCCGTTCTCGGCCTTAGGTCGTGCTCACCTACCCCTACAGAACGTTCAGTGCGCTAAGGAAGGATGGGGTTCTGTGGAATGCGTTAAGCCAGAGGCGGTAAGGTCCGAGGAAAGGCTTGTCTTGGAATGTCCGAGTTGGACGGGTGAGATAACGGGACTTTTTGAATATTCCCTGTGGTGCTGATGCACTGGAGAATTTTCCAAGGGAGATGAAAATTCAAAGAATTTCGCCTTATTCAACAGTCTCTGTGATTATTAATTTATCCGTCGCCCCACTTGAGTTTTGTCCGTAAGACCTCGAAATAATTTCGATCAGGGAAACGAATGAGCTGGGTGCGATGTTCCGATGCTTGAATCTCAACGATGTCGCCAGTGAGCATGGCTGTTCCCACTTGGCCATCAATGGTGGCCATGGCGGGTTCCTGACTGGTAAGGGCAATGCTCACTGATACCTTACTGGATGCAAGAAAGGGTCGGTGGGAAAGCGTGTGTGGGCAAATGGGGTTAATGAGGAGCGCTTCCAACCCTGGATCTAAAATGGGACCGTTGGCTGAAAGCGAATAGGCAGTGGATCCGGTAGGCGTGGCCACAATCAGTCCATCACCTCGCAATTTGGTCATGAATGCGTGATCGACCGAAACGGTCGTGGCGATCATTCTTGCCAGATGTCCTTTGCTGACAACCACGTCGTTCAACGCTGAATAGGTACCAATGATTTGCTCGGCACGATGGAGCTGCACCCTCAACATTAAGCGTACATCCAGTTGAAAGGTTCCTGCGAAAATTTTTTCCAAGGCAGCGGGCAGACCCTCAAAGTTGATTTCCGTAAGGAATCCCAGTCCTCCCATGTTCACGCCCAAGATGGGGATTTCTCGTTGTTCCATCAGGCGCGCCCCGCTCAACATCGTGCCATCGCCGCCTAGCACGATGAGAAGATCGGCTTCTTGTGCCATTCGTAGCCGTTCCGGGCTGGTTGAAGATGGGGGAACTTCAGCCGAGTCTAATAGAACGGTTTTCTGATGAGCTTGCAACCAATCATGAAGTTGATCAACTCTCTCCCGAATGTTTGGTGCGTTGGGTTTGGTAAGGATGCCGATTGTCTGATAAAGAGTCATGGTTTTCGAAGGATTTTATTGAGACCAGACCCGATGGTAGTCTCTTGTTTGTTTGATAGCAAGAGATAAAGGAGGTGAAAACACTAGGCAAAATTTTCCCTGTTTTATAGGCTTTCGTTAAGTTTAATTTATTGGTAAAGTTTGAATTGAACGATCTTGATCTTTCCCAGCGTCACCCTATGACTTGCTTGACAGTTTTGGGGGGGCACGGATAGACTTAAGTGGTGGTTTCTCCCAAAAATTTTGCGGATTATGGCTGATGTTTGTGAATGATTAGTTTGAGTGAGAAATTTAGCGCCTACCTAATCGGCTAGAGGAAGTACAGAGGAGGTACAATGTTCGAACGATTCACGGACCGGGGTAGAAAAATTATCATCCTTGCCAGGGAAGAAGCGGAACGGCACCAAAATGATTACCTTGGGACCGAGCATCTGGTTTTGGCCATTCTTCGAGAATCCGATGGCATTGCCCTGATGATCATCAAAAAGATGGGCCTTTCGCCTGAACAAATCCGCTTAGAAATTGAACGAAATCTTCCAGGTGGCGGAACCACTGTGACCTTTGGAGAAATCCCTTTTAGTCCTCGGGTGAAGAAAGTTATTGAGTATGGGGTAGAGGAAGCTCGATTGTTGGGTCATAACCATATTGGAAGTGAGCACTTGCTACTGGGTCTTCTTCGTGAAGAAGAAGGAATTGGCGGCAAGGTGCTGCGAAGTTTGGGTGCGAATCTTTTAACGGCACGCCAATTGACCGTGACGTTCTTGCGGAAATCGGGGACGAGAGAGCGTGATAAAAAGAGTAGCACGCCGGCCTTGGATGAATTTGGAAGAGATCTTACGCAGTTGGCCCAGGAAGGTACGCTTGATCCTGTTATTGGGCGAGCCGATGAAATCCAACGGGTACTCCAAATTTTGAGTCGACGGACGAAAAATAATCCTGCGTTGATTGGAGAATCTGGTGTTGGGAAAACGGCAATTGTCGAAGGGTTGGCTCAGCGGATTATTAGCTTGGATGTTCCAGATAATTTATTAAATCGTCGTGTAATCGCGTTAGATCTTGGTTCACTGGTTGCGGGTACGAAATATCGGGGCCAGTTTGAAGAACGGTTAAAAGTGGTCATGAAGGAAATATCCCAAGCCGGGAACATTATCCTCTTTATCGATGAACTTCATACCTTAGTCGGAGCTGGTGCGGCAGAGGGGTCAATCGATGCCGCGAATATGTTAAAGCCTGCGTTGTCTCGTGGGGAAATTCAATGCATTGGCGCAACCACATTGGATGAATATCGTAAGCATATCGAAAAAGACGGAGCTCTTAAGCGGCGATTTCAACCGATTTATGTTCAACCTCCTTCAGTGGAGGAGACCATTCAAATTATTCAAGGTCTCCGAGATAGGTATGAGGAACATCATGGGGTAGAATTTACGGATGAAGCCATTGTGGAATCCGTTAAGTTGAGTGAGCGGTATGTCACGGATCGGTTTTTGCCGGATAAAGCCATTGACCTTATTGATGAAACCGGTTCTCGGGCAAAGTTATTAACGTTTGCGCTTCCTCCTGAGTTAAAATCTTTGGAACAGGAACTGAAACGCGTTGCTCGAGAGAAAGAGGTGGCCATTGGCCTGCAAAACTTTGAGGAAGCGGTCAAGTTTCGTGAGGAAGAAGAACGATTCCGCAAGCTCTTAGAAGATGCCAAACAGGATTGGAAGAAGAAACAAGAAAAAAATCGTCCTGTCATTACTGGTGAAGATGTCGCATATGTCGTATCCAAGGTTACGGGAATTCCTCTCTTTAAATTAGAGGAAGAAGAGTCAGAAAAATTACTGCACATGGAGGAATATCTTCATAAACGGGTGGTGGGTCAGGATGAAGCCATTTCTGCTGTTTGTCGCTCGATCCGTCGAT
Source organism: Nitrospirales bacterium (assembly GCA_036443915.1). GTDB lineage: Bacteria > Nitrospirota > Nitrospiria > Nitrospirales > UBA8639 > Nitrospira_E. The sequence goes on from JAZFZJ010000085.1 coordinate 10,040, forward strand.
CACGGGCTGGTCTGAAGGATACAAGGAAACCTATTGGGTCGTTTATCTTCCTGGGTCCCACCGGGGTGGGGAAGACCGAGTTAGCTCGAGCCTTGGCCGAGTTCTTGTTTAATTCCGATGAGGCTCTCATTCGGGTGGACATGTCCGAATATCAGGAAAAATTCACCAGCTCTCGACTCTTTGGTGCGCCTCCTGGCTATGTAGGGTATGAGGAAGGGGGACAACTGACAGAGAAGGTCAGGCGTCGTCCCTATTCTGTGGTGTTGTTTGATGAAATTGAAAAAGCTCACCCCGATATTTTCAACGTGTTATTGCAGGTCTTGGATGATGGGGTGTTAACAGATAGTTTAGGCCGAAAGGTAGACTTCAAGAATACCATTTTGGTGATGACTTCCAATTTGGGGACCAAGCTTATTCAGAAAGGTGTGTCGCTCGGATTTCAGCGTGATGGGAAATCAGACCGTAGCTCTCGCATGCGGGACGATGTGTTGGATGAATTGAAACGGCACTTTAGTCCAGAGTTCTTAAATCGGGTTGATGAATTGGTTGTCTTCGAGTCACTCACCAAAGAGCATTTGGTCAGTATTGTTGATATTCTTCTTGGTGAGCTGAATGCGCGTCTGGTTGATCGCGGGGCGTACTTAGAGGTAACCGATGAAGTGAAGCAATGGTTAATTGATGAAGGCTTTGAGTCCCAATATGGGGCGCGTCCACTCCGTCGAACCATTCAGCGCCGTCTTGGTGATCCTCTGTCTGAAGAATTGATTAAAGGGCGATTTAAAGATGCGAAAAAGATTAAAGTTGTCTTAACTGACCAAACTCCCGTTTTTAGTGAGGAAGAAGTTTTAGCGAGTGTGTGATTGGATCTAATTCAGGTTTGACCCTAAACAAGACCCTCAGGACCTACTGTTCTGAGGGTCTTGTTGTTTTTTGGCTTGGAAAGTTTGCACCCATGGATGAATCGTTTCTGGTGTTAGGAATTGAAACGTCTTGCGATGAAACGGCTGTGGCTGTGTTGGATGGGGATGGCAAGGTCCTCTCAAATGTGTTGGACTCCCAAGTCGATGTGCATGCACAATATGGCGGAGTGGTGCCAGAGCTGGCCTCCCGTCGGCATATGGAACGGTTGGAGGCCCTGGCGAGGGAGGCCTTAGGTTGTGCTCAAGTTTCCCTCTCACAGCTGAAAGGCATTGCCGTAACCAACCGTCCTGGATTGGTGGGGGCATTGATTGTGGGTGTCAATTTCGCGAAAGCCTTAGCCTATGCTACACAGGTGCCCTATGTGACCATCAATCATTTAGAGGGACATTTGGCGTCCGCCTGGTTAGCCAACCCTCATCTGGCCACCCCCGCAATGGTCCTTATTGCTTCCGGTGGCCATACGCACTTGGCTTGGGTTCCTAAACGTGGAGAATATCACTTTATTGGATGGACCTTGGATGATGCAGCTGGAGAAGCTTTTGATAAGGGTGCCAAAATGTTGGGATTACCCTATCCCGGTGGGCCGGCCATTGATGCGCTGGCCCGAAATGGCAATAGACTCGCCGTTGCCTTTCCTCGTCCCAATATCCATAGCCAGGATTTACATTTTAGTTTTAGTGGGCTCAAAACGGCTCTTTTATATTTCTTGCGTGATGAAAAGAAAAAGGGGAAAGCGCCGCTACCTGTAGCCGATGTCGCGGCGAGCTACCAGGAGGCCATTGTGGAAGTTTTGGTGGAAAAACTCTGTCGTGCGGCAAGTCACTATGATGCCAAAGCTATTTCGGTTGTGGGAGGGGTGGCTGCCAATTCCCGTTTGCGGGATAAACTGCGAGAGCAGGTGCAGTCCTTAGGATTAGAGTTAACTCTCCCGCCGCGTGTGTTATGCACTGATAATGCCGCGATGATTGCCGCCGCAGGGTTGGAAAAGTTAAAACGGAATGAACAGGCACCTTGGGATGTTGATGCCTTTCCCACGCTTCCCTTCACAAATACAATAGTAAACAAAGAAACAGCAGAGAATCCCAAACAGTTCCGAACTGTCTAAAGAAAGAGGAGAAGGCGTATTCCTACCGTACTTGGGAATCTCCACGGTCTGAAGGCTAACCACATCAGCCGGATGGAGCGATTGTATCGTCGGCGAATCCCGCCGGAAAAAGTCGTTACTCCAGAAGTCGCTCGGGAATGTGCCGAGCTCACGTATGAAACTCGCCGACAAATTGGGCTTCTCGTGAATCGGCGAGGCCAGATTGAATCGGTTATTATTGGTAATGACCATGAATTGGTTATTCCCCATTTGTCTCGAACCCGCTCAGGGCTTCGATTGTTGCGAGGCGTGCGGTTAGTTCATACTCACCTGAAGAATCAACCCCTGACGCAGGATGACCTGACTGACTTGGCCCTCCTTCGGTTGGATTTGATCATGGCCCTAGGGGTGGGAAAAAATGGAGAACTACAAGATGTATATGTCGCCCAGAATCTTCCAAGTTCAACCAAAGGTCGAGCGTATCTCCAATGGAAGCCGTGTGCCTTCCAATCATTTCAATTAAATTGCCAAGAATTTATCCAATCCTTGGAACAGGAGATTGTTAAAGCTTGCCCTGGGTTCAAAGAAGGCGTTCGGGAAGGCCGGGCGCTCCTTGTTAGCGTGAGTACGAATCTTCTGGCCTCACAGCAAGATCGTCTGCAGGAGCTTCAGGAATTAGTGCAGGCCTATGACCTGGAAGTCTTGGGATGTGTGACACAGCGTCCAGGATCAATTCATCCTAAATATGTTGTTGGTTCAGGGAAAATGAAAGACTTGGCGATTCAAGCCTTGCAGTCTGGGGCGGATACGGTCATCTTCGATCAAGATCTTACACCCGCACAAGTGCGTGGTATTTCAGAACTGACAGACCTGCGGGTTCTGGATCGTACTCAAGTGATCCTGGGTATTTTTGCTAAGCGTGCGCATTCTCATATTGGAAAAACCCAAGTCGAACTGGCTCAACTACGATATCGGCTTCCTCGATTAGCTCAATCAAGTACAGCCTTTTCCCGGTTAGCCGGGGGGATTGGGACACGAGGACCAGGGGAAACGAAATTGGAATCTGATCGTCGTCGAATCCGAGACCGCATTCAACGATTAGAACGAGAGTTAGAGTCCACGGTTCAAGGACGGCAGGAACAACGAAAAGTGCGTGTACAACGTGGACTTCCCGTGATATCCATAATTGGCTATACGAATGTGGGAAAGTCCACCTTGTTGAACGCTTTGACTGCCAGCCAGGTTTCCGTGAAGGATCGAGTGTTTGAAACATTGGATACGGTTAGTCGGCGGTGGTATCTTCCTAGGTTTGGAGAAGTTCTTCTCACTGATACCGTAGGATTTATCCGAGATTTGCCTAAAGATTTGGTGGCTGCTTTTCAAACCACGTTGCAGGAATTGCAGGAAGCTGATGTGCTGGTGCATGTCATCGATGCCCATGCATCGAATCCTGAACAACAGATCCTGGCGGTTGATAATATTCTGACCGAGTTAGGGCTCGAATCCATCCCTCGGGTGCGATTTTTCAATAAGGCCGATCTTGCCGAACCGGCAACCGTTCAACAGTTATGTCGGCGTTATGAGGGAGTTGGGGGCTCGGCCTTGGAGGAGGGGACTCTGCAGATGATTCAACAGGAACTGACGCACCTACTTCGAGTTCTTCGGATTAAGCCTTTTCGGAACAGACAAGGGAAATCAACTGAGTTGAATGGTTCAATAGTTTCGACGGACACGGTTTTATGAGGTCTCTGGTTACCGCAAGGATTCGTAGGAAAACGGCATCATCTTCGGTGAAGTCCCTCCCTGCCGCCAAAAAACGAGTGAGGCGAATGCTGGCTATTTTGGTGCAAACCATACCGGATGCCCATGTGGCGTTGGATTCATCCAACCCTCTTGAGCTACTCATTGCCACCATTCTTTCGGCACAATGCACGGATGAGCGAGTCAATCAAGTCACGCCTAAACTATTTTTACGCTATCCAACTGCCGTGGATTTGGCCAATGCTGATCCAGGGGAACTGGAATCAATCATCCGGCCAACAGGGTTTTTTAAAAGTAAAGCACGGCATCTTATGGGTTGCGGACGAGCCTTAGTGGAGCATTTTAATGGGATTGTCCCCTCATCAATGGAAGAATTAACGATACTCCCTGGCGTAGGTCGTAAAACGGCAAACGTCATTTTAGGCAACTATTTTGGAAAACCTGCGGTGGTCGTGGATACTCATGTGAAACGGGTGGCGAATCGGCTTGGCTTGACGACGAGTCAAGATCCAAACAAAATTGAAGTGGATATCCAAAGTCTCTTACCCAAAGCACTCTGGACGTTAAGTGCGCAACGAATGTTGTTGCATGGACGGCATGTGTGCCAGGCTAGAACTCCGAACTGCGAACAGTGTGCGCTGTATGCGGAATGTGGATGGGAAGGAAAACGAAGATTACCATGAAAAGCATGACGGGTTTTGGAAAACGAGAGGCGTTGTCTCACGGTACCATGGTTGGTATAGAAATTCGGTCTGTGAATCATCGCTTCTGTGAGATCCTGACTCGTCTTCCCAAGATCCTTTCCAATATGGAGCTTGAACTGAAAGAAATGGTGAAAAAGACGTGCGAGCGGGGACGCATTGAGGTAACGGTGACGATGAATGGAAGAGGGTCCGGATCGAATAAAGTTGTGCAATTGGATAGAGAACTTGCTCGTCGATATGTCCAGGGATTACGGGCGTTACAGCGAGAATTCAATTTGGTTGGAGTGGTAGATGTTAATGTGGTGGCCGGATTCAGAGATCTGTTTTCGGCAACTGAAGAAGCTCCTCCGATCAAAGATATCTCGAAAATTACCTCAACATTAACCAAGCGGGCGTTGACCGAGTTAGAAAGCATGCGCCGAAAAGAAGGCGCAATTTTACAAAAAGACATGATACAGCGAATTCAGACGATCGATGGACGTCTTCAGATGGTTGAGCAACGCATTCCTCGGGCATTGCAAGCTGTTGCGGCTCGGTTGAAGGCACGGGTGGCCAAATTATTGGAAGGGGAATCCGTAAATCCTGATCGATTGGCTCAGGAAGTGGCGATGTTAGCCGAACGCTCTGATGTGACGGAAGAATTAATCCGGCTTCAGAGCCATCTGACTCAATTCCGCACGGCTGTGAAATCGAAAAAGCCTGTCGGGAAACGGCTGGATTTTCTTCTGCAAGAAATGGGGCGGGAAGTGAATACCATTGGGTCTAAAGCCAATGATGCTGAGATCTCCGCCCATGTGGTGGAATTAAAAAGTGAATTGGAAAAAATTCGAGAACAGGTTCAAAATATTGAATAATCCCTGCAATACCCCCCATGAATGGGAATTCTCATGCCGTTAGGGGGAAAAAAACTCTTGCTTGTGGTGTCTGGACCGTCGGGAGTTGGGAAGTCCACACTGTGCCGACATATTTTAAACAACATTCCCGAAATCCGACTTTCGGTTTCCTGTACGACCCGAAATCCACGTGCAGGGGAGCTGGATGGGAAGGAATATCGGTTTGTTTCCGAAGATGAATTTCGTGCAAAGATTGCTGAGCATGCATTTGCCGAATGGGCTGAGGTCTATGGGCAATTGTACGGCACGCCCTGGAAAGAATTGGAACAAGAGCCTGGATCACACACCGATATCTTATTGGATATTGATGTGCAAGGGGCACGGCAAGTGATGAAAACTCTCCAGAAGGCGGTCACGGTTTTCATTCTCCCCCCCTCATTGGAGACTCTCCGGAGACGGTTGGCTGAACGAGGAACAGACTCTGTGCAAGAACAGGATCGTCGGTTTCAAAAATCTCAAGAAGAAATGAAAAGTTATACAGAATATCAATATACCATTCGTAATGGGACCTTGGAGCAGGCCATTTGCGAGCTGCAAGCGGTTATCGTGGCTGAGCGAATTCGAACAACCTATGTCGATCCTGCCCACGTATTTCGATAAGGGCTGACGTCTTCAGGTACCTTTGTGTAGACTAACGATTTAGCATATTTTCTCCACCCAGAAAGGAAAAAGGTGCACGCATGGATCTCTTGTCATTGTTACCTCAACATGATCAACAAGACTTTGATTCCCGGTATCGTATTGTGCTGATTGCGGCTCAACGGGCCAAGCAGCTGGTGCGGAGTGGGGATGCCGGGGAAAAGAGCAAGTTTATCAAAGAAACCTCCAGGGCTTTGGAAGAAGTCTTGCAGAAGCAGGTGCCTTATTTAATAGGGCAGGACGCCAAGCAAGCTATTCGAGAATCTAAGCAAGCGACCCAACGGCCAATTGATCTATCGTTATATGCCCAACCGGATTCAAACGCGCAAGAAATTAAAAAAGAATTAAGTGTCTATATTGACGATTCTGCGCAGGCCTCTGTGGCTGAACCGGAAACCGAAGAATCTTAACATTAAGCAGATGACTGATGGGCCAGCCAAAGTTAACCGATAAGCGTATTATTCTCGCAGTGACTGGGAGTATTGCGGCATATAAAGCTGTGGGGCTTTTACGGGTTCTAGCCCAAGAGGGGGCGACGGTTCATGTTGTGATGACGGAGTCGGCCACGCGGTTTATTGCCCCCCTGACATTTGAAGTTTTATCGGGACATCCGGTGACCTGTGACCTGTTCTCGGGTCATCAAGAGATGAAGCACTTGTCTTTAACCGAGCAGGCTGACCTGTTGCTCATCGCCCCTTGCACGGCTAATACCTTGGCCAAAGTGGCCTTGGGCTTGGCTGATAGTTTAGTAGGGACTCTGGCTCTGACGGTTCACTGCCCTGTTATGATTTGTCCGGCCATGGATGGGGACATGTGGGAACACCCGACGGTACAGGCCCATGTGAACATGTTAAGAGAGCGAGGGGCTGTCATTATCGAACCAGAGGTTGGTGCGTTAGCGTCCGGGCAATGGGGACAAGGGCGGCTGGCCACTGAGGAAACGATTCTTTCAACACTCCTCCCCGTGCTTCATCGTCGAACGGATTGGCACGGTGAACATGTCCTGATTTCTGCTGGTCCCACGCAGGAACCGATTGATCCCGTTCGATTCATCAGTAATGGGTCATCGGGTAAGATGGGATATGCCTTGGCTGCCGCGGCTGTCTCACGAGGGGCTGAGGTGGTTCTCGTGACGGGGCCGACCCACCTCACCACTCCACAAGGGGTTTCGGTGGTGCCGGTGGTGACCGTGGAGGAAATGTTGCAGGCGCTGACTGCCCGCTTTGACTGGGCCACAACCCTTATCATGGCCGCCGCGGTCGGAGATTTACGTCCCAAACAGACGTTCTCCCACAAAATGAAAAAGGACCAATGGTGTGGAATAGCTTTAGAGTTGGAACGCACGCCTGATATTTTAATGGCCCTTTCGGCGCAACGCACACATCAATGGATGATCGGATTTTCGGCTGAAACGGACCATTTAATCGAGCATGGACAAGTCAAACTCAAGCAGAAACATCTGGATATGTTGATTGTTAATCAGATAGGCGGGCCGTATTCCGCCTTTGGCAGTGACACCAATGAAGTGGTTGTTCTCACACCGCATGCGTCTCCGCATGCTATTCCTCGCATGGCCAAGCCACAATTGGCCCACATCC
>JAZFZJ010000086.1:0-4425 GCA_036443915.1 Nitrospirales bacterium
GCGACATACACGGCTTTATTCTTGACAACACCCTCCTGCCGGGATTTCACCAACAGGCAATCGAAATACAGGATGGGATACACGGCGTCCAACGGCCGACTCTGCCACGTGCGCACATCCTCCAACACCGCATCCGTGATGGTCGAAATGAGCGTGGGCGAGACCTCCACCCCATAGAGTTCTTCCAGGTGGCCTTGAATATCGCGGGTCGTCAGCCCTCGGGCATACAACGCCAGGACCTTCTCATCAAATCCCTCCAAACGTCGTTAGCGTTTCGGCACCAACATGGGCTCAAAGCTGCCTTGGCGATCACGGGGCACCTGAAGCGGAAGATCCCCGTTCGCCGTCTGCACCGTTTTGGCCGAACTCCCATTGCGGACATTGCCCGATCCCCGGCCCTCAGGCGCATGCGGCGCATAGCCCAAATGCTCCGTGAGGTCCGCACGTAGGGCCCGTTCCACGAGCCGTTTCGTCAGGCTTGTCAACAGCCCATGTTTGCCGAATAGGGCTTCGGACGAATCACAGCCCTGCAACAAGTCATCTAACAGCACATCCGTTTTGATCTTGGCTCTGGTCATCATTCCTCCTTAGTTCATGGAACAGTCATGATAACCAGTTACACAGTTAATCTTACACCCTCGGGTCTGGTGGGGGATGGTCAGGCAGTATTCAGGGTTTGGCATTTGCTTCGGTCCTCTTAGTCTTCGGCCATGCTACACAACCCATTGAAAAAAGTACCGGTGAAAATCTGAGGGAAGGAATTGCAAATAGATTCCCGATTAAAAATGTCGGGGATGATGAGCAGAGATAGATTCCTGCCAAAGGCCAGCAGGAATGACGAAATGAAGATGGATGCGCGCTTACTTATTTGGGGCATGAGGAGTGGGAGAAGTGGGGTGGATGGTGACAATGACGGATTTTGAGGTTGGGGTGTTGCTCTTGTCCGCCACGCTGTCAATGGGAATGAGCACGTTGGCTTCTGGGAAATAGGTGGCGACGCAGGTGCGGGGAATGGGGTAGGGAATGACGACAAAGTGTCGGGCAGTTCGTGTGGTGCCCTGGTGATGGCTCATTAGATCCACCACATCTCCTTGCTGAAGCGATCGTTCTTCCATGTCGTGTTGATTCATAAAGACCACATGGCGTCCTGCCTTGATACCTCGGTACCGATCATCCAAACCATAGATAGTGGTGTTGTATTGATCGTGGCTGCGAATGGTCATCATGAGTAATTGTCCAGGTGCTAAGGTAATGTTGGGCATGGGGTGGACGGTGAAGTGGGCTTTTCCTGTCGGAGTAGGGAACTTCCGCTCGTCTCGGATGGGATTGGGCAGGTAGAACCCTCCGGGCTTTCGGACGCGGGTTGTGTATTCTTCATGCCCTGGGATCACTCGTTCGATAAGATGTCGAATTTCTTCGTAGTCTGCCATGAGCCTGTCCCAGTTGATTGGCTCCCATGGACCTTGTTTGTTTTTGAAGGTGGCCTTGGCGAGGTGACCCACAATGTTGACCTCGCTTTTGAGGTGTGGGGATACCGGCTTCAATTGACCCTGTGATGTCTGGACGATACCCATGGTGTTTTCCGTGCTGACATACTGTGGGGTCCCTGCCTGGATGTCTTTGTCGGTTCGCCCCAGCGACGGTAAGATAAGAGCTTCGGTTCCCGTGACGAGATGGGCACGGTTGAGTTTGGTGGAGATGTGAACGGTGAGTCGGCAACGGGATAACGCCTCCGCGGTATACAGGGTATCCGGCGTGGCGGAGAAGAAATTGCCTCCGAGGGCGATGAAGACCTTGGCGTGTCCTTCGTGCATGGCCTTGATAGCCCTTACGGCGTCGAGGCCTCGCTGCGTGGGGGGCTGAAAGTGAAATTCTTTTTCTAGACGATCCAGGAATTCCGGTGCAGGGTTTTCGGTGATTCCCATGGTGCGGTCGCCCTGCACATTACTATGTCCTCGAATAGGGCAAGCGCCTGCACCTGCTCTCCCGATATTCCCACGGAGCAGAAGAAAGTTCATGATTTCCTGCACATTGCCAACCGCGTTTTTATGTTGGGTCATGCCCATGGCCCAGGTGCAAATGATGCTCTTGGCTTGTATGGCAATGTCCGCCGCTCGTTGAATATCTTTTCTGGGGATGCCGCTGCCTTCCACAATTTCTTCCCACGACATGTTTCGTAAGGCTGAGGCGAAACTTTCATAGCCCTCTGTGTATTGTTGAATAAATGGCTTGTCGATGATGGTGCCAGGATGGGTATCTTCCCGGCTAAGCAGCTCTTTCATGACGCCTTTGAGCAAGGGCACGTCGCCATTGATTTTCACGGGGAGAAACAGGGTGGCCAGGGGAGTTCCTTTGCCTAACCAGTGGGTGACTTCTTGGGGATGAATGAACCGAGTGGTGCCGGCTTCGGGGAGCGGATTGATGCTGACAATCTGACACCCTCTCCTGGCGGCTTTCTGTAGTGTAGCGAGCATGCGAGGGTGGTTCGTGCCAGGATTTTGTCCCAGGATAAAGATGGCGTCAGCCAGTTGGAAATCTTTGAGAGTGACGGTAGCCTTGCCGATACCAATGACTTCCTTCAAGCCAACACTGCTGGATTCGTGGCACATGTTAGAGGAATCGGGCAAATTATTGGTGCCATACAACCGTGCGAAGAGTTGATAGAGGAAGGCTGCTTCGTTGCTCGTTCGGCCTGAAGTATAAAAAATGGCTTCGTTGGGATCCTCTAGTGCGTTAACTTGCTTGGCAATTGTTTCGAAAGCCCCTTCCCACGTGATGGGACAATATCGGGTACTCCCAGCCTCTTTGATCATGGGTTGGGAGAGCCGACCTTGCTGACCCAGCCAGTAATCTGATTGCTTGCCTAATTCCTCAATGGACCATTGCTGAAAAAAAGCTTCGGTGATAACTTTTTGTGTGGCCTCATGTGCTACGGCCTTCACCCCATTTTCACAAAATTCGGTAATGGCCCTGTCTCCATCCGGATCGGGCCAGCCGCATCCTGGACAATCAAACCCTTCCTTTTGATTGAGGTTGAGAAGTGCTTGCCCTCCTCGAAACAAACCCATTTCATGTGTGGTGTGTTTGAGAGAAGTCAGAATGGCGGGAATGCCCCCGGCCCAAGTGGAAGGGGCGTTAACATGAAGTTCGTGGGGATCTTCCAGCGGTATTTCCCACGGGGGTTTTGACTGTTCTTCCGTTTGTTTGGGTGTTTCGTCCATGTTCTCCCCTTGACGGTAAAGCTTCGTGGTCTTGAATTCTCCCGGGGTCGTGATAGGTGGTAAATCGGTAATGTGTTAAGAAGCCGATCAGGGTCATGTGGAATTCTTTAGCCACCTGAACGGCTAACGTTGAAGGTGCCCCTACCGCTGCCACGAGCGGAATGCCTCCCATGGAAGATTTTTGCATCAGTTCGAAACTCGCTCGCCCACTGAATAACACCATATGGTTATGCAAGGGCATCAGTCCATTTTTCAGGGCCCACCCTAACACTTTATCTAAGGCATTATGTCGCCCAACATCCTCTCGCAGACAGATGAGGTTTCCCGATTCATCAAACAGGGCTGAGGCATGGCACCCCCCAGTTCGTTGGAAGAGTTGTTGGTGCGACGTCATGCGTTCTGGAAGGTCTAACAAGACGTGTTTGTTGACAGAAAATGCGGCCAGTTTTTTGATATGTTTTCCATACGAGTTGTTGATTTTGAGCGCCTCGATAGAGGTTTTGCCGCAAATCCCACAACTGGAGGTGGTATAAAAATTCCGTTCCATTGTGTCGGTTTTAATGGATACATGGGGATGAACTTCCACCCGCACAATATTCTGGAAGTTCTGCCCTTTCATGACGGGTCCGCATGGCCGAATCTGTTTGATGTCTTCCCAGCCGGTAATGATGCCTTCGGTAAACAAGAACCCTGTGGCCAAATCTTTGTCGTTCCCCGGTGTCCGCATCGTAATCGACACACTTTTGCGCTGGAGTTCTCCAAAGGCCCAATATTCCAACCGGATCTCCAGTGGTTCTTCAATCGCTAATGGGGCGGTCACGGGCTTGACGGTATGGCGGGAACCCGTCTTCTTCTGTTTGGGAGTTTGTGGGGCGGGCATGATTTCGCTCTCTTTCACAAATGATGATGGCCTGAGGGCCGCTTTGTTCATCGAGGAGAGGTGTCATTGTTATTATAACCCTTTTTTTAGGCCTGATGCACTGTAGGTTTCCCTGGTTGCCACGGAAGACCGCGCAATAATGACAATCGGATCGGGAAAATCTGGTGATTCCTCAATCGAAGTGAAAAGGCCAGGTCACTTCAGGGTAGATTGACGGGATTGGTGCGTCAGGAAATGGCCTGACTTTTCCAAATGGGACTAAGAAGGTTTCTGGTCCATTCTTACTTTGAGTTGATTTTGTGACGCACTCCGTATAGTTTCTCT
>JAZFZJ010000087.1:0-10221 GCA_036443915.1 Nitrospirales bacterium
GCTCGAGTAGTCTCCCAGATTGAAGAAATGGGGGCTATGTTGTTATTTCTCCTGCGGACGATTGGATGGCTATTCCGACCGCCAGTGCGGTTTTATCAAATTATCAAGCAAATACACTTTGTCGGATTTAAATCCACGTTTGTGGTCATTCTCACCGCGTTATTTACAGGAATGGTTTTGGCTCTTCAAGGTTATTATTCTTTGAGAAAATTTGGATCAGAAGGGCTCTTAGGCTCTGCGGTGGCGTTGAGCATGATCCGAGAGCTTGGCCCAGTGTTAGCCTCCCTGATGGTGACGGCTCGCGCTGGATCGGCCATGACGGCGGAAATTGGGCTTATGAGAATTACTGAACAAATTGATGCTATGGAAACGATGGCCATCAATTCTTTGCAATATTTAATCACGCCTAAGGTCGTAGCCTCGTTGCTTTCCGTCCCCTTATTGGTAGCGTTATTCGACGTCGTTGGGATTGGTGGTGGGTATGTTGTTGGGGTGAAACTGCTTGGGATCAATGCGGGGTCCTATTGGAGTTCCATTGAATCTGCCGTAGAATGGAATGATGTGTACGGGGGATTCTTGAAGTCGATAAGTTTTGGTCTCATCATTAGTTGGGTCTGCTGCTACAAGGGTTATTTCACCAGAATGAGCGCGGAGGGGCTAGGAAAGGCCACGACCGAATCGGTCGTTTTAGCGTCAGTCCTGATTTTAGTATGGGACTATTTTTTAACCTCGGTAATGTTGTAACGCTGTTGGTGTCTGTCAATCTCCCTATTATCATTAAGCTGCAGGGGGTGGAAAAAACCCTAGGGGGGCAGCCTGTCCTGAAAGGGGTGAATCTAGATATTCCCAAGGGTAAAATTACCACAATCATTGGACCCAGCGGCGAGGGGAAAAGTGTGATGTTGAAACACATTATTGGGTTGATGAGACCTGATCGAGGGCAAGTGATAGTGGATGGAATAGGCCTGGGGGGAATCAATGAGCGGAAATTGAATGACATTCGCAAAAAATTTGCGATGTTATTTCAGTCAGCTGCCTTGTTTGATTCCATGAATGTGTTCGATAACGTGGCCTTTCCGTTGAGGGAAAAACGGTTGGTATCAGAGCCGGATATTCAACAATGGGTTCCGGAAATGTTAGCGCGTGTTGGTTTGGAGGACATGGGGCACAAATTCCCCTCAGAACTCAGCGGTGGAATGAAAAAACGGACTGGGTTAGCCAGAGCTTTGGTGGTAGGACCTGAAATCATTTTATTTGATGAGCCAACGACCGGGTTAGATCCCCTGATGGCCCATACTATTCATGATCTCATTTTATCGATGCATAGAACCTTTGGTTTTACTGGGGTTATGGTCAGTCACGAGATTCCGGAAATTTTTCCCATCTCTGATTGGGTAGCTATGTTGAAGAATGGTAAGATTATTGCTATGAATCCCTCCGATGAATTTCAACGGCTGTCCGATCCTTTTGTCCGAGAATTTATTTCGGTCAATAATGGGAAGTATGCGACCTCAGGGTAATCATGGGTCTCAGTGGTATTGGTGAAAAAGGACAGAGGGGGGAGTGATGGTACGGTACGCATGTGGAGTTTATTTCACGAACGAAACATAAGGAATAGGCTATCCTTTTACTGGGTGCCTCAATGATGGAACGCGGAAAACTCGAATTTGTGGTTGGGCTATTTGTCCTCGTGGGAATTCTCTGTCTTGGATATTTAGCTATTAAACTGGGAAAATTGGAGTTGATTGGGGGGAATTATTATTCACTTCATGCCGATTTTTCGTCGTCATCGGGTTTAAAAAAAGGAGCTTCGGTTGAAATTGCCGGTGTAGAGGTCGGTCGCGTGAAAACCATCGGGCTGAAGGATGATCAGGCACAGGTGGTTTTAGCGATACAGGATGGGATTGTGATCTACAATGATGCGATTGCTTCTATTAAAACTCGCGGCATTATTGGCGAGAAGTATCTGGGATTATCTCCGGGTGGAGCCGGGGATCCCTTACGCGATGGAGCAACTATCGTCGACACCGAATCGGGAATAGACCTCGAGCAAGTGATCAGTCAGTTCATCCATGGGAACATAGAGTAATAAGGGGTGCTGATGGTAATGGGAGGAATTATGCCAAGGATCTGGGGATTATTTTCTGACATGCCAATTGGGTCTCAGTTTATCAGCCACCTGCCTTTTTTTAAGCCACGCCTAAGAATAGCATTGCTGGGATTCATTGCGTGGGTGGCCTTGTCGTTTCCATGTTTTTCCGTGGTGTGGGCAGATGGGAGTCCGACCGTTGCAGTCAAATCGACCATAGATCAAGTGTTAGTGGTGCTTGGAGATCAAGCGTTAAAGGATCCTACCAAAAGGGACGAACGGCGGACGAAGTTGGAAGAAATCATCGGGCAGCGGTTTGATTATGAAGAAATGGCTAAGCGCACATTAGCGGCTGAATGGAAAAAAATTGATGCAGCTCAGAAGCAAGAATTTGTTGGGTTATTTAAGCAGTTTATGGCCCATTCGTATGCTGGCAACATTGATGGATATTCTGGAGAGCAAGTGGAGTATGGGAAAGAACGGATTAAAGGAAAATTTGCGGAGGTGCAGACCACGGTGATTTCGCCAAAAGCAAAAATTCCCTTGAATTACCGTCTCCTGAAAAAAAATGAAGAATGGCGCGTGTATGATGTGATTATTGATGGAGTCAGTCTGATGAAAAATTATCGTGGGCAATTTTCCCGTATCATTAAATCTTCTTCCTTTGATGGGCTACTCGATAAACTCCGTTCAAAGGCTAAACAGAGGGCCTCGTCCTAAGGAGCCGCTGGCTTTGTGAGACCTTCCTGTTGTCAGTGCCTGGCAACATTCGCATGCCTGGCCTTGGCGGGAAGTATGTTTGCCCTGCCCGTTCAGGCTGACACGTCGTATTTTCCTATTCCAGCCATTTCGACTTCCAAAAATGATGGACAAGACTTTGGGCTGATTGTGCCTGTGCTGGATTCTGATGAGGAGGGCAATCTCCAATCGCTATTTGCTCCGATGGTGATTCATAATTCTTTCTTAGGGGTTCGAGGGACCTTGAACTATTTTCGCTATTGGACTGGGGGAAGCCAGATGGAGGCGGTGGGGTCTTATACTGAGGAAATTGAGCGAAAACTGAAGTTTCGTTTCAAGGATCCAGGTTTTATTGAAGGTCTATTCTTTGTGGACATCGGGGCGCAATTTTTCAAAAACGCCACCAAACGGTTTTTTGGGTTGGGCCAAATCTCCCCGGAAAGCGACGAAAGCAACTATACGGGGCGCGAAATTCAGGCCCATTGGAATTTTGGAATCCATTTAAATGATGTGACTCGACTGGCGGTCAATCAACGGTTTCGAGATGTGGAAATTCAACCTGGAGGAGTGGATGATGAGCCTTACGCGAAAGACCAGTTTCCGGGAGCTCCGGGTATGGAAGGGGCCACGATTTTGGCTCACCGATTGGTCTTTCGCTATGACTCCAGGGATAATCTCAATACTCCTACCGCTGGCACACGATTTGAGGCATTTGCGGAGATGGCACAGAATTTTGATCGTGGGAAGGACGAAGATCTGTTCTATTTTCGTTATGGGTTTGATCTCAGGAAACTGATTCCCAGCCCTTCCAAGCGATATATTTTTGTGGCACGGGCCATGATGCAATTAAGTTTTGGGGACGGCATACCCTTTTATGAGCAAACTTCTTTGGGAGGAGAGGACAATCTTCGAGGGTATGGGAGAGATCGGTATATTGATAAGCATATGGTGGCTTTTAATGCTGAGGAACGGATTCATATCTTTGGAACCAAGATGTTTAATGTCAATATTGAATTCGAACTGGCGCCTTTCGTGGACATGGGACGGACCTATCGGGATTTTGAATACCGACAGTTTAATGATTGGGAAATTACTCCTGGGATTGGGTTCCGTGGAATTGTGCGTCCCAATGTGGTCAGTCGAGTCGATTGGGGGTATAGCAAGGAAGGTGGAGCGGTTTTTGCGGGGTTGAGCTATCCTTTTTGAGCAGACGAAATCTGATTGAACAGGGAGTAGAGGACAGGCCTGCTGATTGGCTGGTGTGAGGCATGATGTGTAAAAGGGGATGGGGGGATTCAGGGTCTATTATTCAGGTTTATGGTAAGGGGTCTCTCTTTTCCTATCAATTCCAGGAGAAAGGTTGTCAAAAAGAAGTTGGAAAGTGAAGCTGGCCCCCAGCTGCCTTGGAAAGAACAATCGTAGATTCTCGTGTTCGGAGGTGCGGCAGTAATGGAGAGCCGGGATCAATGGCTCAAGAGGGTCGATCCATTCTCTCTCTTGAAAAGGCAATGGATTTGCTCAGTTCGTTCGTTCAAAAGCACCAATCTTGTTACGGGAAATCCATGACCTCGAAGGGTTATGAAGGGCTGGGATGGCAGGCGCCATGGAATTAGTTGCATGCTTGACAGTCCATAATAGCTATGGGAGAATTTTGTTTAATCATGTCAATATGTATTTCCTCCTAGCTATTCCCTTACAGAACGGTAGGTTGTTTTTCAGAAAGGAAAAACCATGTCCTTGTTGAAAAGGATTGAAAGCCCCGCAGATTTAAAGAAGCTGTCTCCCGATCAATTTCCAGAACTCTGTCAGGAAATTCGTGAGCAGATTATAGAAGTGATCTCCCATGTTGGGGGGCACTTAGCTTCCAATTTAGGAGTCGTTGAACTGACCGTAGCCATGCAGTATTTGTTGAACACCCCTGAGGATAAAATTATTTGGGATACCAGTAATCAGGCCTATACCCATAAACTGTTAACAGGCCGCAGGGAACAGTTTCATACCATTCGCCAATTTGGGGGGTTAAGCGGTTTTTGTAAACGAGAAGAAAGTGTCTACGACACCTTTAATGCTGGCCATGCGGGTACAGGGGTATCGGCTTCTGTCGGTTTTGTGGAAGCACGGGAACAATTACACAAATCGAATAAGGTCGTCTGTGTCCTAGGGGATGGGGCCCTTACCGCTGGAATGACCTTGGAAGGATTGCAACATGCCGGAGATATGGGAAAGGATTTTGTTGTCATTTTGAATGATAACCAAATGTCGATATCCAAAAATGTCGGGGCCATATCTGCTTATCTGAACCGAACGTTTACGGGAGAGTTTTATACCAGACTTCGGGAGGAAACCTCTCAATTGTTAAATACGATTCCGCATATTGGTGAACCGGTCAAACGAATGGCCATGCGTGCGGAGGAGCTGGCAAAGGGGTTCCTGCTTCCAGGCTTATTATTTGAAGAATTAGGTTTTCGGTATGTGGGCCCTATTGATGGGCATAACTTTGACCATTTACTCCCCACTCTGGAAAATGTGCTGAAGTTAAAAGGCCCCACCCTTCTCCATGTCATTACCAAAAAAGGGTTGGGCTTCGAACCAGCCATGAAGAACCCGGTGTGGTTTCACGCGTGCTCGGCTTTTGATCGGAAAACGGGACAACCCATGAAAAAAACAGGGCATCCGTCCTATAGCTCCATCGTGGCCAAAACGCTTATTCGTCAGGCACGCAAGGATCCACGAGTGGTCGTCATTACGGCGGCGATGTGTGAAGGAACGGGAATGACTGAGTTTCAAAAGGAATTTCCGACTCGGTTAATTGACGTAGGGATTGCTGAACAACATGCCATGACCTATGCTGCCGGGCTTTCTGCTGCGCAGATGCGTCCGGTCATTTGTATGTACTCGACCTTCTTGCAGCGGGCCTACGATCAGGTGGTTCATGATGTGGCGACGCAAAATCTCCCGGTTACCTTCTGTATCGATCGGGCAGGCTTAGTGGCGGAAGATGGAACAACGCATCATGGGGCGTTTGATTTTGCCTACCTTCGGCATGTGCCCAACATGGTGATTATGGCCCCGAAAGATGAAAATGAGCTTCAACATATGGTCCAAACGGGATTGTTGCATGATGGACCGGCAGCCGTGCGATATCCCCGTGGCAGCACTTCAGGCGTCCCCTTAGATCCTGAACCCGTTCCCATCCCAATTGGGCAGGCCGAACTCTTATCCGAGGGGCGTGATATGGCAATCCTGGCGATTGGGGTGACCGTGTCTGAAGCCATGGAAGCTGCAGAACGGCTCAAAGACGAGGGAGTCTCCGTCACCGTCGTGAATGCACGATTTGTGAAGCCTCTGGATAAAGCCCTTATTCGCGAAGTCGTGAAGAATGTGAAATGCTTGGTTACCGTTGAAGAAGGATGCCGAATGGGGGGGTTTGGATCGGCAGTGCTTGAGTTTCTCTCCGAAGAAGAACGATGGGATTTACCGACCAAAGTGTTGGGGTTACCTGATTGGTATATTGAACAAGGACCCCAGGATTTACTTCGTGAAAAATATGGGTTGACGGCCGATGGCATTTATGATCAGGCCAAGGCCCTCTATGACCGGGTTACTCTGCAAGCCGTTTTGCGCTAGTATAACCCCCATGCATATTGTTCGTCGAAAAACCAAACAGATTCAGGTTGGGTCGGTCAAAATTGGCGGCGATGCCCCGATTTCAGTCCAGTCCATGACCATCCCACATCCGAGCGATGTGAGGGGAACCCTTGAGCAGATACAGCGCCTGGAGCAAGCTGGGTGTGAACTCATCCGAGTAGCTGTTCCTGATAAAGAAGCTGCCGAGGCGCTTCCCAAAATAAAATCGCATATGACCGTGCCTCTTATCGCGGATATTCATTTTGATCATCGACTCGCTCTGAAAGCGGCTGAAGTGGTGGATTGTGTCCGCATTAATCCTGGGAATATCGGGCCTTGGTGGAAAATGGAAGAGGTGATTCAGGCAGTCAATGACCATGGTATTCCCCTCAGAATTGGGGTGAATGGAGGTTCTTTAGAAAGGCCTCTTCTTGAAAAATACGGGTATCCCACTGCTGAAGCCCTTGCGGAGTCTGCATTGAATGCGGTTCATGCGCTGGAGGATGTGGGGTTTACCAATATGAAGGTGTCGCTAAAAGCCTCTGATGTGCATATGGCCATTGATGCGTACTGGTTGTTTGCCCAGCAATCCAATTACCCCTTGCATATTGGCATAACCGAAGCAGGAACGGCGATGACTGGTGCGGTCAAATCCGCAATGGGACTGGGATGGCTGCTTTCTCAGGGAATTGGGGATACCCTTCGCGTCTCTCTGGCCGCTGACCCCGTAGAAGAAGTCAAGGTGGGGTTTGAAATTTTAAAATCGTTAGAACTACGTCACCGTGGAGTCAATGTCATCGCTTGTCCCACCTGTGGTAGGGTGGAAATTGACGTAATCAGGATGGCCAATGAATTAGAACAACGGCTTGGGCATATTACCACTCCTATTACCGTATCCGTCTTAGGGTGTGTCGTGAATGGAATTGGTGAAGGGAAGGAAGCGGATATCGGGATTGCTGGAGGTCAGGGGGTGGGGATCGTGTTTAAAAAAGGGCAATTGTATAAGCGTGTGCCTTCTGAAGAACTCATGGAGACCCTGATTCAAGAAGTAGAATCTATGGCACAAGAACAGGGTGGGGGGCAACCAAATGTCCCAGTCTCCGAAGACGCTACATTGACCTCCCCGTTGGGAGGTGTATCACTCACCTCAATGGGGTCTTCCACCCGAGAAATACCTGTGTTGCCTCGCCAGTAATGTTTCGTTCTTGTTAGGACTCTTACAGAAAACGCCTCTCTCTTGTCTAAGAGAAAAAAGACTCCTTATAATGAGAGTCCGAAGGCGCCGTACCCAAGTGGCTAAGGGAGCAGTCTGCAAAACTGCGATTCAGCGGTTCGAACCCGCTCGGCGCCTCCATTCAATGTTTGCCATATTAATTCCGTCTATTTGAACGAACACAGGCTGTATGGATGATAGGTAGTCACGTCATTGTTGGAGTGAGCTAATCATGGCGGTTCCTCTCTCGCAAATGGTGACAGTCGCGCACTATGCCCTGTCTCAACAGGTTCGCAGGGTTAAACGCTATCCGCTTGTTCTAATGTTGGAACCCTTGTTTCGTTGTAATCTTGAATGTGCGGGATGCGGCAAAATCCAGTATCCGGATCATATCTTGAACCGCCGTCTGACGCCGGAACAATGTTGGAACGCTGCCGATGAATGTGGTGCTCCGATTGTAAGTATTCCAGGGGGAGAACCGCTAATTCATCCGGAAATGCCGACTATTGTAGAAGGACTCGTTCAGCGAAAAAAATATGTGTATCTCTGTACGAATGCGATTCTCTTAGAGCGCAAACTTGATGAATATCACCCCTCAAAGTTTTTGACCTTTAGTATCCACATGGACGGCCTCAAAGAGGAACATGATCATGCCGTTTGTCGCGAGGGAGTCTATGAAGTGGCGGTGAAGGCGATTCGAGCGGCATTGGCTCGAGGATTTCGGGTGACGACGAATACCACATTGTTTGAGGATGCTCAACCGACTCGTGTCAGAAAGTTTTTTGATGAAATGATGGAATTGGGCGTGGAAGGGATGATGATTTCACCTGGATATAGTTACGAAAAAGCCCCAGACCAACACAGTTTTCTGAAACGAGATCGCACCCGGACGTTATTTTCGCAATTGCTGAGCCAACGAAAACGCACCTGGCAATTTAATCAATCGCCCTTATTCTTAGAATTCCTTATGGGCAAACGTGACTATGAATGTACCCCATGGGGAAATCCCACCTATAATGTTTTTGGATGGCAACGTCCCTGTTATTTGTTGCAGGATGGGTACGCTTCCACCTTTCAAGAACTGATGGAAGAAACGGAATGGGATCGATACGGGACAGGGCGGCATGAACAATGTCGGGATTGCATGGTGCATTGTGGGTATGAAGCCTCAGCGGTGAAAGACACGTTCAGTTCTTGGAGTGGGTTTTTGGGTACAGTCAGGGCTACCCTCTTTCCCAATGCCGTCTGAAGTCGTTCTTCCTTTTTCGACTTCCTGCCCTATGCCGAAGAGATTCTCCCCAAAAATCTTCCGTTCATAACTATGGAAATGACGAGCGCGGAGAAGCATGTGAATAAGACCCCTCAATCTTGGGAAGGGCGGGATTTTCGGCCTGCTGATGACCATGAATTACGCGAGGTGCTTGGGCGTGCATTTGATTATCGAGGAGACGTGACGATTCAACTAAAAACCGGTGATCAGATCGTCGGCTATGTCTTTGACCGTAATGAAGGCGTCGCTCAACCTTATATCAAGATGTTTCTTGCTGACCAACAGGAACCCCAAACGATTGCCTACCAAAATATTACTGGGGTAAAGTTTTCTGGCGAAGATACGGCCTTTGGTCGTTCTTGGGAAGATTGGGCTCAAAAAACGCAGAAACCTCAACCGAGTTAAACCTATTTTGAGTCCCGCTTTCTCCTCCATTTTCAATTTGCATTCATTGAACATGCCTGGGAATAGCCTGACGTTTTGTTGGTGATATGAGGACAATGGCTGGTGAGTCAGCGTCTTGCCCAGGGCGAAGAATTGATTGACGCTCGAGTCTGGTCTGTGATAGAAGACCAGGTCTTTTTTCCAGATCGAAAGACCTATGACATGAAGGCGGCTTGGGGTAGGGTTAGGGTGGTTGCCAGAGACGGGTAATTCGCGTATCTGAGGAGACCTGTGAAAGCAAAAGAAAACAGTGCGTAGGTGTATGACGAGGCCTTGATACGCCGTCCTCTCTATCCTTGTTCCCTTTACCGTCAATCCCGCCAGTGTGTTGTATGCCCTTCAGGAAATTCATGCCATGGAATGGAGGGTTGCTAGATAGCTAAGGAGTAAGAAAAGTGCCCCGTCCTTAATTAAGGATAAAAGGGGAAAGGCCAAAAAATTAAGAAGATGTAAGTAGGGATATCATTATGGAATCACGCACACGAGGGGGAACAATGAACGGATACCGAAATGTGAAAAGTCTGATAGTGATGGGGTTGGCTATAGTAGGAATGTCATTATCCGCCTGTGGTGGAGGAGAAGGACCTCCAGTTCCACCTCCGCCGGCACCTCCGGAATATGCTGATAAGCATATGCCTGAAGGCTACTGGAACAATCCAGCTATTCTGGAAGAGGGGAAAGCCATCTTTACTGGAATAGAAAATATTGATGTCAATTGTGCCAGTTGCCATGGGAAAGGTGGCAAGCCTGTCAAGGCGGGTGCCCGGGATTTCCGACGAACCGAGCAAATGCAACTCTATTCAGATTCAGTATGGTTTTGGCGAGTAAACGAAGGGGTGA
>JAZFZJ010000088.1:0-5295 GCA_036443915.1 Nitrospirales bacterium
GTGGGAAAATCTCAACCAATTGTCTACCAAAGATGAAGTGAAGTTTGTGTTGCAGGACAGATCTGACTATGAGTGGGCGCGTGACATTGTGAGGCAACATGCCTTGGCAGACCGGTGTTCTGTTTTGTTTAGCCCCGTGTTTGGTGGACTCGACTTGCAGCCCTTATCGGAATGGATCTTAAAGGACCACCTTCCCGTTCGGCTTCACATCCAATTGCATAAAGTGATTTGGGATCCTCAAACCCGTGGCGTATAAGCTGAGCCGGGGGAAAGGGTCAATGTACGGTATGGACCATTTATTTTTTGAAGGAGGCGTATGAATATTCATGTAAAGAGTGGGGTGGCTACCACGGCGACGACTGACCTGTTGGTGTGCCTAGAGTATGAACAAGACAAAACCTGGACCAAAGCCGTTCGGCCTCTCGACCAGAAACTGGGTGGAAAGCTGAGTGCCTTACGAAAAAGCGGGGAATTTTCAGGCAAGCCGAACCAACCGGTGTTACTGCATGTCAATGGGGAGCTGGCCGCCAAACGTGTCTTGCTCGTTGGTCTGGGTTCGCGTGAGGCCGTTTCGTTAGAACGCATTCGCCAAGCCATGGGTACGGCCGCAAGACGGGCCAGACAGGTCAAAGCTAAAGGCCTCGC
This sequence comes from Nitrospirales bacterium, assembly GCA_036443915.1. Taxonomy (GTDB): domain Bacteria; phylum Nitrospirota; class Nitrospiria; order Nitrospirales; family UBA8639; genus Nitrospira_E. The sequence goes on from JAZFZJ010000088.1 coordinate 646, forward strand.
TTGTGTGATGCCTGATGTCCCAAAAACCGCGGGGCACCTAGACGAGGTGGCACAAGCCATCGTGGAAGGGGTGATTTTAGGGGACTATAGCTTTACGGACTATCGTACCGATCAGTCAGACGATAGCAAACTCCTCCAGTCCTGTACCTTGCTCGCTCCAACTAGTGCTAGCCAATCCGCAGTGAGAGAAGGGGCGAAACGTGGGCAGATTCTCGGGGAAGCCACTAGTTTCGTCAGAAACTTGTGCAACCACCCTGCCAATGTCATGAAACCCTCCCGCATTGTGGCCGAAGCCAGAGCTATCGCCAGGGAGTTTAAGGTCAAACTACGGGTCTTGGATCGCCCACACATGAAAAAATTGGGGATGGGAGGCTTATTGGGGGTTGCCCAGGGCAGTATTGAACCGCCTCATTTTATTATTTTGGACTATTCCGGTGGCCCCCGAACTCAAAAACCCGTGGTCCTGGTAGGAAAGACGGTGACCTTCGATTCGGGTGGAATTTCCTTGAAACCTTCCGAAAATATGGAGCATATGAAAGCCGATATGACGGGCGGGGCTGAAGTGTTGGCCGCCATCCGCTCGGCTTCTCGCCTGCGGCTACCGCTAAATGTGATTGGCCTGCTTCCCGTGACAGAAAATATGCCAGGAGGCCGCGCCACTAAACCAGGTGATATTCTCACCATGCTCTCTGGCAAAACCGTCGAGGTCCAAAACACGGATGCCGAAGGTCGGCTGATTCTGGCTGATGGCTTGGCCTATGCCACCCGATTCAAACCCGCCTGTGTCATCGATGTGGCCACATTAACCGGCGCGGCCATTGTCGCGCTGGGCCAATTTGCCATTGGCATGTTGGGCAATGACGATGCTCTGAAAGCGGATCTTCGACAAGCCGGCAATGATTCAGGTGAACGAGTGTGGGAAATGCCGCTCTGGGATGAATATTTTGAGCAGCTTAAGAGTGACGTGGCCGACATGCGCAACATTGGGGGACGAGGGGGAGGCATGATTACTGCCGCCATGTTCCTCAGTAAATTTATCGGGGATCATCCGTGGGTGCATTTAGACATTGCCAGCACCGACTGGAGTGGCGCAGAACGGGCTTGTATCTCAAAGGGCCCGACCGGAACCGGAACCCGGCTACTCATTCAATATTTGGTGAATCGCGCCAACGGGGCCTAACAAGACGTTGCTGTTAGAAGAAACAGGGGAGGTTGGCAACCTCTATAGTTATTCCAAATAATTTCCAAAGTCTTCTAATTCTGCGTGCCCCTCGCGGCTGATCGACGCCTGCCGCCAGGCCCCCTAGGTGGACGCTCTTATGAACCGGCGGGCCTTGTGTGAGCGCAGCGAGTTGGACCGCCCTCCCGTGATTGGCGTTCACCTACTTTGATGAGGCCGGACGGGGCGTCAATGGTTTTGGGTCCTTTTGCCGGAACAAAAGAACCTCGGCTGCCGGGCCGAAACCCGGCACCTCTCGTAAATTTAAATTATTCCCAGTTAGGAGAATGGAGGTGAAATCATGTTTTTTCGGTCCGAACAAAGCGGAAGTTTATTGGAATAACTATAGTTAGAATGACCTGTCTATGAGTGTGACTGACTCAATTGGGCAACTCTGCATGATTGGCTTCGAAGGGACGGAGATCACTCCAGACCTTCGAGCATGGCTACAGGAATATCAGCCAGGGGGCATCATCCTTTTTTCACGGAATTTGGTTGACCCTGGCCAAATTGCTAACCTCACTAATGATTTACAAGCTCTTGCCGGCGACACACCTTTACTGATCGCCATTGATCAAGAAGGTGGGCGGGTGTCGCGGCTTCCTTCTGGTTTTACGATCTTTCCTCCGGCCGCAACGGTGGCGCAATCGGGCTCAATCGAACTGGCCTACCAAGCCGCGGCAGTCACGGCAAAAGAACTCCGTGCGGTGGGTATCAACATGAATATGGCCCCGGTTCTGGATATTCATACGAATCCCGCTAATCCCATTATTGGTAATCGAGCATTTGGGACTGAACCAGAGCAAGTCTCTGCGATGGCCGCGGCCACCATCTCGGGACTTCACGACCACCAGGTGTTAGCCTGCGGAAAGCATTTCCCTGGCCATGGCGATACGAATGCCGACTCGCATCTAGAATTGCCAGTGGTCCATGCGACCCGTGAACGACTGGAAGCGGTGGAGTTGAAACCTTTTCAGTACGCCATTGACCATGGTTTACAGGCCATGATGACCGCTCACGTGCATTACCCGGCCTTGGACGCCACGTATCCCGCGACACTTTCTGCGACGATCTTATCAGGGTTGCTTCGTCAACAATTGGGGTTTTCGGGTGTAATCTTGAGTGACGATTTAGAAATGCGGGCGATTTTAGACCATTCAGCAGTGGGTGATGCCGCCGTGCGTTCCCTACAAGCTGGGGTCGACATGTTATTGGTGTGTAAAACGCAGACGCTTGAAACCTCTACCATTGAAGCAGTGCGTCAGGCGGTGGCTACTCATGAGTTAGACGCGGCACGTATAGAGGCAAGCTTAGCCAGAATTGCTGCTCTGAAACACCAGTTTGCTATTCCCTATGAACCTATTCATCATTCCTCTATTGCTCACATCGTGGGTATTGCTGCCCATCAAGACGTGTTGGCAACGATACAAGCTCACGCCAGAACGTTGATCTGAAAGTTCCTCAAGGTGTGACGAGAAACCTCCTCCCTTCCTGGACATTTCCCTCAACAATTTGCTTAGCTAGCAACTAGTTTTTTACTAAGGCCACGTCTTACACGTTTTTCCAATTTTCTGATGACGTGCATGGATCATTCATTCCATCGGTAAGGAGCACATCCATGGCATTAAAAAAAGGGGATATTATCGACGAACACAAACGGTACCCAGATTCCTGTGGCTTAGTGCTCAAGGTGATGAGCGGTGGGGAAGGATTTGAAAAAATTGTCTGTTGTGGGCATGAATTAACCGAGGAAGACATTGCTCCCTCATTCAACCAAGGTCGGGGCAGACGGAAAGGGGGATTGCTGGCTGGTATGACCATTGATGAGAAAAAAGTGGCAACAGACGGTTGTGGCCTGCGCCTGATGATCATGGACGGGGGGGAAGGGTTTCAAGAAGTTCTATGTTGTGGTCATTCAATACGCGGGGGCGCCATGCAAGACTTGCAATTCGGCCAGATGCGGTCAGGAGACGAAGAGCAAGGCAATACCCCACATCAGGGAACTGCCTAAAAGGAGATTTTTACTTATGATGGGATGGACACCAGAATCGATTAAGCAATGGGTTCGGTGGATGCAGTTTTGGGACCGGTGGGGTTATATCACGGCCTGCTTGAGTTTTCTTTTAGTCGGCATGTTGGTATTCGGCTACAGCTGGTTCGCCTTTATTCAATCCGTGGATAAGGCCTTTTTGCCCGCTACCATTACGCTGGTGAATGATCTGTTGTTGGTGATCATCCTGTTGGAATTATTTCGCACGGTCTTGGGATTCTTACAATCCGACCGAATTCGCCTCGAACCATTTTTGCATGTGGGGATCATTGCTTCCGTCAGAAGAATTTTAACGGCGGGAGCGGAATTTTCTCACCAAGAGAATGTCCCTGAAGTTGTTTTTCGACATTATTTGATGGATATGGGATTACATGTGATTGTCGTTCTGGTATTAATGATTGCCCTCTTTCTTCTGAAGAAAACGGAACCCTCCGTTGAACCGATCCTGACGAAATAAGTTTACACTCCATTTTTTCCTGCCTTGCTTTTCCATTCCTTTGGATCGCCCCTGTCATTGGACGATCAGCCACTCCTTCTCCTATGCCTTGCGCTCCACGAGAGGCTATGGCACTATATTTTGCCCAGAAAACGGCAATCTGACGGATTGGAATGATGGAGACCCTTCCTCAATTAGTGGGAACTGTGCATATTATTTTCGGCCCATACCGAGGGAACCCGATTGCACTCTACATGCGCCAGGATGGCTCTATTTGCCAGATTTCTCCGAATATTTATCCTTGGAATCGAATCGTTGGGGTGGGTGATACCCCCAATCGGGCGGCCGCCGATTTTGATAAAAAGTGGAAAGAAACAGAATTGGCAGATGACATGTATACCGGCCCTCACTGGGAAGGGGGTATTAAACCAGAGAAGCCAAAGCCCCCTCCCAAACCAGCTGCACCTCCTGGAAAAGCAGAGGACAAACCTACAGTTGAAGCTTCCTCACCAGCATCAGCCACACCTCCACCCTCACCTGTCCCAGAAGCAAAAACCCAAGATCCTGCTCCTCAAGAATCCCCTGCTTCGTAAGCACGTTGTCGTGGGGGCACAGCCCCTCGCCAACTCCAATTTTTTCAACCACTTACACATCGTTTCTTTCCTTCTGCGGTCCCGTTGTCACGGTTTTTGTCACGGTTCCGGGTAGAAATCGGCGTCGTGTTCCCATAGGTAGACACCGTTTCCACTGCCGTCTTCAGGTGGGACGGCGACAGGTGCGCATATCGTTTGACCAAGGCCGTCGTCGAATGGCGCAAGAGGGCCGCAATGGTTCCATCTGGTTGCCCACTCATGGCCAGCCGACTGGCGAAGGTATGCCGCAACGTGTGCCATGTGACGCCCTCAAGCCCTGCCGCTTTGACGGCGGGCGCAAACACCCTCGCAG
>JAZFZJ010000089.1:0-5433 GCA_036443915.1 Nitrospirales bacterium
TAGAAAGCGATTTGTTCCGAAAGAGGGAAACCCGGCATGAGTCAGTTTTCGTCGTTTCATTTTCTTCGGCCAGAATGGCTCATCGCCCTCTTCCCTGCCCTACTCATCCATTGGGCATTCTGGCATCACCAGACACAAGAAGGATGGCGCAAAGCCATCGCCCCACATTTACTCTCTCATTTGTTGGTAAAAGATGAACTAGCCTATTCGAAACTCAAGCCGGTGCATTTTCTTGCTCTATTCTGGCTTCTTTCGATCACCGCCGTAGCTGGCCCGGCTTGGCAACGTCAACCCACCCCGTTTGCGGACGATCAAGCCGCATTGGTCATTGTCCTGCATGTCAGTCCGACCATGTTAGCCAAAGACATTCAGCCCACCCGACTTGAACGATCCGTGCATAAAATTCGAGATTTGTTAGCCCTGCGTCCAGGAAGTCGTACGGCTTTAATCGCTTATGCTGGAAGTGCTCACGTGGTATTGCCCTTCACGAAAGACCATACATTAATCGAAACGTTAGCCGCCGAACTCAGTCCCCAACTCATGCCCAAAACGGGGGACGCCACAGCAGAAGCCATCACTCAGGCAGCAAGATTGCTACAAAACGGGAACCTTCCGGGATCAATACTCTTGATTACCGATGCCATAACAGAAGATCAGGTGAACACCCTGGAAAGTGGTAAGCATTTCTTCCCCACCAATATCTTAGCCGTAGCGACGAGAAGTAACGTCACACCCCCTCCCGATAGTCCGCCTGCCCCATCCCTGGACAAAAGAACTCTGGAACTGGCAGCAGGTGTTATGGGAGGGACCTTAACCCTAGTGAGTGTCGATGACCAAGATGTGCAGACCCTCTCACGGTTGGTTGAACGGAGTCTTGTCAGCACCTCTTCCCAAGAGAGCCAACAGTGGAAAGATGCAGGTTACTATCTGCTGGTTCCTCTTTGCATACTCGTTCTTATATGGTTCCGCCGAGGGTGGGCCATTCGATGGAGGTAAGGGAAGCCCTTCTATATTCAGAAAATAGCTTTCGCCTCTACAGGGGGGATTTCTTGTTTTTTCCAATGTTATAAATAGTTATCTCCATGAAATATCACTATAGGCATTCCAACCAATTACCGCTTTGTTCGAAGCAAAAACATACGTGCTGGCAACCACATTTCACTAACTGGGATTTTTTGAATGTACGAGAGATGCCGGGTTTCGGCCCGGCAACCGAGCTCTTTTTGTTTCGGCAAAAGGACCCAAAACCATTGACGCCCCGTCCAGCCTCATTAAATTAGGCGGACGCAAGGTAGGGAGGGCGGCCCAACTCGCTGCGCTCACACAAGGCCCGCCGATTCATGAGAGCGTCCACCCAGGGGGCCGGGCGACAGGCGTCGATCAGTCGCGAAGGGGCACGCCGATAAGAAGGCTTTGGAAATTATTTAGAATAACTATATTTTGCATAAAGCGAACATTGAGTACAGAACACCTAACCATGCACACGATAAGAATACGATTTCAAAGAAAGAAAGGAAAAGAACATGGGCAAAAAAACCCGGAGTAAGAAATCTCAAGCTAAGCAAACCGATCCACCAAAAGACATCAAAAAAAAACTCAGTCGAAAAGAGTTTAACAAGGAAATGAACAAACTGCAGGTAGAACTCTGTCGTATGCAAAGATGGGTAAAAGAAAATGGGTTACGAGTCATCATTGTCTTTGAAGGACGAGACGCAGCCGGCAAAGGAGGGGTCATCAAACGCATCACGGAACGAGTAAGCCCTCGGGTCTTTCGGGTGGTTGCCCTTCCAGCACCCAGCGACCGAGAGAAATCCCAACTCTATGCCCAACGCTATATTTCTCATTTTCCATCTGCAGGAGAAGTCATCCTCTTTGATCGAAGCTGGTATAACCGCGCCGGCGTCGAGAAAGTCATGGGCTTTTGCACCGACCAAGAGTACGAACGATTCCTGAGAGTCGCACCCGGTTTCGAGCGAGATCTGGTCGAACAAGGCATCATTCTGGTGAAGTATTTTTTCGATGTGAGCCAGGAAGTGCAGCAACGTCGTTTCCTACAGCGGGCCAAAGATCCTCTCCGCCATTGGAAGCTTAGCCCTATGGACGTCGAGTCCTGGAAACGGTGGTGGGACTATACCAGAGCCTATGTACGAATGATTGAAACCACCGACTCTGAATGGGCTCCTTGGTACCAAGTTCAGGCCGATGACAAACGATCGGCTCGTCTGAACTGTATTGCCCATCTTCTCAGCATGGTTCCGTATAAACGAATTCCTTTTCAAGCCCCAAAATTTGACAAACAAAAACCACCTCGCCCAGGAACTCCCAAACACATCAAGTTTGAACATTCTGTTCCCTTGGTTTATTGAGAGAAACATGAGAGGTGCTTCGACTAAACCTGGAGAAAACGCATTGAGGCAAAGTCTGGCTGGTTTTTTCAACATTCGGCTGGTGGTCTCGGTCGTGGTGGTCCTCTTGAGTATTCCCCTGATTACCGCTGCAGAAGGGTGGTTTTGGGATCTCTGGCTTACGCCGGATCAACAAGCTCAACGTCTGTTTCAGCAAGGGTACTTCGAAGAAGCTGCCCAGTTGTTTACGGATCCCCTGCGCCAAGGGGTGGCCTACTACCGAGCAGGCAATTTCAAGTATGCGGCGGGAGTCTTTGGACGTTCAAGCAGCCCCACGGCCCACTTCAATCGCGGAAATGCGTTGTTGCTATCGGGCAAATACGAAGAAGCCATTGCGAGTTACGGCGAAGCGTTGAAACAACAGCCGGATTGGGTAGCAGCACAAGAAAACCAACAAATCGCCCAAGCCCGGAAAGCGAAGCTCGAACCCAAGGGGGGAACACAAGGAACACAATTGGAACCAGACGACATCGTGGTAGATCACACGAAAAAGGATTCCCCGGGGGAGAGTCAAGAACATGTCGAAGAGGGTGAAGGACCATCAGACAAGGAACTGCGCACGCTTTGGCTCCGTCGAGTCCAAACCAAACCTGCTGATTTTTTGCGATCGAAATTTGCGTACCAGTTGGCTCATCGCGATCATGGAGAAGATTTCCAATGACCTGGAGATGGGCAATCAGGGTATTAGCCATGTGCCTCCTGGTCTTCTCCCTTCTCCCTTACTCAAACGCGCAGGCGGTAGATGGCAGGGTACGTGCTAGTCTTGAGGAACACAACCAGATTTGGGTAGGACAACGGGTGCTACTCAACGTGGATCTCCTCACCACCGGCTTTAGTTTCAGCGACCAACATTTCATGTTACCGGAAATATCTGGGGCCCTCTTGCTGGAGAGTGGAGGGACGACTATTAAATTGACGGAACGCCTCGATGGCGAAACATGGCAAATTCTTCGGTACGAATTTTCCCTATTCCCTCAGCGTACAGGAAATTTGGAAGTTCCGCCCATTAGCGTCTCCTTCACCACATCCGAAGGCTTTGGAAAAGAACCTACAGTTTTTGAATCTCAAACGAATCCTCTTCAACTGGAAATCGCCACCCCACCTGGTGTGTCCCCAACAGAACACATCATCACCACTTCCGATTTCAACCTCCAGGTCTCAGTCGATCCATCAGCCACGGAATTTACCGTGGGTGATGCGCTCACTCGTCAGGTCATGCGACAAGCGGTAGATATTTCAGGTATGGCCTTTCCTCCATTGCCAACACCTCGAATCGACGGGGTGGCCTCGTACCCAAAGGAGCCTGACGTCTCAGACCGTAGCGAACGAGGGGAACTCATTGGAACACGAACTGAATCAACCACGTTTGTCTTGCAACAATCCGGGCCCGTCACCATTCCAGGTGCAACGCTGACCTGGTGGGATCCCACACAACAGACATTACACACTGAAACGATCCCGGAATTGAATCTGGAGGTTGCACCCAACGCCGCTCTTCAACCCACGGCAGTACCAGCTTCCCAACAAGCGTGGCAATTCATAAACCAATACCCCAGAGTATTGGCCGGAGCCCTATCAGTGATCTCGGGGTTCATCTTTCTGTGCTGGCGTTTTGGTCGTCAATGGCGGAAACAATGGCAAGCATGGCGAAAAAGGCACAGGGAAAGTGAAAAATTCCGCTATCAGTTATTGATAAGAGCATGCCACCAAAACGATTCCAAGAAGGCTTTCAAGGCTTTCGTGGAATGGCGTACAGCACTTACCAACATGGCTCAGCAACAAGGGGCACTTTCTACTTTCAAGACAAATCTGAGAGCTGATGAAACGTTGTCAGGAGAATGGGTCACACTCCAACAAGCTCTGGTTCAATCGGATGCGACCTGGTCCGGAATTCCACTATCGCTTGCCCTCAATAATTTTAGAACGATGACCTTGGCCTCCTTCCAATCCATCCAACAAAATGCCTTGCCACCATTAAATCCGACCCAGATTTAACCCATTCGTTCAAAGTGAGGGTGGCCGTAAAATCCCTAGATGATATGCGGCGTAGGCCATAGAAAGTGTATAGCATTTAACTTCCTGATAAGTCTTCACCCTCACCCTTGCAATTGGTTCCAATTTGGGATGAAGCCCTCAAGGGAGAGAGGAAAACTTGAGATATAGAAGCTGCAATACTATTTGGATTGACAAGCGGAGGCGAAGTTAGACGAACCCACCTGGCTCAGGGATTGGTGCTAGGGTTTCCCCCACCACCAAGTCTGGAAGAGTCGTCTAGGAAACGATTGAGGATATTTGTTAAAGCGTGGGTATAGGCTATAACTGATGCGGAGATCCCTGGGCTCTCCGTCGCCTGTTCTTCATGATAGGTTTCTAACATAAGAGCCTGACGATCGTTCACATGGGTAATGCTCAGCTCCAGTTCCATCACCACACGAGGTGAGTCATCCAACACCTGTTCAAGCTTGGCAATACGGCAGGTCAAGACATAGTCCACCTTTACCCGCAGTTCGGGTGTGACCACCTGCTTGGCGATATGCGCCCTGCGAAGGTAACGGGCAATTTCTTGCTGCAGAATGAGTGTCGGTGAATCCACCCAACGATGATAGGCATGGCGATGCAGCCTTGACGATCCATGGTTCTGGCGGAATAAGAGTTGCCGTTCACTGGTCAGGGCATCGGCCCACGGTCGTGTTACTTGCAGTGTTCCGTTTAAGGGTGGGGGATCCAGTCGCGTCGTCGGACCAGGTAACTCTAACCGGTAGAAGTGATCCTGCGGTGCTGGCCCTCCAAGGCAACCTCCAAGCGATAGGATGCTTGCCAACAGAACTATCCCTCCCGATTTGACACTGGCCCCCACGAACACGTTCACTTATTCCTCCGCTACAAGGTCCACATCACCTTCACGACCCCGAATGATCACACCTGGGTCCCGTCTGATTTGTGCTGTGAATTCATTCAAATTTCGGGTTGTCGCTTCAATGTTATAACTGATTTCCCGGACATGACTGGCCACAACCGCTAGCGTGTG
>JAZFZJ010000090.1:0-3646 GCA_036443915.1 Nitrospirales bacterium
GCAGCTTGAAGCGCCTCCACACTCGCCTGTTCTTCCCCTTTCGCAAACAGGGCCACACCTAAATTAAAATGCGCCGCCACTAAATCTCCCTGAAGGGCTAACGCTGCCCGAGAATGCTCGATCGCCTCCTGATAGTTTCCCTTTTGCAATTGCAGGAGTCCCAAATTGGCATGGACTTTAGGCTGATCAGGCTTCAGAGCCAAGGCTTGATGCCAAGCCTGTTCCGCCAAGCCGTATTGGTGCGATTTATAGTGGGCCAAGCCCAAGGCCTCGAGAACCAGCGGCCAATCAGGGGCCCAACGCAGGGTTTCTCGAAAGTGGGTTAGAGCAGAAGGAGGGTGGCCGGTCACCAAATAGGCTAGCCCCAAGGCATAATGCGCTTCCGAAAAATTGGGTTGAACGCGAAGGGCCCCCTCCCATTGCACCATGGCCTCATGCAGGTGACCATCTCGGACCAATGACACCCCATAGTTATAGGAAACCAAGGCCGACAGGTGATAGCGCAACGACACAGCCTGAGGATCTATGCGTTCCGCTTCCGACCATGCCGCGATGGCCCCGGTTAAATCTCCGGTTTTGGCCAAAGTCACGCCAAGATTGTGGTAAGCATGGGCAAAACCTGGCCGTTGACCGGCCGCCTCCCGGAATTCATCAACAGCCATATCCAGTTCATGTGTCAGAAAAAAATCTTTTCCTAACCGAAGATGGTCCTGAGCAGCATCAACATCGAGGGAGGAAACCTCTTGGGATAAATCGATTTCCTGTGCAGATGAAGGAAAGCTCACGGCGAGCTCAATAAGTAGACTTACTCCAATGATCGCCACACAGAAAATTCTGGAGCCAATAAGATATCTTTTCATAACAGGAAAAGAAGGGTTTACAAAAAGGGGCCCCTGAATTTTTGCCCCACATGGTATTCAAACGCTTACAGTAAAACCGATATCAGTAGCCAGGAGGCTTTTTTCAACATTCTTGTTAAAGCCCTGGACGTCCCACCGGGACGTCTCTACAAAGAGGCCTCGGGAATCTTATCCCACTTCACAAAAGAACATGCCCGTCCTATCTTTTGTAGCGACGTTTCGGTGAAACGTCGACAAGGGGCCGACCTGCTTGCGCGGTGAAGCGCTTCGGGGCGTAAACGCGAAGCCGCTTCCGGCCTTCGTAGGCTTCGGCGGAGTAGGCCCGGCGAAGGCAGGGAACGCCGCTGGCGGCCTTTTTCAACAGTCCCATTCAATGTATTAAGAAAAAACAAGAAATGGAAGGGCAAGAATCAAGATCTCAGAGTTTGGCGGCCACACCCTGATAAAAATAGGCAAAGGGTTTTGGAATCCGGCGGAGATAAAACCTCTCAAGTGTCTGAATTTTCCAGGAATGTGCCTGAATCGCATCAGCCATGGGACGGTTTAAATGACAGCCATCCCCAAGGTGTTTCCAGATCGGTGTGAGACGGTCCTGCCAGCGGCGAACCGGAGGATCCGGGCTTTGCCCATGTTCTAAAAATAAGAACCTACCGCCGGGTTTCACGACTCGAAACATGTCCAGCAGGGTTTGCGAAAGACCAGGAACACTACATAACGTCATCGTACTGACAATCGTATCGAAGGATGCAGAAGGAAACGGCAGGCATTCGGCAGAGCCAATGGTTAAATCCACTGGAAGGGAACCCGCTTTGACATGTAAATGAGCAAAGGGAATCATCCCTGTATTGGGATCAATCGCCGTTAAGGAACGAATATGTGAAGGATAAAATTGAAGATTAGCCCCAGTCCCAAAACCAATTTCCAGCACAGCTCCTGACGCTTGAGACAACAGGGATTCCCGCAAAGGCCCAAAAGCGGCTTGGGCCATACTCCAGTCCAAGAGCCTGGGAAAAATCTTTCTGGAATACCACCCGCGACCCATTGTATTTTCCCTCCTTGGCTTAATCCTTTCCCTACAAGGGAGAGGATAACGGTGAGGGTGAGTCACCAAATTCGGGCCCCCGCACTTACAAATTTAACCTCTCTCTACGAAGAGAGAGGACTAAAGGGAGGGTGGAATATCAATTGGCCCATACCTCTCAACCAATAAATAAGAGGATCAATAGGCAAGAGGCCAGTGCCGCCCCCCTCATACTCGCATTTCGTTCCTCTTCGGAACGAACCCCCAGTGGGGAGAAGGAACCAACCTGGTAAATTGGGAATTGCCCACCATTTTTTGTTCAATGGAAGGGGGGACATGCCCTCCCTGCTGTTCGATTGAATGGGCAGGGTAGCCCTCCCCATTTTGAGCAAGCCTAATGAAGATGAGAAAAAACCTCAAGCGGTGTTTTATTAGGCTGTTACGAAAATGGGAGGGAAGGATGGCAAGCGAAAAAGGAAGATATTGGTGCCGAAGGCGGGGCTTGAAGTCGCCTGAGCGGAAGCCTGGCTCAGGCTCCCACTAAGGGGGCCAGGCCCCCTCGTGCCTTTGCTTCGCTCCGGTCACCCCATGAAGGGGGAATACCCCCTTCAGAACCCCAGGTTCAAGTCCCGCCATTTTACTAAATGCTGTCGAATATAATTTCAGAGGGAGGAGAGTTTGATGCAGCAAAGGGAAGATATTGGTGCCGAAGGCGGGACTTGAACCCGCATGGGGAAACCCCCACACGCCCCTCAAACGTGCGTGTCTGCCATTCCACCACTTCGGCACGAATTGTCTCGATTATGAAACCTCCTGTAGTCCTTGTCAACGAGTAGCGAGGTGAGTAGAATCATGAGGATTTCCTCTCCTTTTGCTATGTTGATTGGCGACACGCGATGAACCGATCTATATCCTCCCCCGCTCCCCTGGCCCACTCCCAACACTGGATCGGTGCGTTTTTTGACATGGATAATACGTTAGTGCCTGGACCTTCAATTGAAATTGGGTTTTTTCGGTATTTGTGGCAAGACGGGGTCGTGGGGTGGGCGGAATTGTGGAATAGTCTCACATATGCTATCGGGCAGATTCCTCCCATTTCGTTGAGCCCTCTCAGACGGAAGAAGCTGTATCTCCTGGGACACGATGTTTCTCTCATTGAACGTTTGGCCAACGATTACATTGAGTTATTTGTGTATCCTCGCGTGTCATCTCGAGCCTTGGGACGCCTCCGGCATCATCAAAACGCCGGACATGTCGTGGCCGTGGTGAGTGGATCGCCTGAGTTTTTGGTGAAGCCCTTGGCTGCCAAGCTTGGCGTGCCATTGGTGTTTGGCGCCAGGTTGGAAATCCAGGCCGGGCTCTATACCAGCCGCGTTTTTGCCCCGTTGCCATATGGAGAAGGAAAAGTCCGTTATGTGGAACGACTGGCGACCCAATATAATTTGGACCTCAGCCGCAGTTATGCCTACGGCGATAGCCCTGGCGATTTTCACGCGCTGCAATTGGTTGGACACCCGTTTGTTGTCAATCCGATCCGTGGGATGGCGCGTATTGCCCGCCAACAGGGTTGGCCCATTACGCAATGGGCTTAACCCTTTTCGTCCCCCCTCCCCTCCACTGCCCAATTCCAGTACAATGAACGTGTAACGTGCCTGCAAGGGAATCCTTATGACCGCGCGACCTTCCCTACAAATCACCGAAATTTTTCACAGCATTCAAGGGGAATCAACCCATGTAGGACAACCCTGCGTGTTTGTCCGTTTGA
>JAZFZJ010000091.1:0-2216 GCA_036443915.1 Nitrospirales bacterium
CCGGCATGAACAATTATGGGGTAACGAGGTCTGCGGTCTCCGTATTTTTCTAGGCGTGATGTATGGAAAAAATTCTTAGTCAAGATGAAGTGCATGCGCTCCTCCGTGGGGTTACGGATGGGGAAGTCGAAACCGAAGCGCCAGAGCCAGAGGAAGAGCAGGATGGGCCTGTTCTCTATGACCTAGGCAACCAAGAGTGGGTGGTTCGGGGACGCATGCCGACCCTGGACGTGATTCACCAACAATTCTCTCGTCTCTTTCGCCTGGCCCTCAGTGAGGTGCTTCGGAAGTCGATTGAAGTGACGGTGACCAACCAATCCGTGTTGAAGTTTGGGGAATTTATCAAACGCCTTCCCGTTCCAGCCTATCTCCAAATTGTTTCCATGGAACCGCTTCGGGGCACTGCCATGATTGCCACCGATGCCGCGACCGTGTACTTACTCGTGGATCACTTTTTTGGAGGAACCGGCCAGACTCACGTGAAACCGGAAGGGCAGGATTTTACGCTTATTGAGCAACGCGTGATGCGCAAGGTGATGGCCATGGCGGTGCAGGAACTGCAAAAAGCCTGGGACCCTGTCCAAAAACTCACGATAAAGCCTCTACGATCAGAAATGAATCCCCAACTGGCCGCTATTGTCTTGCCGGCGGATATTGTCATTGTGGTGACCTTGGGCATTGAATTAGGCAATTCCGTGGGGGATCTGCTCCTCTGTCTGCCCTATGCGATGTTGGAGCCTCTGCGTGAGCGGTTGCAGGTCAGCTTTCAAACTGATTTTTATCAAGTGGATGATGGGTGGGTGCAGCGGTTTTCCCATAGGCTCAAGGACGCTCCGGTGGAGCTGTCCGTGTGTTTGGGAGAAACCTCACTGACGGTGGAAGAGCTTATGCAATTTGCCGTGGGGGATGTGATCACCTTGAATCAATCCACATCTCAACCCTTGGTCGCCACCGTAGAAGGGGTGCAAAAGTTTCTGGGGTTTCCAGGGACGAGCAAGGGCGCGCAATCATTTCAAATCCACGAAATGATGGCCGTGAATGAATAAGGGCCAACACAGGCATGGGCTGGTAGCAAGGGAACTAACCGTGGGGACATGGAGATAACCTATGAGTGACGAAGACAGTGTAGAAATGGAAACGTTTGACGCTGAGAAAGAAATGATGGAGGCACTGGCGCAGGAAGCCGCCGCCAAGCAAGCCCAGCCTTCCCCACCAGTGCCGGTGCCGATTCCCTCCTCTCTTTCCTCACAAGAGACGAATTTAGATCGGATTCTGGACATTCCGCTGTTGCTCTCGGCTCAACTGGGAAGTACTCGCATGTTAATCAAAGATTTATTGCAACTGGGACCCGGGTCTATTGTGGAGTTGGATAAATTAGCGGGTGAACCCTTAGAGGTTCTGGTGAATGAGCGATTGGTGGCACGTGGAGAAGTCGTCATGGTCAACGAAAAATTTGGCATTCGTCTGACCGATGTGATTAGTCCAACTGAACGTGTCAATAAACTTCGGTAGTCCCGGCTTCTGCTGAAGAGGTTGAAATGGCGGGAATGGTAAGGCGCATGGCCACAAAGGATACACATGGATCTCACACATGAAGCCCTGAAAATGGCGGGGGCGTTAGCCTTGGTTGTGATGGTGCTCCTGGGCGGGCTTGCCTGGGTTCGGCGGACGTTTGGGGAGCTGCCTGGCCAAAGTGGGGGTCCGGTGATGCGGGTGTTGGGTGGCCTGCGTTTAGGGACAGGAAAACAAATTATGTTGGTTGAAGTCGCGAACGAAGTCTTGGTGTTGGGAACAACCGCCCGGGAAATGACCTTACTGACGAAGATCACGGATGAAGTCGGGATGAATCGAGTGCGGTCTTTGGCTCATCCCGTTGCCGGGCGGTTGGGGGCTTGGTTCGGTCAGTGGAAAGAGGGAGCCACGACACCAGATATTCCCAAGTCGGTGCCAACATCCCTACCGTAATGTTATGCCCATGTTGATGAATGTCTTTCGAAAAGGGTCCTTCTTGAGTTTCAGAGCACATACATTTCGGAGATGTCTCCCTCTTTTGGCCCTGGTGTGCCTCGTTCTTCTGTTGGGAATGTCCACCTCTGTTTTGGCTCAAGCTTCGAAGGATCCCAGCATTAGTTTACAGATTTCGGGATTAGATGAAACAGAGCCATGGACGTTTGGCCTTCGTATTCTGTTTCTGCTCACGGCGTTAACGCTGGCTC
>JAZFZJ010000092.1:0-4533 GCA_036443915.1 Nitrospirales bacterium
TGATGGTCTCAGCAGATTTGTACAAACATCGCACAGGCGTCCAAGCAGGTCATCGGTCTTGCCGGAGGGATGCCAAGTTGAGTTGAAGCTTGGTTTTGCCTTTGAGAGCACGAAGGTTTCGATAGGCTCCACCAGCGGCTACCAGTTCTAATCCACGTCGAATGGTCGGAGTGATGCCTTCCCCTGTGGCCTGGGTAGCTCGAACCAGAAGATCTTCCGGGACTTGCAGCGTAAGTTTTTTAAGTTTTATCGACATGGGCTCTCTATTGTGAGAAAAATGCCACTGGATTTTTAACCTCTAAACTCCCTTCACTTCTTTTTAACCGACGCCTGCTGACTGGCCCCTGGGGCGGACGCCCTCATCAATGGGCAGACCTTGACCGAGCGTAGCGAGTTGGTCTGCCTTCCTAAGGCTCGCGTCCGACCTTTCCGATGTGGCCAGGTTGGGCGTCACTGGTTTTGGCTACTTTTGCCGGAACAAAAGTGGCTCGGCTGCCGGGCCGAACCCCGGCAACACAGAAAAGCATGGTGATACGAGAGTCCGGTAAAAAACGGAGCGATTCATTCACCGACCAACGCTTCTCAACTGGAAAATCTCAAGATACATTTCCGAGAAACATGATATTGCTGTATGGCCAGAACCATAAATTCTGTATGATCCATCCTTCCTCCTCCTTTATACTTCTTCCTTTTCCCTACCCCCCCACGCCTTCCGTCTTCCCTTCCGTCATCCACGACATTTTTACATGGGGATCCATCTGGCTGGTCCTGCCCGAAGAGAAGATGGATCCCCGCTGAATACCGCGAGGATGACAACAAGAGGATTTCCTTTTCAGTCCAAACGGGGACCCAATGATCCCTCTATATCGACCCGAAATGCATACCCCTGGTCTAATTCACCGAACAAACCTTTCCCCCTGACTCCCCTCCCTTCCAACCACAATTAAGATTCGCTTTTCCTACACCGAAGAATACGCTAGGGGTATATCAGGCTCGTTGTGCCCACTGTAAAAGTCTGTCTCCTGTGTACACCCAAGCCAAGGTATCGGCTCAAGAAGCCTTATGAATACTGGTTAAAAAACTTAAGGATTTGTAGGAATGTTCGGTTGGTTGAACACAGCGTCTCCATCTACCCCGCATCCACCCAAGGACTGGTGGGCAAAAGACCAGAACTCCCATAGTGGCTTCACGCTTGTGGAATTGATCGGTGTCCTAGCCATTTTAGCGATTCTTGCCAGTTTTATTACCCCAAACGTCATCAATCAACTGCGGAGCGCCAGGCGAGATGCCGAGGATCAGCAATTAGCAAATATCGCCCAAGGTATCGAACTGTTTCTACGAGAAACCCGGGCGTTTCCCGCAAATTTAGCTGCACTGAGCCCCGATTATGTCCCGATCTCGATTGGCCAGCTCACGACTAACGCCAACGGTTTCATTCGATATTATTTCGTTCAACCTACGATCACCGGATTCACCAATGTGACGGGCTTACCCACTAACCAACTGGCTGATGCCCGATTTCTCCTGATTACGGATCTCAACCAAAATGCAAATCCAACAATTACAAACGATGCAGAATTTGAAAACTGGTGGGACACCGATGAAACCGGGACACCCGATCAGAAAATCCATCGAGGACATACTGGCCACTTGTTCCATCTCCTCAGCCTATCTGCCGATGGTGCGGGAGGAAGCTATGCCATTGATGGCACAGCCACCGATTCCGGTGGTGGCACGCTAGCCCTGCATACTCGTTATCACCTGACCGGGACAACGGTTGAGTTAGACGAAGCCGACCCGTTTGTCGTCGGGGGGGCCGAAACCCAATTCACGATGACCGCCGAAGCCGGCTATCAGTTTGACCCAGATTGTGCTGCAGGATCTCAATGGCGAGTGATTAGCAGCGGATGTTATTAATCCATACCCCATCAATCATTCGATGACGAACCTCACCAAACATACCGCTCCGACGTCCATGATTCCTTCAGTCATACAGGACTATTCTCGGAAGGTTCGAAAGGCCCTTTTCAAACCAAAGTTAACCATCCTCAGCATCAGTCTGTTAAATGGTCGGTTCAAAGCCCTATCCATCATCAACGACACCATTCATCTGAGCTGGGAAAGACCGGGCCTCGTGGTTTCAACGGAAACCCTTCGCCAGGCCATTCAGGATGCCATTCACCATACCCAATATCAGGGCACCTATGTCGCAATACTCGTCGAAGACACCAGGTTTATCACCAAGAATCTTCAGCTCCCCCCCATGTCACCCTCGGACCTCATCCCCATTCTGGAACGAAAGGCCCAACAGGAGAAAAACTGGGAGGGCCAAGCAGCCTGGTGCCACCGCATCGGCCTCAAAACCCGTGAAAATGGAAAGGTGAATATTCACCTGGAAATTTGGCCACAAGAATTCGTCGACCAAATAGTCCAAATCTGTCAGGAATTAGGTTTACATCTCTGCCAACTCGGGCCAATTTCTTCCCTGTCTGAAAGTCAACTGAGCATGTTGCCTGTGGAACCAGGGATGGCCACGTTACTTCTCACCATTTTGGAAGGCAAAATTACCTTCGTGTGTGGGAAGGAGGACGGGACACCTCTTTTGACTCGACACCTTTTCCCCACACAAGACTGGGTTCCTCTCGGGGAACGGGTTGGAACCGAGGTCAATCGAACCATCATGTACATTACCCAGCAAACCAACCTGTCCATTCCTCATATTTGGTTTTTGGGAGAAGAAGATCATTTGACGATTGGAGAGATTCAACCTCACGTGCCGACCGAGATTTTTCCTGGTCCGGTCAACCCCGACTGGAAATACTGGTTATGGGTTGGGGCAACGCTTCCTATTGATCATCCCAATAATTTTACTCCTACCCACGTGCTTCGAGAGCCACTTCGGATCTTTTTGACCAAAGCCGTCGCGGCAATAATTGTAGGATTCCTTATCCTCGGGGTGGGAACGACCAGCGCCCTTCAGGGCTTTCTGGCCCAAAACAACGATATCGTCCAAGCTGTTTCAGCCAAAGCCACCATCCTCCAACAAAACCAAGAACAGTGGCAAAGTCGACTTGTGGCGTTACAAACCCAACGGCAATGGGCTCAGGCCATTACGGCCCCAGTTCTCCCTCCACTAGAAGGCCCTTTTTTCAGCTACCTCAGTACCGTGATTCCGCCACAGATCATCCTCCATAGAGCCGTCATGGAACGAACATCTGAGGGCTGGAACCTTGAGCTATCCGGCCGTTCGGCAACCAATCTCTCAACTACTTTGTTGGCCTTAGATCAATTGGTCAAGCATTTGGGAGAAGGTCCCTACCATGTGGCTCTTCAGCCAGATTGGCGAGCAAAACTGTTAACGCAGACCACTACCTCTAGCGGTACTAAGGCAACCAGTTCACTCATCCCATTCACCATGAAGGGAACCCTGTCATGAAGGGACTCCTGACAATAGGAAAGCCTAACCTTCAATCACTCAAAGAAATGGCGCTGAGTCTTCTTTTTATCCTGGCCTTATGTACGGTGGGGTGGTTGAGTTTTGAACAAATCCTGACTGTTCAAGCCAGTCAGTCCCAAATTCAGGCCACTAATAGTTTAGAACAGCAGGTTGTGCAACTTCGCTCCAATTATCTTCAAGCTGAACCAGATAGGCTTAAAACCGAACTGAATGAGGCAGACATTTTATTATTTCAGAATTTTACCCACTTGACCCAGTGGGGGCACGACCTTCAGGAACAGGCCAAACGGTTGGATCTCCAGACGAAATTCCGCATTTTGAAGACAGAGGAGACCGGTTCTTCGATTGAAGGTGTCATATTAGTCCCTGTGGAAATCCAAGTGCTCCCACAAGGCACCAACAGTGCCTACCAATCTTTTCTCAAGTTTGTCAAAACCATGACGCAATCAGGGCCCCGGGTTGATATCCAAGATATGACGATCCTGGGTAACGGAAAAAAGGCCACGGTTTTAAAAATTGGATTATCGGTATGGATGAAAGCAACAAACTCCGTCGAGCTTTAAAAAGTCCCATAGTCATGATTGGGTTATGTGTTCTTGCAGGATGGGCCATGTATTCCAACCTCATGGGATCTCTGCCGGAAACATCCATTTCTACTTCCTTGACGTTGAATCAACGAGATTCCCCCCCTACTTCTGCTTCATCAAGGCTGCCACTCACAGTTGATAAAGATAAGGCGGTAACGTGGATTGACCATCCTGATCGTGATCCATTCTCGCCAACCCGGGTCGTCTCTTCAACTCGAACAGAACCCTCGTCGTGGACCGCTCAACGAGACCCCAAGACGCCCATTCGGTCAGAAAATCAGCAACGAAATCAGCTCGTTCTCAAAGCCGTGGCTGTGGAAGATCAGTATCGAAGTGCCGTCATAAACCGAACAGTGGTGCAGGAAGGGGAAACGATCCAGGGGTATCAAGTCATGTCCATTCAGCCGAAGGGCGTGTGGCTGAAGCACCAGGGAAAAACCCAATTTTTATCCTTCGCGGAGAACACGTCTTCATAAGTTTCATCACGAT
>JAZFZJ010000093.1:0-9619 GCA_036443915.1 Nitrospirales bacterium
CATCGCGGGAAAATCTGGTAAGTCCCGCACCTTTCAGTTGCAGATCCCAACGCTCACCTTTCTGGTTTTTGACCTCGCCTAGCAAAATTGCCCGCCCATCGCCGAGCTGCGGGACGTAATGCCCAAATTGATGCCCGGAATAGAGCATCGCAATGGGATCGCTGTTAGGAAGCAATTTAGCCCCGCAAAAAAACTCGGCAAAGTCAGCGCGTTGGAGTTCGTCAGGATGGAGATCCAGTAATTCCGCCGCCGCTGGATTCACACTCACCACATGCGGATTGGGAAAAGGCGTTGGCTTCACCCGCTCATAAAACGCCTCCGGCAACGCAGCATATGTATTCTCAAAAGAAAGCTCTTCAAGGGTATTCATAATCTCATTATCGGTGAGAAAAACTTCGTTAGGCAACCTAAGGAAGAAATTAGGACCCGAATACTTAGCAGAGTGGTGCTACGACCAACGAGGAATCAGATTTTCCTGATAACGATGTAGTTTTATTTTCATTACTGAGTTCTTTATAGGCTTCAGACAGGAGTGCGATTTCAATCATTCCCAAGAATAGCATCAAAAGAACTTCAATTATTTCTTCAAGCCACACCGGGATTAATGTTTCTAATTCAAGAAATTCCTGGTTAAGATAAACACCCAAAAGGAAAACTAAAGGGATGAATCCTGTTATCACCGCTAACCGCCATCCATTACCCATCGAAAGATCCCAGGCCCAAGACAACGTTGGTTTTTCATCGATTGCCGTGGATGGAAGCACCAAAATTATTCTGGCCACAAAATACCAAAAGGGTAAAACAAAAAGTGATCCTAAACCTATGATAAATACTAGGTTTAGGATCCTGTTTTCTCCCAGATTAAGGCTTTCCCATTCTATCACTTGACCAAACAAGACCGTAAAAATGTATAGAAGGATCATCAACATTGAGGAAAACAGAAACCACAAAAAAATGGCTACGATATAAACAAGATACGACCAGATGAAAAATCGTGTTTCTCTATGGCGCCACTTAAAAAAATCTACCCACCGTTCATGCTTTTCTTCTAATAAAATTATTCGATGGCAAATCACGGCAAAAAGGGAAAATAGAAGACCCTCAGGAACCCAAATTGCCGTATCAAATATTATCAGTGAAATTCCATCCTGTATTTTGTCACTCATCTGTTCCTCAAAATAATTAATCGAAAGTGACAGGCCCCAAAATCCAATAATGAGGAGGGACCACCATATCCAAAATTGGTTGGTATGATTGAAGGGAAATTTAAGAGCCTCCCGGAAGATTTTCCGGATTGGAAGAGGAGATAATTTTACTTTTTGGTCTACATCCATTTTCCCAAGTCCACCGGTTGAGAACAGAAACTGCTGGAAATCCTACCATGGCCCTTATCGGTCGCCACTCCTGAAACATTTGTATCTCTTTCGATTCATCCTGTATCTTTTTGTCTCAAAGCACACTGGCTGTGGCTTTCACATGCCTGAAATCCCCTAATATTTCAGATTATTTTTAACCGAACAATTTTGGTTTGATTATTGCTCCATCACTTTTGGGACATGCACGTTGAAAGAGTTGAGAGTCATTAAAGATTCGTAGCTCCCTGCGTGTTCTCTTTCAGAAAAGGCGCTGCCAACAAGAGGAAAATTTCTAATTAAGGAGATGATGTGATTCGGATTTGTGCTTGGTGTCGGCAAGAAGGCAAACATGGAATCCTTGGGAATACTCTTGAGGGAAAGGACGACCACGTGTCACATGGAATTTGCCCGTCCCATAAACTTTTGATTGGGTATTCCTATTGCCCCAGTATTATGCGTCACCCTCTTCACTCCACTTCATCCTCCCCACCACCAGCCACACCCCAACCGTAGCTATTTCCCCCCCAGCCGGCACAACATAGGTTTTTCTTGAGAGGGGATACCCCATTTCGATTTCCAGGAACACTGCCTTGACAATCGGATGTTTTTGGGAAGGAGGGATGAGGCCGAATCAGGAAAATTCAGCCCAGGGAATCAAAGGAAAGAAAATTAGGCAGAATTTTTTAGCCGATTCTTGACCATGACGGTCCCTAAATGGGGCAACCGAGCCGTGCGGCGATAGTCATAGCAGCCAAACGCCACCACTCCAACCATCAAGACAAAACCAATCCCCAGTGTATATAAGGTCCCGTCACTTGTAAGAGTTGCAATGAAATTCATGATGAACTCGCTTTCAGGGTTATCTTTGTTCTTTCGGCCATTTCCGCAAGATCTTTAGTCTTTCTCTCAGAATAAGGAGCCTTGGTAATATATAGATATTTAGACCTATGTGTAAATATCTAATTCCAGAGAAAGAGTCCTTTTTCCTTCAGGTCTCATTTCACCCCAGAATTCCCACCGGGTATAATGAGATATGAACTTCCCCAAGATGCAATCATATTCTTTTCATCCCGGCTGGTTTCTGGCTTTCCTGTTGATGGTGGTTGAAGGCCTTACTCCGGCTCCCGCCTGGAGCTCCACCCCAACAAGCCTCCCTTCGCAACTCGCTACGGAAACTGAAGTGACCATCAATATCAAATTTCGACAATTTTCTCCCAATGCCCTTTCCCTCACGGTTGGGCAGAAAACCCGTCTTGTCCTCAAAAATTTAGATACTGAACTGCATGCCTTCCTGCCCGTCGGCTTGCTCACGGGCACCCATCTGAATGTCAGTGGAAACGGCGCTCCCCAATTTTCCAAAGAAGGACTCGTCCGGGTGTTGCTCCCCACAAGTGGCCAAACCGAGATTGTGTTTACCCCCTCTCGCCCAGGCACCTACCCCTTTTTCTGCGATTTACCCGGCCACGTGATGCGGGGTACCATCGTGGTACAAGAGAACAAGGGTATGCTACATTAAGTGTTTCGGTTTTGGGGGAGACGGCTCCCGTCCCACCTTAAGACACCAATATTTGGACATAGTTTTGAAGAGGAGTAAGATTTCATGAGTATTGTTTGTCATCAACGGATTGTGCAAGTCGTACCACAACCCGAGGAAAATCCTTTATCCGTTCTCTATACCTCCCAGGCTTCACCCGCGGCCCACTGGTTGGTCGCACTCCTGTTCCCTTTCCTGTTGTTCGCTTCCCCAAGTACATGGGCGGCCAGTGCTCAACCGGTGAGTCAGGAGGACCTCTTGGCTACTATCCGAGACTACGCCGAAGGGGTGGAGAAAGGCGATCGGGTCGCTGCGGGACAACGCGACTTTGTCTGTTTGTTTCAAATGGCCCAGCAGCAGTTGCTGACAACCGGCGAATTTCCTGACGGGTTACATCCCATCTATGAGTGGTGTGATCAACGGCGAAAGGATGCCCATCAACGCGTGATTAATCAAAAAGATCGAGGGTTGGATAATGTCTGGCCTGGACCAGGAAAACTCGTCGACTATTCCGATTTCCAGCGATTTTTTATTGCGGAGACAAGCAGCCGGCAATTAGCCCCGTCCTTTTTCGTGACGCCGGACATTACGATGTATGAACCGGCTCAGCCCTTTACGATTGAGGCTCTGCAATCGGGGACATTGCCTCATGCGTCCTTTCCTTCACCTGATCAAACCACCGTCGTAGCCGCACCCACCGCTTTTGTCATGACCAAAATTTCTTATCCCAATCCATTGACGGCACCAGTGGCCAACGCACCTGGAGCCCAGGACTGGGCCGTGCCCTATAAAAAGGCGCAACGGGTGATTAAATCTGTGAAGGTGAAGTGGGTTGTGCTGTCGGATTTGAAGCGACTGGGCTTTCCCACAGATCGTGCGGTCTTGGATTTGCCCCTTGATGGCCCTCGTGGGACGACCATTCCCTTTGTCGTTGATCCTGGTGGATTTCTTCCACGGTCAACAGAATGGTTTAGTCTTGAAGATAATCCAGAGGCCGTTCAGACCGGCATTCAAGAAGCTCAAGCTGCTCCTTCGGTGCTAGAGGCTGTCATGCGGCTCAACCGGGTGCTCATGATAGCCCCCGCCCACAAGGAAGCCTTGGAAGTCTTTGCGGACCAGTTGTACAAAGGACTCATGGATTATGGAAGTCGGTTGCATGGCATTCAACTTGGAGATGAACGCCTGACTCAACGGTTTAATGAACTGTATTGGACTGTGCAATCCCAAACCGATCGCATGGATCTGGCCCTGAGCATGGAAATAGGTGGAAAAGCCGAACCCATGCCTGCTGATTATCTGTACCGCATGATTCCTGTCATGGAAGCTCTGGCTTCCTTGGAACCTGGTAATTTCAATAATCGCATCCGGCTGGTATCCACCTACCGTTGGACCAATGACCAAATGGCTGCGCTTTCCTCCCCACAGGAATTACTCACCGAAGTGCCTTCTGAACAGGAAGAATTGCGCGCAAAGGTTCTGTTGGAATTAGCGTGGGCACGTATAGGGAAGGTGGCGTGGAATCGGCATTTCGATGATCCGGATATTCGAAAAGGCTATGAGACGGCCCAACGCGCCTTACATCTCACCAAAGACCCATTAAATAAATTTACGGCGGCCTATGCCATGGCCTACAGCTTGGCGTTCCACGTCCCCCGAGACAACCAAGCCATGCTAGACCTCCTGACGCAAGCCCGGGACTGGTTTGAGAAAACACCAGGCTCGAATCCTCAGGGTTGGGACTACATGCTGGCCAACGATACTCTTAAAGGATTGATGGAGACCGATCCCACGTTTAAATCTTTATTAGCTGCGCAGGTACAATTCTCAAAGTGAGCCGTACATAACCTGGTTGGCCAGCCGATAATTTGTTTGCATAGATCTGGAGGAAGACCCCAGGATCAGAGTTCGTCCGCATTCATTATTTGTCGCAGTGTTTGGTGTTGCACCAATCGGCTCTTCTCCGATAAAGACGGTCTTTTTCGAGTTTCCCTTCTTAGGATCCCATACACTGATGGAATTGGATTTCCGAAAAAATCCCGCCATTCTCAGCAACATGCTCGATGTCGTGGCAGATGGGGTGTTTACCGTGGATGCGAAGGGCCATATTGTCGCCTGGAACACTGGTGCGGCTCGTATTACCGGATATTCCAGCGAGGATGTGATCGGAAAATCGTGTCATATGTTGGAAGGGCAGAATTGTAAAGGCTTTCGAGTTCTCACCGATTTTATGTCCAACCCGACGCCTTATCCTTGGGGTATCTGCAATCAGGAATGCAAAGTCTTAGCAAAAGATGGTCGCGAACTCTATCTCTATGGCAACGTCTCAATTCTCCGTGATGACCAGGGAGCCGTCGCGGGGGCAGTGGGAACCTTCACCGACCTTACGACCTTTATCTTGAATAACCAAAAAATTGCGGTTCTCGAGGAACAAGCGAAATCTCGTGAAGCCTTTCAACAACTCATTGGGAAAAGTCCCCCCATGCAGGAAGTGTTTCGACGCCTGCGTCTCGCCGCGCAAAGCGATGTCACGGTGTTGCTCACAGGTGAATCAGGAACGGGGAAGGAATTGGCAGCGCGGGCCATTCATGCGCTGAGTGGTCGGAAGGATAAACCCTTCTTTGCCATCAATTGTTCGGCGATTCCCGAAACACTTTTGGAAAGCGAATTGTTTGGCCATGTGAAAGGGGCCTTTACCGGAGCCATACGAGATAAAATTGGCGTTTTTCAAGCTGCCGACGGTGGCACCCTCTTTTTAGATGAAATCGGAGACACCAGTCCTCTCTTACAATTAAAAATGCTCCGAGTGCTCCAAGAAAGTGAAATCCGCCGAGTGGGAGATGACCGAGGTATCAAGGTAGACGTTCGCCTCATCACCGCTACCAATCGAGACCTCAAAGCCCTGATGGCGGAAGGGACGCTTCGAGAAGATTTTTACTATCGGATCCATGTCTTCGAAATTACTCTTCCACCCCTGCGAGATCGCCGCGAAGACATCCCTCTCCTGGTTCACCAGTTTATGGCGGAAAATGCCAAGGTGTTTCAGCGAACGGTCAAGGATATCGCCCAAGATGCCCTTAAAAAATTGGTGGAATACCAATGGCCTGGAAATGTTCGCGAATTAAAAAATGCGATTGAACATGCGTTTGTCACGGTCAATGGCGATTGTCTCACACTGTGGGACCTCCCTCCGGAGGTTCAACGGCCTCAGCAAACCCAAAAGGTCGTGACCAACGCAAAGTCTTCTCTCCCTCAAGAGGAAGAAGCCCGCATCGTGGAAGCCCTTCAACAGGCTCAGGGGAACAAAACCGAAGCCGCCAAACGCCTCGGGGTGAGTCGGGTCACCCTCTGGAAAAAACTCAAACACCTCCATTCCTCTCCTACTCATCTCCCATAACCGTTAACTTGTTAACTTAACGGTTATCGATTTTTGTTAAGCCAACTGGGGTATTTTGTGACATGAGATATTTTTGGCTCTTATGAAATTTTTATAAGTTATTGATTTTAAACAAAAAATTAGATTTAACATTTTGAAGGAACTTGGCATGAGGGTTGCTGAATAGGATTGAATGGGAATGAAACCAAACGTAATCGAAACATTGATGCTACGGAACTAGTGGGAGGTTTTGAATTGTTCCATAGCCCCAACGGAGGAATTCTATGAACACGACCACGGTTAATCAAAGACCTTCGCAGGCGACTTTCACGAACTTGGATCTGTTCTCTCCTATAACACCCGAACAGGCACCTGTTTTCATTGATGTCAGAACCCCCCAGGAATTTGAGGAAGTCCACATTCCTGAGTCTCGTAACATTCCCTTACCGGATTTGCATAAATTTGTGGAAGAGATTCAACACCTATCTCAAAAACAACCCATCGTCTTGGTATGCCGAACTCAAAATCGAGTCAAGATCGCCTATGAATATTTAACGAACAATAGTGTCATAAACTGCCAGATTCTAGAAGGGGGCATCACCGACTGGGTAAAGAGTGGCAAACCGGCCATTCGGGGACGCAAAAGCCTTTCGTTAGAGGGTCAGGTACGAGCCATTGCCGGATCGTTGATTCTGCTCGGAGTCGGATTAGGCGTGGCGGTGAATCTTTGGTTTCTCCTCATCCCAGCGTTCGTGGGGGTGGGCCTTCTCCATGCAGGGCTCACCGATTCCTGTTTGATGGGGATGGTGTTAACTAAACTCCCCATGAATCGCATTCGCACTTCCCCTTCATCCTCTGGAATACAGGGAGGGCCATCATGAACTGCCGACGATGCCAAGGACTCATGATCAGCGACCAACTCTATCACCACAATGAAGCATTGTATGTTCTCTCCATTTGGCGATGCCTAAACTGTGGTGAGACATTCGACCCCATGATCGTTCAAAACCGAACACACCAAGAACGAAAGGACGGGGGGGAACGTCCAAGGTCAACTAAATGGGCAGATACGAGAAGCCCATTAGCTATCACGCGATAGAATGCCTATAATTTTTCCGCGTTGCATAAGCCTAGTCTTCTAGGTCCATCACACATCAACAACTACAAGGAGGTCATCAAGTATCGTTCAGTACGTTCATTGTTATTCATAGGTGCCTGTAGCGTAATAGCCATGGGACTTATGATCACTCCAGCAATCAGTGGAGAGGGTCCAGCAGATGGGTATACCATTCATGTTCAAGCCCCTCATATGATGGCTGATGGAACGCCGAGAGGACCATTCCACCATTACTGTAAAGGAATTTCTCCTGAAGTACTTCAATGTTTGTTGTTTAAATCGACAGATCCCAATGCCAAATTAGTAGCCGTAGAATATTTTTTAGCGAAAGATCTTGCACGGAAAAATGTTCCGCTAATCAAGTGGAACCGGAACTTCCATGACCACGAGGTTGAAATTGCGACAGGTCGTGTGAAAATCCTGTATATGCCCGCTGACAAAGCCAGTGAAGTTGCTGCTGCCGCCGCAAAAACCGATGGCATCATTTTCCATCTTTGGCATGATGACCAAGTGGTTCCAGATGGAAAAGTGACAATCCCGAACTCCCTCGGTCACAAATTCCGGTCGGAATAACCAAAAATGACAGGGGGGGGCAGACCAACGTCCCCCCCTGTCTCTCCTAATCCATCAACAAGGAGTTTTTATGGTTGGAAGAGTTCTCTGGCTGGCGGTGGTGTGCGTCTTCTTGAAAAGTCTCTGGCCCTTCGGGAGTGAAGCTGCTGATCCTAAAGTGTTGAAGCCGAGAGTACCACAGGATCAAATAGCCGAAGCTCGGTCCTGGAACAATCCCTTTCCAGATCTCCAGGAAAACATTGAAAAGGGCAAACAAATTTTTCATGGCAAAGCCTTTTGTGCTACCTGCCACGGACGAGACGGAAAAGGCCTCGGAAATATTCCAGGTCTACGAGGAAAACTCCCTCGGAATTTCACGGATAAAGCCTGGCAGGCCGCCCGTACTGATGGGGAACTATTTTGGATCTTAAAAAACGGCAGTCCTGGGACCGATATGGCCTCCTTTATCCCGCTAGTCTTGACTGAAGACGAGGCCTGGCATGTGCTAGTATACGTGAGAGCATTCGGAAATCCGTAACCGAAAGGAGGGTTTGCCTCATGTCCGGCTTGACCCTATTCGCCTTCACAAGCTGGATGATTTTCGCGTCTGTGGAAGCACCCAGCCCCCCTGCCTCGCTTCCCTTACCTCCAGAACCCGAAGAAAGCACGCGGATTGACGAAATCTACGACCAGGAATCCCGCCTGTTTCTTTCTCTCTATTCATTGAAAGGTAACGGAGAAGTCGATTACGTCACCGGCCGTACGGTTCAAGGGCACATCCGAAGCAACTATGGCAATCCAGTCTATTACATCCCCGAGCACCCGATCTTTTACTGGTGGAACCATACCATGTGGAATGACCCGTTATTAGATGGGGTCAACGGAAACGAATTGGTCTATAAAGAGGAAACCGAATTTGATGTGAGCCGTTACAAACCCTGCCTCTTCAACGGCCAGCCCTGCTAGAGCCTAGTAGGCTGTGTTAGAGTTGGAGACCAACCTAGCTTTTCCTGCAACGTTTCTTTTTTTCTCAAACTGCAGCGGAATCGTGTTTCACATTTTGACTAACCTATGACTGTCAAGCGTTAACGCTCCTTCTCTTCTCCTCAGTTTTGTTGCCTTTCGGTTATCAAACTCTCTGAAATTTTGTGTGTTTTCCTTTTTTCCTCGCTCCATCATTTGTGACGTTGGTTTTGCTCTAATTCAGTTGTGAAACCGTTATTCTCCTCTTTTGAGGCAAAAAGTTTCAGACGGGCAATTGTTCTGGATCATTAAGAAAGGGTCGCCAGGGACCGGTATGATGTCTTTTGGCAGCTTGCCGGATTCCCAAATTTGGCAACTCATCCACTATATCCAGACCTTGGCTAAATAATCCTGGAATGCGTTACAGTATTGAAAACCCGTAAGAGGCCTGTACATAATTTGAAATCGCACATGGCAATGAAAGGCATATGGTTTTTTTATTCTGAAATTAGCTACAGCATCATCCTCATCTCCAAGAGGGGGGCATGTCTCTGATGCTTGAGCCTCAGGAAAGGGAGTAGCCCTATGTCACCGGCACGGCAACATCTGAAACAGGAAAGTCCGGATATTCAAAAAACCCTTAAATCTCTCGAACAACACCATGCCCTCATCTTGCAGGCTGCTGGAGAAGGAATTTTTGGCCTAGACCTGGAGGGCCGACACAC
>JAZFZJ010000094.1:0-4873 GCA_036443915.1 Nitrospirales bacterium
GCCCCAGTGCCAGTCGCTCCCGAATGACGCCCCGCATTTGTTGCGCGAGTGGGGCTCCCGATTCCCAAATGTTTTCGGTTTGACAGACGGTACACCGAAGGGTTTTGGAAATTTCTCGGACCTGCACGTCCAAGGCCGTTTCGTCTTGGACTTCGGCCAACAAGGGCCAAGGAGTCGTCAGAATAAGAATCAAGGCAAATGCCAGGCGAGTAGGCATGAGCATTAGGAGGGCTTGGAGATGGGCTGACCTTTGAGCAAGGGGGCGATAATCTTTTGCGTGATAGTGGTATACATGTGGCCCGTTACCGGTCCGACATATTTATAGCGGATTTTTCCCTGTTGGTCGATGACGAAGGTTTCGGGCACGCCATAGACGCCATAATCAATCGCCAATTGTCCTTTCAGATCTCGCATATGCGAAAAGGTCGTGCCATATTCTTTGAGATATTGTTGGGCGTCAGGCAAGTTGTCTTGGTAATTGATGCCGAGCATGACGAAATTAGGATCATCTTTGAATAACTGATGGAGCTGTAAAACGCTTTCATGCTCGACCTTGCATTCATAGCACCATGACGCCCAAAAATTCAGCAGGATCACCTTCCCCTTGAATTGTTCCAGTGAAATCGTTTGGCCGGTTTCCACATCGGGTCCTTCAATGATGGGGGCATCGGTGCCGATGAGCACGGTCGGAATGTGTCGCGGATCCCCCCACAGGCCTTGATAGAATAAGGCAAAGAGTCCGAGCAGGATTAGGACTAAGGTGAGTTGCCAGCCCTTGCTCATTCTTCCTTCTTTCGTGGGCGAAGGATGTTTAAGATGACGCCCAATCCCATTATGGCCCCGCCGCCCCACACCCAGAGAATGAGGGGGTTTATGACGCCGCGTGCGACGGCAACGCCATCCGGGGACACTTCGGGCATCGTCAAAAAGATATGCCCCATGTTGATGGAATAGATCGCGGACTCGGTTGTCGGGGTTTGGGTTGCATTGTAAATGCGTTTTTGCGGACGAAGTTCGGTGAGTAATGTATCCCCCTCAAACACTTGAAAGACGCCTTCTTCCGCTTTCCAATTTCCGCCTTCCACATCATGGATATCTGTGAGCTTCATGCGATAGTCGGCAATCGTAAATTCGTCACCCACCTTCATCGAGACGACTTTTTCAGTTTGATAGATCGTCGAGGCGATAATCCCGATCACTAAGACGAGAACCCCGATATGGGTCAGCATGGCCGCATAGCGTCGTTGATTCGCGGTAAACGCGGTCAGACATCCCTTGAAGATGTTACTGCTGTTTCGCTTGGCATAGAGCTGAGAGATTTTCCCGAAGTCCATCACAATGGCCATGCCGGCGAAGGCGACCACATAGGTTCCTGCCAAGGCATAGAGATTTCGAATGCCAGTGACTGCCAAAAGGATGACCATGACAGCTCCTGCCAGCAGGGGTATTGAAAAACTTTTTTTCAGATTGGCGATCGACGCCTTTCGCCATGGGATGTAGGGTCCAATACCCATGAGAAAGAGCAGGCCCAGCGCAATGGGCATGAAAACCGCATTGTAGTAAGGCGGGCCCACCGTGACTTTCGCACCTTGCAAGGTTTCGAGGATCAAGGGGTATAAGGTGCCGAGGAACACGGTTGCCGCTGCCACTAAGAAAAACAGATTGTTAAAGAGAAAAATGGATTCACGGGAAACGATGGAATCCATTTCGACCTGAGATTTCAATTTGGCCGATCGGAGAATAAGCGCGCCAAACGCAATCCCGATGATAGTGCCGACGAAAATTAAGATATACAACCCCCGTTCGGGGTCGGTGGCAAACGAATGCACCGACGTCAGCACCCCGCTACGAACTAAGAAAGTTCCAATGAGCGAAAGCGAAAAGGTGACAATAATCAGAAATAAATTCCAAACTTTGAACATTTTTCGCTTCTCCTGCACCAACACGGAATGCAGGTACGCGGTGCCCACGAGCCAGGGCATAAATGACGCATTTTCCACCGGGTCCCAGCCCCAATACCCGCCCCAGCCCAATTCGTAATAGGCCCAATACCCTCCCAGAAGAATGCCGGTGGTCAGGCACATTCAGGCGAAGGTGGTCCAGCGTTGGGTGACTTTGATCCATTCTTCGCCTAACCGTCCGGAGAACAACGCAGCCATGGCAAAGGAAAAAGGAATGGAAAAGCCGACATACCCCATGTACAACATGGGGGGATGCAGGACCATGGCAGGGTCTTGCAATAGAGGATTGAGGTCTTTGCCATCCATCGGGACGGGGAGGAGCCGTTCAAAGGGACTGGAGAGAAACACAATTAGACAGAGAAATCCGAATATCACCGCGCATTCTACGGCAATCAGATAGGGCATAATGGTGGGCTGTGTGCGCCAATGGAGCCACACAGCTAGGGTACTGAAAACCGAAAGAATAAAGACCCAGAGTAAGAGCGACCCTTCATGCCCCCCCCAGACGGCCGACACCGTATAAAAGAAGGGTAACTTTGAATTGGAATTATTGGCGACGTAGAGAACCGAAAAATCCCGGACGATAAACGAATAGACCAAGGACAGCATGCCGATGCTGAGCAAGACAAAAATCAAGGTGATGGCCATACGCCCTGAGCGAGCCCAGTCCGGATTACGGGTTTTTAGGGCTAAAGCGGCACTGGCCATGCCGAAGACAGACAGCACCAGGGCTACGATTACCGAAAAATGTCCAATTTCTATAATCATGTAAAATGGAAATGCCGCTTAGGGCGACAGAGTTTTCATGAAATCTTTTTTGGGCAGCTCGACGCCCGCGCGTTTCAGCTCCATGGGCATATAGTCTTCCGAGTGTTTGGCCATAATCATGGTTGAATGAAAGGTTTGTCCATCTTTCCAGTGGCCTTCCACAACAGCCCCCTGTCCTTCTTTAAACAAGTCGGGAGGAATGCCTTGAAATGCGACGGGGATCGTGGCTGCCCCATCCGTGAGTTCAAACGTGAGGCCCACGGGATCGGGTTGGGTTTCGAGACTTCCTTTAACCACCATGCCACCCACCCGCACCTTTTTCGCATAGGCTTCCGGTGTAAAAGCCTTCACTTCCGATGGGGTCACAAAATACACAATATTCTCCCCGAAATTGCCAAGGGCCAAATACCCTAAGGCTCCGGCAATCAGGAGAATGCTCACAATGATGGCGACTTTTTTATTCTTTGTTGGCAAGGGACTCGTTCTCCGGTTCGTAGAGTTTTTCTTCTTTGATTTCTTTAAATAAAACCATGACTCTTTGGCTCATGGCAAATAGGGCCAAGCCAAGCGCGATCACCGTGAGCAAATAGGCAGCAGCCACAAACCCAAAATTGTTGATCAGAGCCGTGTCTTTAGCTTTGAACGTCTTGGTCTGAGGATCCAGATGGCCAATCAAGACCAGGGTCTTTAGCTCACGAATATTTTCCAATGGAGGGCCGACATATTCCACGGGAAGCGTTGTGGGGCCGTCAATCAATTCAAACGTCGCCTGGCCCTGCTCAACGGTTCCGGATAGGGTCCCACTTTTTACCATCCCCTGAATGCGCACAGTTTCGGTGCTGGAGGGGCTGCTCAATACAATGGTTAGCGGGATCGTGGACAAATCGCGCTGATACTGGTGGTAAGTCATCATGGACAACAGGATGATTCCTCCGACCATGATGGCCCATCGTGCATAAAACCCGGTCATAATGGTGTTTGAGAAAAATGGGTCTGACTGAGTAGGCGGCCTTTTTTGGCCTGGAGAAGGTCGGTCAAATATAAAATCTGTGTGCGAACCATCACCATATAGGCAAAGAGGAGCCATGCGCCGAGGCTCATGAGTGTTAATGGTACCAGGATGTCATCGGAAATGCTGACCCCCCGAGTGGAAAACGACATGGGTTGATGCAACGTTCGCCACCATTCCACTGAAAACTTGATAATAGGTAGGTCTATCCCGCCAACAATCGCCAGGATTGCGGCATAGCGGCCACCCCGTTCCCGGTCATCGACCAGTTTCCGTAGCATGAGATACCCGCCCAGGATCAAAAGCAACACACTAAAGGAGACGAGCCGAGGATCCCACGTCCACCAGGTGTTCCATGTGGGTTTGGCCCAGATGGATCCGGTGATGAGTGCCAGTGTCGTAAAGAGCGCACAAATGCCTGCGGAAGCCTGACACATATTATCGACAAGTGGGTCTCGTTTCCATAAATACCAGATGCTGCCGAAAAATAACACGGAATAGGCCAGAGTACTGGTATGGGCCAATGGGACATGAACATACATAATCCGCACAAGTTCCCCTTGGTAATAATCTGGCGGAGAAGCAAACAAGCCTGTATAGAGGCCTAAGAAGATGCAGAGAGCCGCAGCCCCGCCAAACCACCCTTTATACCGCTGAATGTACCGGATAAACCGATTAATCATATTAGTACATTGTAAACGGACAACATGACTGAGGAAAGGGCTGAATAGCTTGATGGGTGAGTAAAGGGTGATGTTAGGACGAGATCTGCACCTTATTCTATTCCAAAACAGCTCATTTTATAATTGACAAAAAGGCCGATTTCTTATTTTGATAGTGTTGTTGGAAGGGTTGAGTACTACAAAGGGTTTTTTAAGGGGGTATTCGAAGGGATAAGGGAGAGGAATAATATGAGCCAAGCGTATACGGCCGTTATCAAGGAAAATGCAGTTAGTTATGGTCAGGAGGAAGGAGACATCGAAGATGAAATACTGAAGGTATTCTCTCGGCAAGTTTCTCGAGCAATGTCTATGGGCGAGGCGGAGGAAATCGCCTCCGGCCTCGCCTAAAGATCGAACGACTCCGTGTATTTACATAATGACTATGCGCTCTCACAAACCACTAGCGAACACAC
>JAZFZJ010000095.1:0-2599 GCA_036443915.1 Nitrospirales bacterium
TATACCGGATGGAATGGGATCATGGTCATCAGTTACCTTAAGGCCTATCAGGTTCTTGGGGATAAGCACGTTCGCGAGTTTGCCCTGAAAACCCTGAACCGGCTCCACAGGGAACGGTACCGTGAGGGGCGGGGCATGGCCCATGTGATGGTCGAGGGCCAGCTTCAGGGATTTGGATGGCTCGCGGACCAGGTATTCTTTGCTATGGCCCTCATGGAGGCAGCGGTCACAACAGATGAACAGGCGTACCTTCAAAAGGCTGAACTCTTGGCCGCTGACCTGGTGAGGAATCTAGAGGACTCCAAGGGAGGTGGGTTTTATGATCGGATACCCTCTGGGTCAGACCAAGGGTTGCTAAAATTCCCTCAAAAACCCCTAGAGGAGAATGTGCAAACTGCCCGTTTGTTTTGTGACTTGTTTTATTTGACAGGCAAGTCTGCCTACAGAGACCTCGCCGAACGGACTCTCCAATTCGTTCTCGGGACGTCTGCTCCTTACCCGGTGGCACTCACAGCGGCAGCCGTGATGCGGTTTCTCTCATATCCAGTGCATGTTGTGGTTGTAGGATCGAAAACCCATGAAGCGGCAAAAGAACTCTTTAAGCAAGGGCTTCGGATTTATGCACCCGGGAAAATTGTGCGGTTCCTTGACCCCAGGGTTGATTCCTTAAGGATAGGGGAGGTGACCTTTCCCAAGATGGATGAGCCACGGGCTTACATTTGCACTGACCCGCTTTGCTCCCAACCCATTGAAAAACCTAAATACATGGGTGACAGCCTTGCCTGGCTGCTCGCAGCCCTCTCGGAAATCGAGCGCCCCGTTCCCCAAATGATGCCCGGGCCGTCTTGATGAAAGGCTTGGGAATTCCCCAGATTCAAAGGGAAAATCTCCAAATTTAATTAGGGATACAACGCGTAAATCGCACATGGACAGTTCACTTGACACCCCTCAAAGCTTCTTGTTAAAAAATAACGATTCTTCAGTGAAGAGTTTGAAGTGATTTCCATTCTCCTGTTTTCAGGGTAGAATGGCGAGGTGAATTAACCGAGAACTGCCGAGTTTCATTCCCCCCTCGATAGGTCAATGATTATTCTCAACTAGGAGGAAGGATCATGAGGAATCATTATTCTCTTGCTTTGTCTCTTATCCTCGGGAGCGCCTTGTTGGCTGCTCCCCTGATTGCCCAGGCAGGTGGAACCATCAAGGGCAAAGTAACGTTTAGTGGGAAAGTTCCACCCCCCAAGAAATTTGCACTTGAGAAATTTCCGAATTCGCCATTCTGTAGTAAAAATCCCAGCGTCCAAAACGTTAAGATAGTGGAAAAAATGGTGGAAATAGAAGGAAAGGGGGGGAAAAAGAAAGTTAAACAGACAGTTGCTACGGGAGATCGTCTCTTAAAAGAGGTGGAAGTGGATGCCAACAAGGGGTTAAAAAATGCCGTGGTGTCCGTCCGAGGTATCAAAGATTTGGAGTGGATGAAGGGCTACAAGCGGACGGAAGTGATTGCCAAGCTGTGCGAGTTTCTACCCTATACTGGGGTGGTCATCAGCATGTCCAAGAGCCTAAAAAAGAAGGGAGTCAAGGCTAAGTTCTACGTTGAGAATACCGATGCGGATCCGGATGATCCCAAGTCCAAGGAAGGGGTGTTGCACAACCCACATGGCTTTGATGTTCTTGGCGCCAAGTCCAAGACGTTGTTTAATATCGGTTTGGCAAGAAAAGGTGATACCATGGAGAAGCCTCTGAAAATGAAATTCGCCAGAAAGGGGTCGGTCATGAAGTTGGTGTGCGATCAGCATGAATTTATGCAGGGATGGTTTCTCCCGGTGACGAATCCGCATTACACGGTGGTCAACACAGATGGAACCTTCGAGATTAAGGACGTGCCTGCTGGTAAGCATAAAGTGTTAGTCTGGCATCCCGTTGTTGCGAAGAACGTGGTTAAAAAGGCCATTGAAATTGAAGTCGATGTGAAAGATGGTGCAACGGTTGAAGCCAATTTTGACATTAAGAAGAAGTAACCGCAGTTTTTGACCCCATTCCTGATAACCCTTCAAACAAGGGCAGCAGCTTCCAAAAGTTGCTGCCCTTTTTTTGGTTGTGCTCATGAGACCTCCCGCTTCGCTTGCCTTTGGAACGGAGACCTAGATAAGATTCACTTCCGATTCCGATTGGGGAAAAATCAAGGTTTTTGAGGCTTTAAGATGCCACGGGAATTATCGCTTGGGGAGATCTTTCAGCTTGGTTACTACTGGGAGACCAAGATTCTCCTGACCGCAGTCAAACTGGATTTATTTTCTGCTTTACATGAAACCGCCTTCCCGCCTTCGGAAATTGCCACACGATTACACCTTGACGAACAAGCTCTGACGCTTCTCTTGAACGCACTCGTGGCGATGCGGGTGTTAAGCAAGGAAGAAGGCCGCTTTTCGAATACCGAGGTTTCCCAAAAACACCTGGTGAAATCCAGTCAAGACTACGTGGGGCATTTGTTAGTGCTCCATGATGCGGAATGGTCGAATTGGGGGCAATTAGAAGAAACGATTCGGACGGGTCGATCCCCGGTGAGTCAGCATGTCTTTGAGACCAACCCGGAGAT
>JAZFZJ010000096.1:0-21038 GCA_036443915.1 Nitrospirales bacterium
CGGCCGCAGTTTTACTTTCGCACGAAGGCTGATACGGGGATAGTGGATTTGAACGAGGGGGTGGAGATGGTTATGCCGGGGGACAATGTGTAGTTTAAGGGGGAATTGATTGCCCCGATCGCAATGGAGCAAGGGGTGCGGTTTGCGGTGCGGGAGGGGGGCCGAACGGTGGGGGCTGGAGTGGTCACGGAGATCATCGAATAAAGCCTAGAGTCAGGCGATAATGGATAAAGGGAAAGGGTAGGTTTTTGTGGATCGAGACCGCAGAATTAGAATTCGATTAAAAGGCTTTGATTACCGTGTGCTTGACCAATCTGTTCGGGAGATTGTGGATACGGTTCGCAGAAGTGGGGCACGTATTGCGGGCCCAGTTCCCTTGCCGACTCGGATTGAAAAATATACCGTTCAACGTTCAACGCATGTCGACAAGAAGTCACGGGAACAATTTGAAATTCGAACCCATAAGCGCTTGTTGGATATTATGGAACCTACACCAGAGACAATGGATGCGTTAATGAAATTAAATTTAGCTGCTGGAGTTGATGTCGAGATAAAGCTGTAAATTGTCTGGAATCGAATTAGAGAAAGTTTAAATCTACTTGGATAATGGTTGAATGATGGTTAAAGGATTGTTGGGTAAAAAACTCGGAATGATTCAGATATTTGATGAGGCTAAACGCCTTATTCCTGTGACGGTGATTGAGGCTGGTCCGTGTGGGATTGTTCAGATCAAGGAGAAAAGTCGTGACGGATATGAGGCCGTCCAAATAGGATTTCAGGAAGTTCCTGAAAGAAAATTAACCAAGCCGCAATTGGGACATTTGAAAAAATCCAGTGAGCGACGTTGGCGCCACCTAAAGGAATTTCAGTCAGATGGGGAGAGTCAGCTTGGGGCAGTTGTCAATGTCGACATTTTTTCAAAGGGTGATCCGGTAACCGTTCAGGGTATTTCAAAAGGAAAAGGCTTCCAGGGTGTCATGAAGCGACATAATTATTCTGGAGGGCCGGCATCCCATGGGTCCATGTTTCATCGTGCTCCAGGATCTATCGGACAGAGTTCATTCCCATCCAGGGTGTTCAAGAATAAGGCCTTACCGGGTCAAATGGGGAATAAACGAATCACAGTCAAAGGGTTGAAGGTTTTTGATGTTCGCTCAGAAGAAAATCTTCTCTTGATTTCAGGGTCCGTCCCTGGAGCTGTCGGTGGAATGTTGGTTATAAAGAAGGTTGGGTAAGGTCACGCGTATGGATGCTCTTCCTGTTTACGGCCTTGGTCGTCAAAAAGTGGATGAGGTGGAATTGCAGGATGGTATTTTTAATGCCCCTGTCAATGCGGATCTTATTCATCGTGCTGTTGTTATGCAGCGGGCAAGTGAGCGACAAGGGACCGCCTCGACCCTTGGACGTGGTGAAGTGAGGGGTGGTGGTAAAAAGCCGTGGAAGCAAAAGCATACGGGGCGTGCCCGGGCTGGATCGAGTCGCTCTCCCATTTGGCGTGGTGGGGGAACGGTATTTGGTCCAAAGCCAAGGTCCTATTCTTCTCCCTTGCCCAGGAAAATGTATAGGGCAGCCTTAAAAGGGGCGTTGGCGTCAAAGGTAACATCTGGCGAGCTCATCGTTGTGGCCGATTTCACTTTGCCTGAAATGAAAACGCGCTTTTTGGTTCAAGCCCTTTCCGGGTTGGAGGCTAAGGGAAAGGTGGTCTTAGTTATTGAGGAAAGTCTCGTTGATTTTCTTCGTATTGGGAAGAATGTAAAGAATTTGAAGGTTCTGCATGCCAAAGATCTCAATGTTTACGATGTGCTTTGGTGTGATAAATTGGTTGTGACCCGTGCTGAGTTGCAACGAGTTCAAGAAGTATGGGTGTAATGTGAATAATTATGATGTCCTTATTCGTCCGTTATTAACGGAAAAAATTACCTCGATGAGAGAAGTAAAAAATTCGCTGGCCTTTGCGGTTCATAAGCGTGCCACAAGAATAGATATTCGCCGAGCAGTAGAAAAAGTTTTTAATGTGAAGGTCATGTCGGTCAATGTTATGAATGTCAAAGGGAAGCCAAAACGGCAAGGTCGCTTCCTGGGAAAGAGACCCAATTGGCGAAAGGCACTTGTTACCCTAAAGGAAGGCGAGAAGGTAGAATTGTATGAAAGTGCGTAAAATTTTCTCGAACACTTCTTGGGTGGGACTAGAAATACTAGTCGTACGAGGACAAACCCCATGCCAATAAAAAAATACAAACCTACCTCCCCTGGCAGAAGGGGAATGTCTTCGGTCACAAATGAGGGGTTGTCTCCAAACAATCCAGAGAAAAGCTTGATGAAGCCTCTTCCTCGAACGGGGGGAAGGAATCATGCAGGCAGAATTACTGTAAGGTTTCGGGGTGGTGGGCATAAGCGTCAATACAGGCAAATTGACTTTAAGCGCAATAAGGAAGGTGTTCCCGCTAGGGTAGCGCGTGTTGAGTACGATCCCAATAGGTCTTCTCGAATTGCTCTTTTGTACTATGCAGATGGTGAGAAGCGCTATATTTTAGCTCCCCATGGATTGGCAGTGGGGGATACTATTCAAGCAGGCTCTGGAGTGGAAATCAGGGCTGGGAATTCTTTGCCTCTTATCGAGGTGCCTTTAGGAGTGGTCATTCATAATATTGAGCTCAAGCCAGGAAAAGGCGGGCAGCTGGCCAGGAGTGCTGGGGCATCGGCCCAGGTCATGGGTCGAGATGCAGGATACGTCCAGGTCCGGTTAGCTTCGGGGGAAATGCGAAAGATCTTAGGAACGTGTCGGGCTACGGTGGGTCAGGTGGGTAACCTTGATCATAATAATATTACGGTGGGAAAAGCTGGGCGATCTCGCTGGCTTGGAAAAATGCCCCATGTGCGGGGGGTTGTGATGAATCCCGTTGATCATCCGCATGGAGGTGGTGAAGGCAAGGCGGGGGCAGGAAATCCTCATCCGGTCTCTCCGTGGGGACAACCTGCAAAAGGTTTTAAAACTCGAAAGCCCAGAAATCAAAGTTCGCGATTTATTATCGCCAATCGAAAGAAAAAATCCCGTTAAATTGGGGAGGATCCATGCCCAGGTCAATTCATAAAGGCCCTTTTATTGATGAGCATTTGGCCAAAAAAATTGAAAAGACGAGGAGTGCGAGGGAATCCAAGGTTATTAAGACGTGGTCTCGGCGTTCCACCATCATCCCAGACATGATTGGGTTGACGTTTGCGGTTCACAACGGAAAGAAATTTATTCCGGTATTTATTACCGACAATATGGTTGGCCACAAATTAGGAGAGTTTTCTCCCACGCGACTTTTCAGAGGGCATAGTGCGGCGAGGAGCGAGAAAGCTGTCGCCTTAAAATAAGTATTTTATTGTGGCACCCTAAAATTATACGGGATCAGAAGACGGAGAGAGGGGTATGGCTGAGGCAAAGGCAATTTTGCGCCACGTAAGGCTCGCACCGCGAAAAGCGAGGCTGGTCGTTGACATGGTGAGGGGGAGGAATGCGGCGGAAGCCCTAACCCTTTTAAAGTTTACTCCGAAGGCAGCTGCTCGCGTGGTGGAACAATTACTCTTTTCTGCTGTGTCCAATGCGGGGCAAATGGACTTGGGAGAACCAGAAAATTTAAGGGTAGCCAAGGCTTATGTCGATGGGGGACCCATTTATAAACGGTTTCAACCTCGTTCCATGGGAAGAGCAAATCCCATTAAAAAGCGTACCAGTCATATTACGATTATTGTCGGTCCTACAAGTTAGATTGTGGTCAAAAATCCTTAAAAGGGAGAGCTGGGGGGAGAAAGAATTTATGGGTCAAAAGACGCACCCGTATGGTTTTCGATTAGGGTACACTCGTACTTGGCGATCACGGTGGTACGCGAAAAAAGATTATGCCACGCTTCTCCATCAAGATATTTCCATAAGGAAATTAGTGAAAAAGGGTTTGTATCATGCGGGGATTTCTAGTGTAGAGATTGAGCGGTCAGGAAACCAATTGCGGTTAATCATTCATACGGCTCGACCTGGAATTATCATAGGCCGGAAAGGCGCAGAAGTTGATAAATTGAAGGCCTCGCTTGAACGGGAATATGGGAATGAGGTGTTTGTCACCGTCAAGGAAATTAAAAAGCCGGAAATTGATGCGCAATTGGTTGCTGAAAATATTGCCACTCAGTTAGAGAAGCGCGTGTCGTTTCGACGCGCCTTAAAGCGAAGTGTGGCCTCGGCTCTTCGGCTTGGGGCATTGGGAATTAAGGTCTATTGTGCGGGTCGTTTGGGTGGACATGAAATTGCCAGAACAGAGTGGTACCGTGAGGGACGGGTTCCTCTACATACGCTGAGGGCTGATGTCGAATATGGGTTTGCCGAAGCCAAGACGGCTTATGGACAGATTGGGGTTAAGGCATGGATTTATAAAGGAGATGCGAAAATTCCTTCATTGGAAAAGGCGGAACCTTCGCTAGGGTTCCTTTAGGAGACGGTAAAGCCGATGTGCCTGGAGTATTTGTACCATGTTAGCGCCGAAACGCATTAAATATAGAAAAGTTCAAAAAGGTCGAATGAGAGGGAAGGCTTACCGTGGTGGTGAGGTGGCCTTTGGGCAATTCGGCCTCAAGGCGATGCAGCCTGGGAGAATCACAGCCAGGCAAATTGAAGCTGCGCGTATTGCTATGACTCGCCATGTAAAGCGGGGAGGCCGAATTTGGACCAGGATTTTTCCGGATAAGCCCATAACCAAAAAGCCAGCTGAGGTTCGGATGGGAAAGGGAAAAGGAAACCCGGAGTATTGGGTAGCCTCTATCAAATCTGGGCGTATTTTGTTTGAGATGGATGATGTCAGTCAAGAAGTCGCAGAAGAGGCCTTGCGGTTAGCCGGACATAAACTGCCGATGTTGACGAAATTCGTCATACGTGGGGAAATCCCTCTTCTGTAGGCTGAAGGTCATATTCATGGAACTCGATCAATTAAGAAATCTAGAAAAATCTGAACTGATTGAAAAGGTTGGCCAATTAAAGCAAGAGCTCTTTCACTTTCGGAGCCAGTTGGCCCTTGGCCGTATTGAAAATCCCATGCGGATACGGCAAACAAAGCGGGATATCGCGAGAGTACAAACCGTCCTTCGACAAAAGCACGGATAAACGATTACGTTTTTAAAGGAAAACTCTTAATTTATGGCACAATCAAGACCCGCCTCTCGATATCTTTTAGGGAAGGTTCTGAGTAATAAAATGCAAAAAACCATAGTCGTTGAGGTGGTACGCATTGAGCGGCATTCCCTCTATGGGAAAGTGGTCAGACGAAAAACTAAAATGAAAGCCCATGATGAGCGTAATCAATGTCAAATGGGGGATCATGTCAAGATTGTCTATTCGCGTCCCCTCAGCAAAGATAAGCACTGGAGGGTTGCGGAAATTTATAGCAAAGGGCCTCGGGCATAATGGGTGATGAGTTGGATGGAGGAAGGAAATGGTTGTCATGAGTGTTGGATCGGTTTTCTGGATATAGAGACGAGCAATGATTCAAATTTATTCCTACCTCGATGTAGCAGACAATTCCGGGGCTAAAAGGGTTCGCTGTTTCCATGTATTGGGAGGAACCAAGCGGCGTTATGGATCATTGGGAGATTTGATTGTTGTGTCCGTACGAGAAGCCAT
The DNA here is from genome assembly GCA_036443915.1 of Nitrospirales bacterium. Classification (GTDB taxonomy): domain Bacteria; phylum Nitrospirota; class Nitrospiria; order Nitrospirales; family UBA8639; genus Nitrospira_E. The sequence goes on from JAZFZJ010000096.1 coordinate 5,651, forward strand.
TCCAAAGGCTGCCGTGAAAAAGGGTGATGTCATGAAAGCCGTTATTGTCCGCACAAGAAAAGGCTTACGTCGGGATGATGGATCCCATATTAAATTTGATCGGAACGCATGCGTTTTGGTTAATGCACAAGGTGATCCGGTTGGGACTCGAATTTTTGGTCCGGTGGCAAGAGAGTTACGGAAGAAAAAGTATATGAAGATTATTTCATTGGCTCCAGAAGTTATATAGGGCAAGTGGATTGTATGGCTGAGAAATTTCGGATAAAAAAGGGCGATACGGTCATGGTTATTGCGGGGAAAGAGCGAGGCAAGACCGGAAAGGTGTTGCAGGTTCTTACGAAAAATGGCCGAGTAATCGTCGAGAAACTGAATTTGATTAAGCGGCACACCAAGCCCAATGCTAAAAATAAGCAGGGTGGTATCTTGGAGCGGGAAGGGTCAATGGCTATTTCCAATGTGATGATGTTTTGCGAAGCTGTTCAAAAACCTTCTCGAATCCAAATGAAGACCTTTGAGGATGGACGAAAAGTTCGGGTTTATCAAAAGGCACCTACGGAAGTGTTGGATAAAAATTAATGAAACCGAAATCTTCACCCAAAGCTACCGGCAAGTCAAAATCGAAGAAGGTCCAGTCTACGGCAACGATGCCTTCAGATTATGTGCCGCGCTTGAAAGTCGTCTATCGGGATAAAGTGTTGCCAGCCATGATGAAAGAATTTAGTTACCAGAATCCGATGCAAGTCCCTCGAATTGAACGGATTGTCATAAATGTGGGGATGGGTGAGGCGGTTCAAAACGTTAAGCTGTTAGAAAGCGCTGCCGCTGAGCTTGAGCAAATTACGGGACAAAAGCCTGTGTTGGGGCGAGCAAAAAAGGCTATTGCCGGATTTAAATTACGTGCAGGAATGCCAATTGGGGTGAAGGTGACCCTGAGGGGAACCCGGATGCATGAGTTTATGGACCGGTTAGTGTCCGTGGCCTTGCCAAGAATCCGTGATTTCCGTGGCATCTCTCCCAAGGCTTTTGACGGACGGGGAAACTACACGTTGGGGTTAAAAGAACAACTCACCTTTCCGGAAATCGTTTATGATGATATTGCGTCGATTCATGGGATGGATATTACTTTTGTGACCACAGCCAAACGCAATGAAGAAGCCAAATCTTTATTGGCCCATTTGGGGATGCCTTTCCGGGCAGCCTAAGAGGAAAAGGAGCGTCTGTGTCAAGGTTAGCACTGAAGAATAAAGTAAAACGGGAGCCGAAATTTCCATGCCGTCGGTATAACCGATGTGCCCTGTGTGGGCGTGTGCGTGGGTTTTTGCGCCGTTTCCGGATGTGTCGTATTTGTTTTCGTCTTCTCAGTTTACGGGGTGATATCCCAGGAGTGACCAAGTCAAGTTGGTAGGGTTGGAGAATATTCCACATAAAGGTTTTAATCATATGGATGATTCATTCATGGGGAGTTTTGATGTATGTCGATGACTGATCCTATCGCGGATTTGTTTGTCCGTCTGAAAAATGCGGGGCAGCGGGGACATGATTTGGTTCAAATTCCTTCATCGCGGGTTAAGAAAGAAATTCTTCGAATTTTCAAGGATGAGGGATTTATTCGCGGTTATACGCAGAGTACGGCTGATGGGCATCCGATCTTGGAAGTGGCACTCCGCTACATACCGGGCCGTCAAAAAAAATCTTTTATTACCGGGATCCGGCGGATTAGTAAGCCTGGATGCCGTGTGTATGCCGGTAAAGATGAGGTTCCAAAAGTCCTGCGGGGATTAGGTTTAGCGATTATTACCACAGATCGTGGTTTGTTAACGGATGAACAGTGTCGCACGATGAATGTAGGTGGCGAGATTTTATGTCATGTTTGGTAAATTGCCTCAATAGTTATCCTGTGAAATTCATACAATAGGATCATCATGTCAAGAGTTGGAAAAAAACCGATACCAATTCCGCCTGGTGTGGAGGTAAAAGTCGAGGATCAGCAGGTGTTGGTGAAAGGCCCATTGGGGCAATTGCAGTGGGATATGTCACCTGGAATTCAAGCTGTTGTAGAAAATGGAATAGTGTCTCTGTCACGGGCAGGGGATTCGACCAAACTAAAGGCCATGCATGGTTTAACCAGGATGGAAATTTCCAATCAAATGGTTGGAGTGAAGGAAGGGTACCAGAAGAATCTTGAAGTCATGGGTGTTGGGTATCGAGCACAAGTTCAGGGAGATACCTTAAGTTTTACGTTGGGCTATGCACATCCAGTCTCACTTCGATTGCCTCAGGGTGTGGAGGCTACGGTTGATAAGCAAACCCTGATTGCTCTCAAAGGTATAGATAAGCGGACGGTTACTCAGGTGGCAGCAAAGATCAGAGGCTTAAAAATTCCTGATGTCTATAAGCAAAAAGGTATTAGATATGTCGGGGAAGTTCTTCAGAAAAAAGCTGGAAAATCAGGGAAAAAATAGGGTTACCACGTGAATATCTTTGAAAAACGAAAACGGTTACAGAAGCGGAGTCGACGCGTTCGTCTTCGTATTGTGGGTTTGTCTTCTCGTCCTCGATTGAGTGTGTTTAGAAGCAATTCTCATATCTATGCTCAAATTATTGATGATGGGGTAGGTCAAACGTTGGTCTCGGCGTCCTCCTGTGATCCAGGACTAAGGGATAAAATTAAATCCGGTGGCAATATCGAAGCTGCCAAAATCGTGGGGCAGACCATTGCCGAGCGGGCCAAGGCTATTCCTATTGAACGGGTGGTGTTTGATCGTGGGGGAAGATTGTATCATGGTCGAGTGAAAGCGTTGGCAGATGCCGCACGCTCAGGGGGCTTGAAATTTTAATGTTGCCTGCTCCACATTTTGATTAAGGGAAGGATTCACTCCCGTGAGGGTAAATGTTGAAGAGCTTAATTTAAAAGATAAGCCAGTAACCATTAATCGGGTTGCCAAGGTGGTGAAGGGCGGGAAACGCTTTTCGTTTTCAGCGCTCGTTGTCGTTGGGGATGGAGCAGGTTGGGTTGGCGTGGGAAAAGGCAAAGCTACTGAGGTCCCGTCCGCCATAGCCAAAGCCGTGGAGCATGCCAAAAAAAATCTCATCAGAATTCCGTTGAAAGGCAATACCATCCCACATGAGGTGCATGGGTACTTTGGTGGAGAGCATATCTTGTTGAAGCCGGCTAAGCCGGGGACGGGAATCATTGCCGGTGGTGCGGTTCGGTCGTTATTGGAAGTAGCGGGTGCGCACAATATTGTGGCAAAGACGTTGGGACGTGGGAACCCCTTTAATGCTGTTCGTGCGACTCTCCAGGGGTTAAATCAGCTTCGGGATCCTCACGAAATTCGGGCTTTGCGAAAAACGACTGTGGGTATGGAGGATTAACGTATGCTCAAAGGGTCGATGAGGTAAGCGAAGCGTGATGACCACACCATCTCAATTATCAATAACATTAATGCGAAGCCCAATCGGGCATCCGAAAAAAGTACGAGTTGTCTTGATGGGCCTCGGCCTTCGAAGGATTAGACATACGGTGCTTCGGCCGGACACGGCCCAAGTTCGTGGGTTAATTTACAAAGTTCGGCATCTGGTTGAGGTTTGTGCTGCATGAAACTGCATGATCTTCATCCATCCCCTGGATCAAAGACCAAAAGAAAACGTCTTGGCCGTGGGCCTGGATCGGGTTTAGGGAAAACTTCTGGAAAGGGTCATAAGGGGTTACTGGCTCGTTCAGGCCGTGGAAACCAAATTGGTTTTGAGGGTGGCCAAATGCCTCTTGCGCGCCGGTTGCCCAAGCGAGGGTTTACCAATATCTTTCGACTCGAATATTCCGTCATCAATATTCAAGCTCTTGCGGCCCAGGAAAATACCACGGATTTCACTTTGGCCCTTTATAGGGAATGGGGCTTGCTTAAAAGACGGCATTCCGGCGTCAAGATCCTTGGTGTAGGTGATATCAATCGGCCAATTGTGGTTGAAGCGCATAAATTTAGTGATTCTGCTAAGCAGAAAATTGAGAAAGCCGGCGGACAAGCCAAGGTGATTGCCCGTGCTTGAACGGCTCATCACGAGCCTTCAAAATATTTTCAAAATTCCTGAGTTACGAAGCCGGGTGTTGTTTACCCTGGCTATGTTGGCGGTGTACCGGGTTGGGGCCCATATTCCCACTCCTGGTATTAATAATGAAGAACTTTTCAAATTTCTTACCGAACGTGGTGGAGCCCTCATGGGGTTCCTGGATATTTTTTCAGGAGGAGCATTATCGAGACTCACCATTTTTGCCTTGGGCATCATGCCCTACATCAGTGCCTCGATTATTTTACAGCTATTGACGGTTGTTGTTCCTCATCTTTCAAAATTAGCAAAGGAGGGTGAACGAGGACGAAAAACGATTATCCAGTACACCCGATACGGAACAATCGGTATCGCTCTTATACAGGGATTTGGTATTGCCCTGGGGCTGGAAGGCATGAATCAGGGCGCATTTGTCCTTGATCCAGGTTGGCCGTTTCGATTTATGACGGTGATTACGCTCGTGGCCGGCACGGCTTTCCTCATGTGGTTGGGGGAGCAAATCACGGAACGGGGCGTCGGAAACGGTATTTCGCTTATCATCTTTTCTGGGATTGTCGCGAGCCTTCCTGGGGCCATTGTCCAAACGTTTGAATTATATAAAATTGGCCAAATTAGTCTTCTCCTCCTTCTCCTCCTCGGTGTCGTCATGATAGGAGTCATGGTGGCCATTGTTTTTTTGGAAACCGGACGACGAAAGATTGCCGTTCAATATGCGAAACGGGTAGTAGGGCGTAAGGTCTATGGGGGACAAAATACCCATATTCCCTTGAAAATCAATACTGCAGGGGTTATTCCCCCTATTTTTGCTTCCTCGATTATTGCGTTTCCAGCGACAATAACCAGTTTTATTCAAGTGCCATGGGTCCAATCATTCGGAGCGCAACTGGCTCCGGGCTCAGTGTTGTATACGATGATTTATGTTGGCCTTATCATTTTCTTTTGCTTCTTTTATACGGCTGTTGTCCTTAATCCGGTGGACATGGCGGACAATATGAAAAAGTATGGGGGGTTTATTCCGGGTATTCGGCCAGGTCAAAAAACCGCCGATTTTATTTATAAGGTATTAACCAGAATTACTTTTGCGGGGGCCATTTATTTGGCCATTGTTTGCGTTATCCCTGAGTTGTTGATTTATAAATTGAATATGCCTTTTTATTTTGGAGGTACCTCGCTGCTGATTGTCATCGGTGTGGGTCTCGATACGGCGCAACAGATTGAAAATCATATGCTCATGCGTAACTATGAGGGGTTTTTAGGAAAAAGGCCATTGAAAGGCCGAAGTGGATAGCGGCGAATGAGAGTCATTTTTTTGGGCCCACCTGGAGTGGGAAAAGGGACGCAGGCCGAATTTATTGCCCAAAAATATGCCATTCCTAAACTTTCGACAGGAGATTTACTTCGCGAGAGTGTGGCGAAGCAAACAGCGCTTGGAAACGAAGCCCAAGGGTATATGGAACGAGGCGAATTGGTCCCTGATGCCGTAGTCATTGGATTAGTGGAAGAAAAACTGGTTTCCCCTGAATGTCAAGGCGGATTTCTCCTTGATGGGTTTCCCAGGACCGTAAAACAAGCCAATCAATTGTCGACATTTTTGGAGTCGACGGGAGTGGGGCTCGATTGCGTGGTGTATTTTGCTCTTGCCAAGGATGAAATTGTGAAACGAATCAGTGGAAGAAGAAGCTGTCCGCAATGCAAGGCGGTATATCATCTCGAGTCCATTCCACCCAAACAAGATGGAGTTTGCGATGTCTGTGGAAAAGTCCTAGTTCAGCGTAATGATGACAAACCGGAAACCATTGAATCTCGTTTGACTGTCTATCATGAGCAAACATCGCCTTTAATCGAGTATTACAAAACGAGAAACCTGCTCTGTGAATTGGACGGAGCAGGGTTAGTGTCGGCTGTACAGGACCGGTTGATGGCTCTTCTGGCCCAGCCCAGGGTAGAATGATCATCCTCAAAACTCCTGAAGAAATTGAAAAGATACATCGAGCAAGTCAAATTGTTGGTGAATGTCAAAAACTGCTTATTCGTGAGCTCAAGCCAGGAATGACTACACTGAAGTTAGATGCTTTGACGGAGGAATGTATTCGGGACCTTGGTGGTATTCCGGCGTTTAAAGGGTATCGAAATTTTCCCAAAAGCTTGTGTGCTTCGATCAATGAAGAGGTCGTTCATGGAATCCCCTCTAAACGGGAACTCCAGGATGGAGATATCATTGGGTTAGATATTGGAGCGATTGTGGAGGGATTTTATGGAGATGGGGCCGTGACGGTTTCAGTTGGGGAGGTTCCCGCCCAGGTTCATGAATTGATCATCGTGACGCAAGCAGCGTTATTGAAAGGTCTTGAGCAGGCTGTGGTGGGGAATCGACTTTCAGATATTTCCTCCGCGATTCAAGCGCATGTGGAGAAACATGAGTTTTCCGTGGTGCGCGACTTTGTCGGACATGGTATTGGGCGTCAATTGCATGAGGAACCACAGGTCCCTAATTATGGACGGCCTGGCCAGGGTCCTCGTTTAAAAGCTGGAATGGCCCTTGCTATCGAACCCATGGTAAACATGGGAGAGTCTGGTGTGAAGGTCTTAGAGGATGGATGGACAGCGGTTACCAGTGATGGGTCACTTTCGGCCCATTTTGAACATACGATCTCGATTGAGCCAACGGGGCCTCCGCGTGTCCTCACGGCTTGTAGGTAAGTGGAGTTCTTGGTAAGTTCCTGATGCCAAAAGAAGACGTCATTGAAGTGCAAGGGGCTGTGACTGAAACATTGCCGAATGCGATGTTTCGGGTGCAACTAGACAATGGGCATAAAATTCTCGCCCATATTTCTGGGAAAATGCGTATGCATTTTATTAGAATTTTACCGGGGGATAAGGTGACGGTGGAACTTTCCCCTTATGATTTGACCCGTGGGCGAATTACGTATCGGTTTAAATAGAGGGTGATATCGTGAAAGTTCAATCATCAGTTAAGCCAATCTGTGTGAAGTGCAAGGTTATTCGCCGTAAGGGAGTGGTTCGGGTTCTCTGCACCAATCCTCGGCACAAACAGCGTCAGGGCTAAGGAAATTTTTGTTCTCTTAGGGTACCAAGGCGAAATTTTCCAGAAAAAGGAATGTAAACGATGGCTCGAATCGCAGGGGTAGAACTTCCGGTTGGAAAACGAGTAGATGTTGGTTTGACCTACATTTATGGAATAGGATCTGTTAGTGCTCGCGATATATTACGGAAAGTTGGTGTGGCCCCTGAAACGAGAGTGAAGGATTTGCAAGAAAATGAAGTGGTCAAATTACGGGAAACCATCGACAAAGAGTATGCGGTTGAAGGGGATCTGAGAAAAGACGTGACCATGGGTATCAAGCGATTGATGGATATTGGAACCTATCGTGGGCTTCGACATCGGAAAGGTCTTCCTGCGAGGGGGCAACGGACCAAAACGAATGCCAGGACAAGAAAAGGGCGTCGAGGGGCAATTGGCGGAAAATCCAAACGATAAGCCTGGCGAAAGGGACTGTTCATGAGTATCAAAAAAGGGAAAAAAAAGGAACGGAAGACTGTTCAGGTGGGTATCGTTCATATTCAGGCTTCCTTTAATAACACCATTGTGACCATTACGGATATGTCAGGTGGGGTGGTGTCGTGGGCCACGGCGGGAAGTCAAGGATTTAAGGGGTCACGCAAAAGTACCCCGTTTGCGGCAACTAGGGCTGGTGAAGTGGCGGCGAAAAAAGCCATGGAATGTGGACTTCGTCAGGTTGATGTCTATGTGAATGGGCCAGGATCCGGGAGAGAGGCAGCGGTTCGGGCCCTCCAGTCTGCTGGGTTGCGAGTGAGCCTGATCCGTGATGTGACTCCCATTCCGCATAATGGGTGTCGGCCTCCAAAGCGGCGACGGGTATAGTCGGCAAGAGAAATGTGTGAGATGAGACGGTTGTATAGGAAATTGAGATAAGGGGAGAAAGAGTATGGCCAAATATACGGGGCCTGTCTGTCGGCTGTGTCGACGTGAAGGGGTCAAGCTATTTTTAAAAGGTACGAGGTGTATGACGGAAAAGTGCGCGATTGAGCGGCGCAGCTATCCACCAGGACAGCATGGACAGTCACGAAGAACGCGGGCGACCGAATATGGGACTCAGCTTAGAGAAAAACAGAAACTCCGTCGTGTCTATGGAATGCAGGAAAAGCAATTCCTTAAGACCTATCATTCGGCTGTTCGTCGAAAGGGTATTACAGGTGAGCATTTATTAAGTCTTTTGGAACGGCGCCTGGACAATGTGGTCTATCGACTTGGGTTTGGTTCATCGCGTGGTCACGCGAGACAATTGGTCAATCATGGGCATTTATTGGTGAATGGGCGGAGGGTAACCATCCCCTCCATGACGGTTAATGTTGGAGATGCCATTGAGGTGAGAGAAAAAAGTCGCCAGCTGGTTTCTGTTCAAGCCGCGCTGGAAATTGCGGAAGGGCGAGGGGTGCCAAATTGGTTAGATATGGAGCGGACTCTGTTTAAGGGGACGGTCCAAGCCCTTCCCACCAAACAAGATATTGATGTCTTAGTCAATGAACAAGTTGTGGTGGAATTGTATTCACGATAAATGAGCAGGATGGCTCCAATGGATATGAAACAACAAAAGGGACATGGATCAATAACATGGCCTTGGGATCAAAAAAGGGAGACGCGATCCTTATGATTAAAAGCATGAAGGATTTCCAACTACCCACGAAGCTGGAATTGGAAAAGGAAACGGCTTCGTCAACGTATGGTAAGTTTTTCGCTGAACCATTTGAGCGAGGTTTTGGAACCACAATGGGAAATGCTATCCGGCGGGTGTTACTCTCCTCCCTTCCAGGAGCGGCAGTGACCTCCGTGAAAATTGAAGGAGTCTATCATGAGTTTTCGACTATCCCGGGGGTAACAGAGGATGTCACTATCCTCATTCTCAACATTAAGGGGTTACGCATTCGGTTGTATTCTGAAAAGGCCAAGGCCATTCGATTGAAAAAGAAGGGGCCAGGAGAGGTTAAAGGGGGAGATTTTTCGGTGGACTCCGAAGTGACAATTTTGAATCCTGATTTGCATATTGCCACACTCGATAAAGATGCTGTGTTTGATATGGAGCTCATTGTTAAGCCAGGCCGGGGGTATGTCCCGGCTGAACGAAATAAAGAGGAGGGATTGCCCATTGGGGTTATTCCCGTGGATTCGGTGTTCTCCCCCATTAAACGGGTAAATTTCAGTGTTGAGAGTGCTCGAGTCGGTCGGATGACAGACTATGACAAATTGCTGCTAGAAGTCTGGACTGATGGAAATATTACTCCGCAAGAAGCGGTCACCTCAGCGGCCAGCATCCTTCGAGATCATTTAGATATTTGTCTGCCATCAGAGGATAAGGTTGAGACGGTTCAAGAGGATAGCAGCGATGAGGCCCAGATGCAGGTCAATCAGCACTTATTCCGGAGTGTGAATGAATTAGAGCTCTCGGTCCGTGCGGCCAATTGCTTAAAAAATGCCAATATCAAAAGCATTGGTGATTTGGTTCAGCGAAGTGAGAATGAAATGTTGAAAACTAAAAACTTCGGGAAAAAATCACTAAACGAAATTAAAGAAGTCTTGGCGGAAATGGGATTAGAGTTAGGAACCAAAGTGAGTGAAGTGTCAGAATCCCATTCCTGAACTTTTTTCAAAGGACGGCTATTGTGCGTCATCGAAAACGTGGTAGACAATTAGGACGAAATACAAAGCATCGGTTGGCGTTGTTTAGGAATCTTGTGACCTCCTTGCTCGAGCACGAACGAATTGAAACTACGGAAGCTAAAGCCAAGGAACTACGTGGAATCACCGATAGACTTATCACACTTGGTAAGCAAGGAACGTTGCATGCGCGACGCGGCGCCTTGCGAGTTTTACGAACGAAACAGACTGTCACCAAGCTTTTTGAGGATATCGCTAAGCGATTTCCCGCGCGTCACGGTGGATATACTCGCATTATCAAAACCAGGCAGCGCCCAGGGGATGCCGCGAAGTTAGTCGCCATTGAATTGGTCGAAATGGCTGCTGTTTCTCCCTCTACCGTCGAAACGGCAGATTCAAAAAGTCAAGAGAATTAGGAATAGTCCTCCAGCCTTCTGTTCGTTCCTAGTCTTTTCTCCTTTCCGCATCATGGATCTCGTGCCCTCCGTATTCCTGCCGGGATAGGGTATTTAATTTACTTGCCTTTGACCCTGTGCTATCCTTTTATTGGGGGATTTACCCCTATGAATTGATTTAACTCCAATGTTCCAAACCCTATGAAGCCCTATGTCGTAAGGAGTGTGTTAACCATTACGATTTTGAGTATGACCGTCTTTATTGGCCACCAAGTGATGACTTACATGGAAACAAGAAGTCAAGCAATGACAACTGTGCCACTGGAGGAACAGCAAGGCGCCGATGCCTGGATTAAGGGATTTTCCTACCGGCAAACACGAGCGGGCTCAACTAAATGGGTCGTGACGGCTGATCAGGCGAAGGTTTTTGATGATGAGCATGTTGCTAAATTGCAAACCGTGAAGGTCCAGCTATTCGATCAAACCTTTCAAAAGGAACAAATGCGCATTACATCTGAGGAGGGCGTGATGAACACCTCCAATAATGATTTTGAATTAGTGAGCCACAATGAAAAGACCGTTATGACCTTTGAGGGAGGCTACCAGATGTTTTCGAACAGACTCACCTGGAGCGAACACAATCGACAAATACACACACCGGACCCCGTGGTGATTCGAGGTAATGGCCTCGTGATTACGGGAATAGGGTTAATTGGAGATGTTGAGAAGAATGAATTTCGTATACTCAACAAGGTTCGTGCGGAGGTGTTATCGCCATAAGACGCTTGCTGCCGTTCCACAGTGGTTGGTTTGTGATGGTCGTGGTTGGTGCCCTGGTCCCGTCTGTTGCCTTGGGAGAAGGTCAAAAAACGACCACCGTGATTACTTCGAAAAGGATGACGGCTAGTAACGAAACAAATCAGGCTATTTTTCAGGATAACGTTAAAATGGTTCGAGGAGAGCTGATCGTGCATTCAGACATTATGATTGTGCATTTCAAGGATAAAGCCTCTTCACCCTCCTCTCCGAGTGGTCAACCTTCTCCGACCAAATCCAAAAAGGAAATCAGGTTTATTGAAGCCAAAGGTCGCGTCAAAATTCAAAACGGTGAGAATCGAGCCACGTGTCAGCATGCTGTCTATTATACGCAAGAGGAGAAGGTTATTCTGAAAGGATCTCCAGTGGCCTGGCAAGGGGGGACTCGGATTAGCGGGCCAAAAATGACGATGTTTTTAAAAGAAAACCGGAGTATTGTCGAGGGTGGAACTCAAGTAATCATTGAAGAATCGGAAGAGAATTAAGAAATCAGGCGTCCAAGTCAACTGCCCATGGTCGAGGTTCAGACACAGTCTCCCAATAGAATTTCCGCCAAGGATCTTAAAAAAAGTTACAAAGGCCGACAAGTTGTCGGGGGGGTTAGTTTGGAACTGTCTGGAGGGGAAGTTGTTGGACTTCTTGGTCCCAATGGTGCGGGGAAGACTACCATCTTTGATATGGTGGTCGGACTCTGTGAGCCGGACCAGGGAAACATTTTTCTCAATAAAGAGGAGATCACTCAACTACCCATGTACAAACGAGCCAGGCGGGGTATTGGATATTTGCCGCAAGAAGCCTCCATTTTTCGAAGGCTGTCTGTTGAAAACAATGTGTTGGCAGTCCTTGAAACACTGGATCTGTCTGCGGCGCGACGAAAATCTCGGTTAGATGAATTACTGGAGGAATTGAATCTGACAAGGCTGAGGACACATGCCTCTTATACGCTATCAGGCGGAGAGCGTCGGCGGTTGGAGATCACGCGAGCCTTGGCTACTAACCCAAAGTTTTTGCTGTTAGATGAGCCATTTGCGGGGATCGATCCTATTGCCGTGGGGGATATTCAGGATATTTTAACCAGTTTGAAAAAGAAGAATATTGGTATTTTGATCACGGACCACAACGTTCAAGATACTCTTTCCATTACTGACCGTGCTTATATAATAAGTGAAGGAAGCATCTTGGAGAGTGGTCCTCCAGGGGTTATTGTGAATAGTCCCAAAGCTCGAGCGGTTTACCTTGGCGAACGCTTTAAAATGTTGCAATAACAGAGAGATAGGTTTTCAAGTATGGATCTTCGGTTAGACTTACGCCTTTCGCAAAAGCTGGTCATGACTCCCCAGCTGCAACAAGCCATTAAATTGTTGCAACTGTCGCGTTTGGAACTGCAACAAACCTTAGAGCAACATTTAGTTGAGAATCCGCTTTTGGAAGATTTAGCACTTGAATCCCAAGAGGAAGAGTCAGCCTCTGTTGGTGAAGAAGATTCTGACAAAGTCAAGGCGGTCGAAGCCGAGGGTACTGGTGAGTCAGATGATATCCAACCCACGGTCAAAGAAAGTGAACCGTTGTCTGCTGAAGAGTGGGACAATATTTTGGGAAATGATTGGAGACCCTCCCAGCGTGATGAAGTCTCGTGGGGTGATGAAGAATTTCCCTCCTATGAACAAACGTTAACGAAGCCAACTTCTTTGGAGGAATACCTGGATTGGCAGCTTCGACTCTCTTCTCTTGAGGGGTATGACCGTGATATTGGGAGAATAATCATTGGTAATTTGGATGAAAATGGGTATTTGCGCCTGCCGTTGGCTGAATTGGGAGAGGATGCTAAGTGCTCACTTGAGGATCTTGAGCGAGTGCTTCGCAAGATTCAAACGTTTGATCCTCCTGGGGTTGGGGCCAAAGATTTGGCAGAATGTTTACTCATTCAACTCGAACATCTACAACAGGATGAGACTGAGTTAGCTAATCACATTCACCCCAATGTGTCCATGAGTGTTGTCTCCGCCATCCTGAAGGACCATCTGGTTGATCTCCAGAAAAAACGATACCAGGTTGTTGCAAAAACTTTGGGAGTGACGCTGGAAGAGGTCTATGAAGCCGTTCGAGTGATTGAGAGTTTAGAGCCGAAACCCGGGCGCCCTTACTTTTCCGACAGTAACTCTATCATTATTCCTGATGTGTACGTGGTAAAATATGAAGGGGAGTGGGTGGTGTTGCTTAATGAAGATGGTCTGCCTCGCTTGAGAATTAGTCCGTACTATAGACGCCTTCTTTCCCATTCGGGGGAAGATTCGGGGACGACCAAAACCTATTTAGAGGAAAAACTCAAAGGCGCACAATGGATTATCCGAAGTATTGATCAACGAAATAAGACAATCGTGAAAGTCGTGACGAGTCTGGTGCAGTTCCAAGAAGCCTTTTTAGAGAAAGGGATTCAATATCTTCGTCCACTAGTCCTGAAACAAGTCGCGGATGATGTGGGGATGCATGAGTCGACGATTAGTCGGGTGACCACCAATAAGTATGTCCATTGTCCTCAAGGGATTTTAGAACTCAAATTCTTTTTTAATGCGGGGATTCAGCGGGCGGATAATCGTGGTGAGGATATGTCCTCGGTTACGGTACGAGAGATGATTAGGGAAATGGTGGCACAAGAAGAGGCTGCCAATCCGTTAAAAGATCAAGAAATTGTGTCCAAGCTCCACCAAAAAAATATTTTAATTGCTCGTCGAACGGTAGCCAAATATCGTGCTGAACTTCATATTGCTTCTGCAAGCCAGCGGAAACGCATTCCTTCATAACGAACTACTTGCAGATGTCAGAACAACTGAAGGGCAATTGAGGAGTTCTGTTGATCTTAGAAAATATCCAGTTTTTTGGTAGCTTGCTGTGTTTAGGTGTCGTTGACCATGTAAAATAAAAAATATGTGACCCTTCTTGGGGTGATCTCATGCTTTCCGAATGTGCCCACAGCCAACCCAAAAACGATCCGTCTCCTCTTCTGCTGATGATGGTGACAGGGACTTCAGGCTCTGGGAAAACCCAAGCGCTGAAGTGTTTAGAAGATTTAGGCTTTTTTTGTGTTGATAATCTTCCCCCTGCCTTATTTCAAAAATTCACAGAACTCTGTATTCAACCTGGGAAGGATGTGAAGAAGGTGGCCTTGGGGATAGATATTCGCGAACGAGTATTTTTTGATGATTTGTTTACAAATTTAGAAGCCCTACAGGGCAATGGTTGCCAAGTTGAACTCCTTTTTTTAGAGGCCCATGATAATATTCTGGTCAGACGATTTTCTGAATCGCGTCGTCCACACCCTCTACTTCCACAACGCCCGATCATCGAAGGCATTCAATTAGAACGTGAACGCTTGCAAGGTCTTCGCACCCGAGCCAATCGAGTGTTAGATACCTCAGAATTTTCGGTTCACGACCTCAAGGCATGGATCATCAGACATTATAGGGAGCGAGATGAAGAGCAGGCCTTAAAAATTAATGTCTTGAGCTTTGGGTATAAATATGGGGTACCTGTCGATGCCGATCTGGTGCTTGATGTTCGATTTCTCCGCAACCCATACTTTGTTCCTGATCTTCAACCGCTTACCGGGGAACATGCCGATATTCAACTATTTGTCCTGGAAAACAAAGAGGCCAAGGCCTTTTTAGGCCATGTGAGAGAGCTCTTTGCGTTCTTATTGCCCCTGTTCGAACGTGAACAACGCAGTTATTTAACTATTGCGTTTGGGTGTACTGGAGGGCGACACCGGTCGGTCGCGATCGCCTTGCGCATGAAAGGCATCTTGGAAGAATTGGGATACGATGCCTCTCTCCGTCACCGGGAAATTCAAAAAGAAATGGCTCAATCCTAGACCTCCCCTCCCTTCTGCCAATGCTCGCATGGGGTCCTGCCCTTTTAGGACGTAGAGGCTTGAATTCTACTGGTCACCCCAAGATTTTTTCCTCAACCCTCCCTGTTCCTGAAAATTATGACATATCCTTGGTCAGTGCCATCTTCTTCGTTTAGGAATGTTGAAAAAGTCCGCCGCCGCCGTTTCAGGCTTTTGGTCAGAGTCGCGTCTCCTGTATGTTCCACGCAGCCAAAACCCATCGGCCTTATCCGGGGAAAGGCTCCTCTTGACGGGCTGTGGGCCTAAGGGGGAAAAACCATGGGCCTTTCTTGGAGAAGTCTTAAGATAACCGTTGAACCTTCTCTCTCGCTTTTGGTGAATTAGGTAATTGGTCAAAATTGGTCAGTGTTTTGAAAGAATTTTGAACTATTCAACAGACCTTCATGAGATTGTGGAGGAATTTTTGGTAGAGAATCTAGGTAAAAACCCGTCAGCATATTGGGGGATAGCAGTCAAAGAGTAACTCCAAGTAAAACATAGATGGGGAACTATGACACCAACGACGACTAT
>JAZFZJ010000097.1:0-6347 GCA_036443915.1 Nitrospirales bacterium
TCCGCCAGGATAGCCGCGTACAACTCATGTTTGCTCGGGAAATGTTTAAAAATCAGAGCCTCGCTCACTCCCGCTCGAGCGGCAATCTCACGGGTCTTCGTCCCGCTAAACCCCTTTTCTGCAAACAAGGCTGCGGCCGACCGGATGATACTGGCCTTCCGATCCCTGCCGGATATTCGTTTAGAAGAAGATGAGGAATGAGCTTTTTGCATATAAGTAAGTATTTACTTACTATAATAGAGTTTTATAAAGAACCGGTCAAGATAATGAAAGAGGTTGAGGATTTCTTAAAAAACAAACGCTTTTCACAAAAACTATAGTGTTTTACCTTGCAACTGGTTCAAATCAAATTCCCCTCGCCCCGTTGGGGCTTCGTTCCGAAGAGGGACGAAGGGTTAAGGTGAGAAGGAAGGTAATCTGGAAGTCAAAACACCATACGATCAGCAGATTTCAACGTTGCTCAATCAGGGGAGTTTCAAAGCCTGCAGTACGGTTGACTCAAGGAGATTAATACCTATCTTATAGAGGTAACAGGCGTGGGTTAACCCTAATCATCAATTTTCTGATCAATCCGAAGAAATTTATGGATACTCCATTGAGCGAAACCGAATTGATTGTTTCCCTTCCCCTTGTTCCGGTGAAACGGACGGTGTTGTTTCCGGACACGCTGGTTCCCTTCACGATCGGCCGACCTCGATCGATTGCCGCCGTGGAAGCGGCCATGAACTCCGAAGATAAATCCCTCTTGATGGCAACTCAGCGGGACTCGGAAAAGGAAGAACCTGGGTTTGATGATCTGTTTTTAATTGGAACGAAAGCGGTCATCAAACAAATGGGGAAGACCTCCGATGGTCATCTGCAAGTGCTCGTTCAGGGCATTGAGCGTATGGTGTTACTGAAACTGGAGCAACCCGAACCGCATATGATTGTTCGGGCAAGACGGTTGCCACTTCCGGTCGAGTCTGACTCCGAGCTGGAAGCCCTGCACCGCGAGATATTGGACCTCATTAGTCAATTACCAGAGCTGTTAACCACTCAGGGCGTGGGGGAATTGGTGACAGTCCTTCGAGCTGAAAAAAATGCTCTCTCTGTGGCCTATCGCCTCGTCTCACTCCTGAACCTTAAGGTCGACCGACTCCAAGGCCTCTTGGAACAGTCTGACCCGAAAGAAGTGCTCCGTCAGGTGTATGGGGCCTTAGCGCAGGAACTGCACATCCTCAAACTGCGCCATGAAATCGCCAGTCATGCTCAAGCAGAAATCGGGAAGTCTCAGCGAGAATACTTTTTGCGCCAACAGTTAAAAGACATTCAACAAGAACTTGGCGAGCTTGAGAGCCAACCTGACGACGGCGAAGTGGGCGAATTGAAAACACGGATAGAAGAGGCGAATCTTCCCGATATCGTCAAGAAAGAAGCGACGCGAGAATTGAAGCGCCTGGTGAAATTACCTCCGGCTGCTCCCGACCACCAAGTCATTCGGAGTTACCTTGAGTTGGTGCTGGAATTACCGTGGAACACGGTGACCACAGATCATCTGGATATCTCCCACGTTCGCTCTATCTTGGATGAGGATCATTATGGCATTCAAGACGTGAAAGAACGCATCCTGGAACACTTGGCTATTTTGAAGTTAAACCCCGATGCGAAGGCTCCCATCCTCTGCTTAGTGGGACCTCCAGGAGTGGGAAAAACCAGCTTAGGGCAATCTATCGCACGCGCCCTGGAGCGAAAATTTGAACGGTTCAGCTTGGGCGGCTTGCATGATGAAGCCGAATTGCGGGGGCACCGTCGCACCTATGTGGGAGCGATGCCGGGCCGCCTGATTCAAGCTCTTCGCCGAGCCGGAGCCAAAAACCCCATCCTCATGTTAGACGAAGTGGATAAAGTGGGGCAGGATTTTCGTGGCGACCCTGCGTCGGCCCTGCTGGAAATCCTAGACCCCGAACAGAATCATACCTTTCGGGATAATTACTTGGACGTACCCTTTGATTTATCAAAGGTGATGTTCATCACCACGGCCAATTCCCTGGAAACTATTTCCCGTCCACTTACGGACCGTATGGAGATTATTCGTTTGGCTGGATACAGCCACCAGGAGAAACTGGAAATTGCCAATCGATATTTGTGGCCTCGCCGCCTAGGAGAAGCCGGACTTCAAAACAAGCCTCTGACGATAGAGGCAGACGTCATTCCCCATATCATTAACCGATACACCCGCGAAGCCGGCGTCCGGCAGTTGGAACAGATGTTAGGGCGCTTAACTCGAAAAGTGGCGTTGCGACTGGCGGAAACGCCACCGGATCAACCCGAGGAACCGGTGACCATTCAACGGACGGACTTGTCTACCTTGCTGGGAACAGAGCGCTTTATGCCGGAGGAAGCCAGAAAGACGTTACCCCTTGGCGTCGCCACCGGCTTGGCTTGGACGGAAACCGGGGGGGACGTCTTATACGTTGAAAGTATTATTCTGCCAGGGGGCAGCGATTTGACCATTACCGGGCACATTGGCGATGTCATGCAGGAGTCTGCCCAAGCCGCTCGAAGTTATCTCTGGGCGCGTGCTGAAAACCTCGGGTTGGATATTGCCCTCTTCAAACGCAATGGCCTCCATATTCACATACCAGAAGGGGCCATTCCCAAAGATGGCCCCTCAGCCGGTGTGACCATGGCCAGCGCCCTCGCCTCCCTGTTAATGCGAATCCCGGTCCGGAAAGATACGGCCATGACCGGAGAGATTAGCTTAAGCGGATTAGTGTTACCCGTTGGAGGCCTCAAGGAAAAACTCTTAGCGGCCCACCGCGTGGGACTCCGCCGAATCGTGCTCCCTAAAGCCAACGAGAAAGATCTGCAAGATGTCCCGGAAGCCGTTCGATCCGAATTGAGTATCGTGTTGGTGGAAACGATTGAGGAGGCCCTGGAGGCAGTACTCACACACCCCTTGCCCACAACCAGTGAACATAAGAAGGTGCGACAAAACCCGCCAGTTCCAAGCGCGAAAAACCCTGTGATGCATTAACTGGTCATGTTGCCAAAGTCCATCAGGGGCGAGAACGCCGCTGACGGACTTTTTCAGTACTCCCACTGTCAATGCTGAAGAGGATGTGAGGTTACTTCTCGCCTATGAGGGGTGAAGAGGGTCGTGTCATCGTAAACGTTCCACCGGGTTCAAGTGGGGCCTCATCGTTTCCAATTCGGGTATACCACCAATTTCCACGAGCCACCGGCGAGTCGTCCGATAGAGTTAGCTCAAAACCCCCTTCACGATCATTCCCCGTCTGAATCCATTTACCCTTCCATCTCCCTTGGTTGAATTCAAGAGTTTCAAACCACCCATCCTCCCAGTCATACGACCCTTTGCCTTCTTCATCCAAAGTAATGGTATACCATCCCGTCTTTTCCTCATATTTCCACAGTCCAGCTAGACCGCTCACATCTGGTGGCCAGGGGGAAATTTTTTGAATGGGCTTTTCACCTTGAGGAATCTGATGCGAGAAACCTGCACAGCCCACCACCCCCACAATACTCATGACAATCAGCGTTCTCTGAATCAGACGATTGAACATGAATCTTCCCTCTATCCTTGCTATCATCTCAATACACAACAGCAGGTAGCCTCAATCAGGCTCAAGTGAAACCCTTAGGATTGTACCAAACCTAACCGAAAGAGAAAGGGGTCCCAAGTCGTCCCTCATGAGAAACAGTTCCCGGAAAGGGAAAATTTTGTCCCTTGAACCCACAGCGAGCACCCTCTTTTGTTCCCAATGCGGGTCTATTGGCAATCCTGAAACGGGTTGTCCGAATTGCGGGTCCACGCTTCTGGTTCAAAAACAGATCACCGAGGTCCTGCCTTTAGAGGGAACCACAGCCCAAGGATTGTCCGAACCTTACTATTCTCTCGAATCGACGATGCCACAGACAACGGGAGAACCTCAGGCGAAAACAGAGTCGGAGTCAACGGCACCTCAAGAACATGATGGTGGACAAGATACCATTCCTCCCTCGACCACGCCCATGGTCTGGACGGCTTCCCCAAAATCCCCAATATCCCACCCAATTTTTTGGGGACGCGGTGGAACGCTCTTTGGCATCTTCATTGTTAATACGCTATTTACACTTCTCACATTGGGAGTCTATTCATTCTGGGGACGAGTCCGAATTCGGCAATTTTTGAGCAGTCAAACCAGTTTTGCCAAAATTCGGTTTTCCTATCATGGAACAGGAATGGAGTTGCTGAAGGGATGGGCCAAAGCCCTCCTAGTCTTTGGGCTCCCCTATGCCTTCCTGAGTTTCGTTCCTATTTTTTGGGAGCAGGTGCCCACCTGGATTCCCAATCTCTTAGCCGGGATCATGGTCTTGTGTTTTATTCCCATCGCCGTCGTGGGATCCCACCGCTATCGATTAAGCCGCACCTCTTTGGGAACGATTCGTTTTTCATTTCGAGGGCGCGTGTCCGCGTACATGAAAATTTGGTTTATGGGGACGATATTGACCCTTTTGACGGCTGGCCTCTATTATCCATTTTTTGAAAATGCCAGACGAGCCTTCCTCGTTACGCATTCCTACATTGGCAATCGGCATTTCACTTATGAAGGGACCGGCCTTGGACTGGTGACGATCTATGCAAAGGCCTTTGGCCTTCTGATGCTCCTTGTCCTCGGATTGATTGGTTTCAGCGTCGAACCGGAAGCCCTTTCGGGTATGGCTGAATGGGCTCAAGAAGATTGGTTAGCCGTATTCCGCAATTCTATCTTTATTTTCGGTTTGTTGGCATTGCTAGGCCCTTGGTTCTATCTGCAAGTAGCGAAGCAACGATATTTCTGGAACCACTCGGCCTTTGGCGATGCGCGCTTTCAGTTTACGGCATCAACGTGGAACTTGTTTGAATTGCGACTCACGAATTTTTTCATGCTCATCTTCACATTTGGCCTGGCGTGGCCGTGGGTCCAAGTGCGAAATCTCCAATTCTTGTTTTATTATCTTAGCCTTCGAGGACCTTTAGATTTCCAACGGATCGAACAGGAAGCGTTGGATGCCTCACCAACTGGAGAAGAGTTGGCCGGATATTTTGACGCTGGCTTTGCCTTAGGATAATTCGATTGGGCCTGGGCTTTATCGTCTCTCTTCTGCGATCCCCACACTCTGACCTTTTCGTAACGCCAATATTCCTCAAGTCAAAACGAAATAATGTCGCATTCTACTGAATGGAAGGGGTCCTATTACGACGGACGATCTCTGGTTCCACAGCCCGTCACCATTAGGGTGGAACCTACCGGCTTAACCTTACGTACCTCCAACGGTACCACTTGGTTGTGGGCTTATCACGAACTTCGACAGACACATGGTCGATACTCTGGTGAAGAAGTTCGACTGGAACGAGGATCAGGTATTGGCGAAACGGTCGTCATCCCTAACGCTAATATTCTGCTGGCCATTCACCATTATGGGGGCCAACGGGCCAAGCATTTCCATCACCCCGGCTCGCGGCGTAAACGGGTGTATTGGACAATTGGGGCGGCAGTGGCCAGCCTTCCCATTATTTATGGCATCTTTACCTGGGGCATTCCCTGGCTGACAGGACCAATTACCGAAGCCATTCCTCTTTCTTGGGAAACACAGTTAGGCCAATTTGTCCAGCAAGAGTTTACGGCCAAGGAACCCCTCTGTCAGCATCCTGAACTCACCCAGGCTATCGATTCAATTATGGGTACCCTTACCAAACCGCTTGAGGATCTTCCCTATACTTTTCATGTGACCGTAGTAGATAGCTCTGTCGTGAATGCCATGGCTGCCCCCGGTGGCTACCTTATTGTTTATCGTGGACTCCTCCAGGACACGGATACGCCAGAAGAGTTCGCTGGGGTTCTGGCCCACGAAATTCAACATGTGGTATTGCGTCACGGCATGCGCCTCATCGTGCAGCATGTCTCCATGGCCTTTATCATCGCCGCGCTTAGCGGTGATGTGAGCGGCATCGCGTCCTATGGTCTCCAATCCGCCCAAATGCTGCAGACGCTTTCCTATAGTCGTGACGCAGAGAATCAAGCCGATGAACAGGGCCTGAATTTATTAGAACAAGCCGGTGTCAATCCTCATGGGATGCTGACTTTTTTCACCAAACTCGGCAAAGAAAGGAGTGGGGATTCACTTTTCCGCTACCTTTCGACCCATCCGGGGACGGAAGACCGGCTTTCACATCTAGCGGGCCTGATTACCTCAAATCCAGACAACTACCATGGATTTGCACTCAAAGGCTCTTGGGCCGACCTTCGAAAACTCTGCGATATTCCCTCGACCCGTCCCAATAGCTGAAGACTCCCCTTTTACGAGGAATTCCGCCACCTCCCTGT
>JAZFZJ010000098.1:0-4538 GCA_036443915.1 Nitrospirales bacterium
CGATTGAGTAAATCACTTTGCACTTGAAAGAGTCGCCCTTGTTGAACGGCCGACAACGTGTCCCACCGTTTCCAAGCATCTTGTTCGGCCTGGGGAATGCCTTCCTGTGTTCCAACAGGAAACAGCAAAATATCAGGATTTTGTCGGAGCACTTCTTCCATCGTCAGACGTGGATACGGCGAGGCTGCCTGCTCTGCGGCATTTCGCCCACCAGCTAACTCAATCATGTGATGAATAAAGCTGCCAGGCCCCACCGTAATGAGGGGCTCGGAATTAATCACATAGAGCAGACTGGGACGAGGGAGACCAGCCAGCTGGCTCGACAGATTGCCCAATTGTTTCCGAATAATGGCCGCTTGGTCATTGGCTTCTTGAGCATGTCCAACCATACGCCCCAGTGTTTGGATATGGGCCAAAATCTCTTCTACCGTATGAGCCTCAAGAATAAACGTGGGAATTTTTAATTGTTCGAGTTTATTGAGAAGATCAGCTCGCATGAATGATTTGGGAGCCAACACCAATTCAGGTTGGAGCGCCACAAGGGCCTCAAGATTGGGCCGTGCATACCCTACCTTGGGTTTATTCAACGCTTCGGGAGGGTAATCACAAAATTCGGTGACCCCCACAATTTCTTCATTCAACCCAATAGCAAATAATATTTCTGTGACGCTGGGTGCGAGGGAAATAATGCGCCGAGGGGGTTTGGCCAAATACAGTTTCCGCCCCATGTCATCCACAAAGGTACGAGGCGCAAGATTGGACATAAAAGGCATGCCCGTCAAAATACCTTGTCGTCGCCGTTTCATAGGATCGATATCTTCAGAATGAACTTGAGCAACCGGCCAAGATGCAACAATAGAAAAGGCAATAATACTAGAGAGAAAGACCCCAGCGATTCGAATAGGGAAATATTCCCTCTCGCCTACAGGGGATTTCTCATAAAATGAGAAACCGCTGGGGTGAGGGTCAGCACCGCGCAACTCCCCCCAACCCTTACCCCAACCATCCCAAATACGTACCAAAATAAAAAATCCCCAAGGCTTCAATAACCTTGAGGATTGCACCCGTTTCTTCATCCTCACCAATTCCCCAGCCCACGAGGGAACCTTGGTTATAGCTCACATGAGGTATTCTGGCTCCTGGGTGATAACCTACTACCCGCGCCTTCCCATCCGAATACAATCACGAAGTTCGGACAGTGGCGAATGCGGGATTCGTCCCCAGTTACAGCGGCGGGACCGCGCGGGAATTGCACCCGCTTCCCTTCATGTGCACCGCTTTTTGTTGGAGATGACAATAGAAAGGCTCACCACACTTTGTCAAGCAATGGAGGTTCATATGGCAACAAGACCTCACGTGGACTGAAGAATTTTCAGGGTTTTGAGTCATCAGATTTTTTTGCCCGGGGCTTGCCAGAAAGATCAATTTGCAAAGCTGAACCAATTGCCTGCATATCTAGATGCGTGGACACATGATCCGCCCACCGATCAAGGGCGTGACCAAGTCGAAGCGATACAGCTTGAGAAACGTCTATGCCTAATGCAGGAAGCTCTTTTCGCTCACGTACCCGATTTAACCACAAGCGACGAAAACCTGGTTGATCAAAGACCCCATGAATGTAGGTTCCCCACACCAAACCATCTGCACTCATTGCGCCATCGACTCTTTCTTCTCTTGGGTCTGAAGAAGGTTGAGCCTGACTCGTTAGAATACGAAAACATGGTGGAGTGGTCTTAGCACGAGTCGTCTTCCCCATATGAATTTCATACCCTTCAACCAGACATTCAATATTCGCATCAATGTGCAAAGCACGTGCAGTGACCTGAACGGTTGTTTTTTGAGGCATCAACTCCGTCTCGATTTCAATCAAACCGAAGCCTTGTGTGGAGCCACCAGTTTCCACATGCTGCGGGTCAGAAATTTCCGCACCTAACATTTGGAATCCCCCACAAATACCGACCACTTCTCCTCCACGTCGAGCATGCTGAATAAGCATTTCCCCAAATCCGGCTTTCCGGAGATACTCCAAATCTGCAATGGTTGTTTTACTCCCAGGCAGGATAATGACATCCGCCCCATGAAGCTCTTTGGGAGAAGCCACGTAGCGAAGGGCGACATCAGGTTCCGCAGCAAGGAGATTAAAATCCGTAAAGTTGCTCATGTGAGGCAGCAACACGACTGCGACATTCACGGTCTCTGTATCAAATGGCGTCATTCGAAAACGCTCAATTTCCACGCTGTCTTCCTGATCCAATTCTAAATTCCGCAGATACGGCAACACACCTAACACAGGCACACCCGTGCGTTCTTCTAAAATCTTGATCCCATCATCAAACAAAGTGAGATCCCCTCGAAATTTATTGATGACCACACCAATCACACGTTGCCGTTCTTCAGGAGCCAACAGATCCATCGTCCCAATCACCTGAGCAAACACCCCGCCGCGATCAATGTCGGCTACGAGAATTACCGCCGCATCTGCCATTTGGACCACCGGCCAATTTACAATATCTCGATCCCGAAGATTCATCTCGGCCGCACTCCCTGCCCCTTCAATCACAATGACCTCATAAGTCTTGGCCAGCTCTTCATAGCTGCTCTTCACCAGGTCCCATAACACTGCCTTTTTCGTGAAATATTCTTGCGCCTCCTGCCTTTCCCATACCTTTCCCTGCACAATAACTTGTGACCGACAATCTGCCTCAGGCTTGAGAAGAATCGGATTCATCACAACATTTGGGGTTACCCCACAGGCCTGGGCTTGCAACACTTGCGCACGTCCCATCTCTCCCCCGTCAGGGGTGACAAAGGAATTCAAGGACATATTTTGCGCCTTGAACGGCGCAACGTTCACTCCAGCCCGGTAAAGCAGGCGACAGATTCCCGCCGCCACTAAACTCTTCCCAACGTCAGATCCCGTACCTAAAATGGCAAGAGAACGCGCCCTAGACCGTTGAAAATTCGTTTCCATTGATTGGCTTACTTACAAGAAAAAAATCACTCATCCTGGCATACTGCCAGAGGAAGGAATAGTATGGTACATTCGTTTCATTATTCAATGCTCCTCACCATAATGGCGGAAACATGAACACACACCAATCGTTCTTTCGCATGCCTCGGTTTTGTATGGCAATTGTTCTGGGCTGGTCTCTCATCCTTCTCCCTGTAGCCTTAGCCGAGAAGGCCTCACCATCTCAGCCAGGAACACTGGAAAGCGTCCTTGCAAAAGAGACATTACGTGTCGGCGTCTCCTTATTTACCCCATGGACCTTAAAAACCAAAAAGGGAGAATTAGTTGGATTTGAGATTGACGTCGCCAAGCAATTAGCCAAAGACCTAGGGGTGAAACCGGAATTTCATGAATTTGACTGGGAAAATATTGTCCCAGCACTCCTGAACGGGAAAGTGGATATTATCGTGGCAGGGATGGTGATTACTCCCCAACGAGCCCTTAAAGTGAATTTCAGCCAGCCCTATGCGTCTTCAGGGGTAGGTTTGGTCACGAACATGGCCTTAACCAAAAACTTTACGGGACTCACGAATCTCAACGGACCGGACAGTATCCTCACGGCGGTCACGGATACCGTTTCCGAAGATCTGGCGCGCCGTGTGTTTCCTCACGCCACAATTAAAACGTTTGCCTCCAGTCAGGAAGCCATTCAAGCGGTCACGACCGGGAAGGTCCATGGCTATGTTGAACTCAATCCGATCCCTACATTTGTTGCCTTGAACCATCCTGGAATCGTTGATGAACCGTTATCCGAACCCCTGCTCGCCACCAAGGCAGGCTTTGCCGTCAACAAAGGAGATCCCGACTTCATTTACTTTCTCAACGCGTGGATTATCAGTCATGAAGCCGACACCTGGCTCGCCTCTGCACATGCGTATTGGTTTGATACCCTAGCCTGGCAGAAATATGTCGAGAAGACCCCATGACCACAACCCTTCAACCCGAATGGGAGATTCCAGGTTTGTTTTGGGTTTGGGCCCTTCTGGCGCTTTTACCCGCCATCATGGCCGCAGGCGTCCTGGAAAAATCCTCCACAAGCCTGACGCTCCCTGAGGAAAAAACTTACCGGTCTAACCTATCCGACACCATAATGGAATCATCCAACTGGAGAATCCCACATCAAGAAGATAGTGGGTGGCGGAAACCATCGCCACCATCGGTTGGTTGGCGTACCCAACCCACCCCAGAATCCAACGTTTCTTCCTCACAACGAAACCGCAATCTCTTTCCACGATATAAGTCTGGAAACCCTACTGATTTTGACTATATAAATCGTGAAGAAAAACCCCAAATCAAAGTCTTCGAATTCGGTTCATAACGAGTGACGATCATAAAGGTCTTCTCGGTATGTTTCTCCAATCAATACGAGTCAACACTAGTCAATTAAAACAAGCACTTAGCCGTTTGGCTCATTGACTGGTTTTGCGCTCCATTGACTACGAGGTCGGCACTTTTGCCGGCACCCCTAATACAACCCAAATAAAAGTTGTGGCTCCATAACCTACGTGGAAGCTAACCTCTTTCATAG
>JAZFZJ010000099.1:0-2112 GCA_036443915.1 Nitrospirales bacterium
GTTGAGACTCCTCTCACCTGCTTTC
This sequence comes from Nitrospirales bacterium, assembly GCA_036443915.1. Taxonomy (GTDB): domain Bacteria; phylum Nitrospirota; class Nitrospiria; order Nitrospirales; family UBA8639; genus Nitrospira_E. The sequence goes on from JAZFZJ010000099.1 coordinate 26, forward strand.
TCTGATTCACTCCACCAAATCATGACCGGAACTCAAGCAACACTTTCCTGATAGCTGGGACCACCAAACCCTACCCGGAGATTTCCTCTGGAGATCCATGGATGTGGTGTCTCACAGGCTTCCCTGATTGATCCTGATGGAGATTTGACGTGAGAGCGCCAATCATGAGAAAAAGGCTTTTGTCCATATATCTAGCCTCAAAGGAGAACACTCATGGCGAAAGCGCGTGCCCGGCACATTTTGGTTTCAACAGAAGAAGCATGTAACAACTTAAAAACACAAATTGAGGGGGGAGGAGATTTTGTTGCTCTCGCCAAGGAACATTCCACCTGTCCATCAGGCAAACAAGGCGGCGATCTTGGAGAATTCGGCCCTGGTCAAATGGTCAAGGAATTTGATGCCGTTGTATTTCATGAGGAGATTGGCAAGGTCCATGGCCCTGTCAAAACCCAATTTGGATATCATCTTCTCGAAATCACCAGCCGCACCCCCTAGTTGATTCATTATTCATCGGACAAGGGCATAGTCTTTTGGTTATGCTCTTGTCCTTCTCCCCTTACTCTTCCAACATCCGCAGTTAGTTTTTGCAACGATCATTCGGCCCTTAATCTCCATCCAACAACTACAACGGCCAACCCCTTTCTCAGCACAAATCAGGTACTAAAATGTTTGGCATCAGGACTCTCCTTGATGTAGACTCCGGTAATTCTTATTAACCACCTGGTAACGACTCACATTCTCTGATTATGCCAACCGAACGCCGCCCACTAAAATCTGCCCAATTCAAAAAACTCCTATTGTCCTCACAGCTCGAATTTATTTGTGAAGCGCACAATGGCCTCAGTGCGAAAATTGTCGAAGAAGCGGGCTTCCACGGCATCTGGGCAAGCGGGCTCTCCATTTCTGCGCAATTCGGCGTACGTGACAATAATGAGGCCAGTTGGACTCAAGTCCTGGATAATTTGGAATTTATGTCTGATGCCACGCAGATTCCCATTTTACTCGACGGCGACACAGGCTATGGCAATTTCAATAATATGCAACGCCTCATTCGGAAGCTGGAACAACGCCAGATTGCCGCCGTCTGCATTGAAGATAAACTTTTCCCCAAAACCAATAGCTTTCTCAAAGGTGAGGCTCAACCCCTAGCCGACATGGATGAATTTTGCGGGAAAATTAAAGCCGGGAAAGATGCACAGTCAGACCCAGATTTCTGCATCATCGCACGAGTAGAAGCCTTTATTTGTGGATGGGGATTAGCAGAAGCCGTGCGTAGAGCCGAGGCCTATCACGAAGCTGGAGCTGATGGGATCTTGATTCACAGTGCACTAGCCATACCTGATGAGATCTTAGCCTTCAAACGGGAATGGGGGGATCGATGCCCCGTGGTCATTGTTCCCACTAAATACTATTCCACACCTACGGATGTATTCCGCCAGCATAGAATTTCTCTGGTCATTTGGGCCAACCACATGCTTCGTGCTGCAATTGCCACAATGCAATCAACGGCCCGCATTCTCAAAAAACAGGAAAATCTCCTGTCCATTGAAGACAAAATTATTCCAGTCTCAGAAATCTTTCGTCTGCAAGGTGCAGCTGAACTATTAGAAGCGGAACAGCGCTATCTTCCGAAAAGTGCCGACTGCGCATCAGCCATCGTGTTGGCTGCTTCTCGTGGGGATGAGCTGGGCGAACTCACCGACGATAAACCCAAAACCATGGTTCCGATTCGAGGGGTGCCGATTCTCGCGCATATAATGGATGCCTATAACATGGTCGGGGTCAAAGATATCAGCGTGGTTCGAGGTTATAAAAAAGAGGCCGTAAATCTGCCTCATCTGACATACGTCGACAATGACGACTTTGCCGAGACCGGTGAATTGGACTCCTTGTTGAAGGCACTCCAAGCCAAAAGCCACCACGATCATGACATCATCATTTCCTATGGAGACCTCTTGTTCAACTCGTATATTCCGCAGGCGCTTCTCCAAGAAAATGAGGACTTTGTCATTTTTGTGGATAGTGATTGGGAAGAAAAAACCAGTTATACCCGACTAGGAGGCTTTGCTGAATGTACGGCCCCTAAT
>JAZFZJ010000100.1:0-11312 GCA_036443915.1 Nitrospirales bacterium
GCGCCCGCTCCAATTCCTTCCGCGGCCGCCATTTTCATGGCAGCACGAGCGACGGCTCGCACGACCAATTGATGATAGACATCATCTAAGTTTTTTTCCGCTACCGCACCGATATCGTATATCCGCTGCGAGTGCGTTGTGAGTGTCCGAGTCTCACTCGCTAGTTCGATTAAACTATAGGCTACCTGACTTCGTTGGGGTATTAACTGCGGTACGGCAATTCGTGCCACGCGGCCATGAATCCCGTAGAGTAAGGTATCTCTGCCACGAGTAGCACGTGTACTGCTCCCTCCAACTCCTTTCGCCAAGAAAACTAGCTTCAGCGCATCGAGACTCACAGGCACATCGATATAACGATCTTCCTTCTTTGGGCCTCGACCATTGTACGTCACGACAATAAGTTGAGCCATATTGGCATCATCACCCATTGGTGAAACGGAGTCCACTTCTGGATACTTCATACGAAAATGTTCGCCATCTTCCTCAAGATGTAAGGCAGCCGTGGCTCGTATCAAGTCTGTCTTTAAGGTATCCGGAATCGATATCCCCGACCAGGCCTGCGTGTCTTCATAGACCACTTCGGCTTTGCGGTAGGCCACATAGGCATTATTCCAATCTTCGGCAATCTCATACAAAATCCCGGTCAGATACCTTGCAAAGGGATCTTCCTGGTACTCATCCCCCTGAGTCCGGTCACTGAAGACATTGAGTCGATGGTCAATCTTTCGAGCTTCCACCAAGGACTCAGTCCAATTTTGTAACAAAGCATAATTAAGCGCTTTAATCACATTGATCAGTACCTGCTCAAATGGCTCACCTTTATAGGGAAGTTGCGTTTCATTGAGAAGGAGTGCAGAAAATTGATTACGAAAACGGATTGTGTACTGTTCCTCAATTAATTTGTCGGCCTCTTCCAAAATGGTATTGCTCTCTTGGTACCGCCCTGCTAGATGGAGAACCATCCCTTGATCCATCAAATACAACAGATGATTATCGGCACCATAATCGTCTTCCGCGGCTTCAATCAATTCGACGGCTTTGGCTGGTTCACCATTCTGTAAACTGCGTTCAACCTTCTCATAATGAGAAAAGGTTCCACTACAACCTGTCAACAACATAAGGAGGAGGAAAAGACCAAGCTGACTTCTCAATTGGGTTCTAAGGGCCTTGCAGAGTAAACAGAGGCTGAGGTGACCAGAACGAAGAAAAAATCGAGGGGAGATTGAATGAAAACTAAACGAGAAGCACCAAGAAGAAAAAAAGTTCACCAGAAGGCATTGCGTTAAAACAACAGCCGTTTACGTTCAACGACCTTTTTAATTTTTTTCTGTCCGTACCAGGATTTTACATTATTCTCTAAATTAATCAGGTCTAAATCGACCTGATAATAGATGGCTTTCACACCATCCGCTTCATCTACGATGCTAGAAATTTTGCCTTTCATCATGAAATCAGCCCCAAGCTCTTGCCCCGGACGTTTTTGGGTATCCTCCCGCGCATGAACTGCCTGTTCCCGTCGTTCAACCCGAATTTCTTCTCGAGCACTTTTACTGGCCACGAACAAGACTTTTTGGGAATTGGTCATGGCCCGCTCAAGGTCGGTTACAAACGTTCCAACATCAATATGTTCGTGGCTTTTATTCAAAATCCTTCCGACAATAACCACCGGTTCTCGTCCCTTCCCAACGGTAAATTTCTCTAACCATGGCAATTTCAACATTTCTTTGATCATGGTTTCTGCAACCAACTTGGAATCGGTGTCATTCCAACGCCCACTAAAGTCAGTGACCACATCAGGATCCACCCTGGTGACCTTTTTTTCTTTACCACATGACCCCAAAGATAACACGCAAAGGCCAGCCAGCAGGACACCAACATAACGAAAAGTTTGAGGAAGGAAAGGCAAGAGCAACTCCCTGTCTGAATTAAAAATAAGTACGAAGGGAATATCGATGAACGTGCTATAGACCGCCAGACCGCTTCGCTTCTTCCTGTTCTAACTTTTTAAACGCCTTTTCAGCATTTTTGCGGACATATTCTCGAACCTCCGCATCCAGTTCTTGCGCTTGTTGAAGGGCTTCTTTCATTTCCCCAAAGGATAATTTGGTCAACACATAGTACGTGGAAGTATCTTCATCTTTATACCGATCAATGGGACGGACTCCATTTAATGTTACCGCCGAAAAGGTCTTTACAGCTCGCTCCACATTTTGTTCTTCGGCTGATTTGGTAAAATCTCCCGCAGCGGTGGAAGCCGCATAATCTTGCATGAGATAGGCGGTATACGTTCGGAAGGTCCTGGCCAATTCCGCCCGTGACCGATTTTCCGCAGTTTCCCAGGCTAATGGTTCATTTTTCACACCAATGACAGCACCCACTCCATAAATAGACTTGGAATCATCTTTATTCATAATCCCCGCTCCCTCTTTTACCCAATCGGGTGGGCCCCCACAGGCAACAAGGAGACAGGCGAAAATTGCTGAACCAGCCATTTTACCGAAGTGCCTATCCAAATTTTTTAATTGGCCACGCATAAGTTCCCTTCCAAAGCAAAGAAACAAGCAGGGGTTTTTAGAGAAATTGTATTTCCGAATCACTAAGAAAATGCTAGCATTGACCCCACAACCTGTCAAGAAATGAAAGATTTTGTACATTGTAACGTTGCCTGGCCAAGTGCTTCCATTCGTTGACTAGGAGTCTTTGCAGGCAAAAAGGAGAAAGATCTGTGGCTGATGTAAAAATTGACGATGGTATAATTCGAGTCAAAGAACTGGATATCCAAGATGTCAAAGCGGCGAATATTTTAGCTGAATATCCAGAGGCCCGTTGGCCGGAGATTACCCGCCGCGCCTTAAAAATCGGACTCGGCTATTTACAAGGAGGCGCAGATTAGGGTTTTGACTCTCTAGTAAGCCTTTCGAACATGACGGGCGAGACCATCTCGTTCAGGAAATGCCCGCGTCACATTTCTGCCATGCGTCGAGGCAACCAGAATCATAGACTTTTGACTCGAGAGAGCTCCCAGGTTTGCTGAACTTCCCTGATAAAGCTGTTGAGATCTTCCCCTCTTCTTAGATTACGGTCGAACGTCGCCAATTTAGAGTAATTGGCCTGTACCAGATGTTGAAACCTTGCTTGCTGATCAAAGGGTACTCCTAACACATTTCCAAAGGCTGCCAAATATTCCCCTTCTCCCTTGGCCATATCTTGAAGAAGATTAGTAAAGTTGAAAGCCACAAACGCTCTGGCATGTTCACCATTTTTGACGAGGCCATCTTCGGTCCACCAGGATTTCCCTGAAGTGGAAGAAATAACATCGGTGGTTCCATCTGTTGTGGATTTTGTTGTACACCCCGTAAGACTGATTATGAGCAGAACAAGTACCCCAGCCAAACCTTGAAAGAGAGTGAAGTTTCGAGCCATGATGTTCTCCTCTTAAAATAAATAAACATGGAACAATGAAGTTTTATCATATTTCCTAGGCCATTTTAACCAAAATGTTCAAATTCGGACCTGCCAACACCTCATGATTCCGTATCTCTCACCGAACAGGTGTTGAAACCACTGGAAAAAAATCACATCGATGCTCACACCACAGGATATCCTTGAAATTGAAAAGCGTGGGATTTCTGTGTCTCAAGTCGAAAACCAACTACAACGCCTTCGGCAGGGAATACCGCCAATCAAAATTATTCGCCCTTGCCGATTGAACGATGGGATCATTCAACTCCATCCCAACCAATTCTCTTATTATCAACAACAGTTTGAAAAAGTCCGCCAGGCCGAACGATTCAGTAAATTCATTCCTGCCTCGGGGGCTGCCACTCGCATGTTCAAAGACCTCCTGCAATTTTTACAGGAACGTTCGTCACCTGGTTCAGGCTCTATTCAGGGTCAAGGCCTTCCCTTGGCGATCGAACAGATGTGGAAACATCTCCAGGATTTCCCGTTCATTTCAGATCTAGAAACCCATTTCCAGCGCAAAGGGCAGGATTTTCTACAACTTTGCCAATCACAAGATATGATAACCCTTCTGCAAACTCTTTTGTTGACCCCAGGGTTAGGGTATGCTGACTTACCCAAAGCCTTGCTTCCCTTCCATCGCTATCCGAACGGTCCCCGTACTTCCCTGGAAGAACACGTCCATGAAGCCTTTCGTTACCTTGCTGATTCCCCAGGGACAGTCAAGATTCACCTGACTGTTTCCCCCCAATACGAAGATATAGCCAAAGCGAAGCTACAACAGATTCAAAACACTTCGGGAAAATCGGAGGTGCGATTCGACCTAACCATCTCCATTCAAAAACCATCAACCGACACCGTCGCGCTGGACTCTGGCAACCAACCCTTTCGAACCGATGAGGGGCGCCTCCTCTTTCGCCCTGGGGGACATGGTGCACTATTGGACAATCTGAACGATATTCAAGGTGACATTGTATTCATCTCTAATATTGATAATGTCACCCCTGACTATTTGAAAGACCCTATTGTGGACGGGCGGACACGATTGGGGGGCTATTTGCTTGCGGTGCAGGAACAGGTATTTCATCATCTTCAAGAACTAAGCAATGCCCCTGAAAAGGATACAATTATTCAAGAGACTGGAAATTTTGTTCAACAAGATCTTCAACATCAACTTTCTCCCTCCTATTGGTCATTGTCACCATCAGAAAGGTGGACATTTTTGAAACAACTGCTACATCGCCCCATACGGGTATGCGGGGTCGTTCCCAATACTGGAGATCCAGGTGGAGGTCCCTTCTGGGTTGAGCATGCCGATGGGACCTGCTCCCGGCAAATTGTTGAGCAATCACAAATTGCCCCTCAGTCGGAATCTCAGCAACACCTGTTTGCTTCCGGAACTCACTTTAATCCCGTCGATATGGTATGTGCGATAAGGGATTATCAAGGGAAACCGTTTAATTTGTTTGAGTTCATGGATCCAGAAACAGGATTCATGGCCCTGAAGTCCTACCAAGGACGGCCGCTAAAAGCTTTAGAATGGCCTGGATTATGGAATGGCGGGATGGCGCACTGGCTCACACTTTTTGTAGAAATCCCTCGTTCAACCTTTAATCCGGTAAAAACCTTCCTCGATTGGCTTCACCCCAATCATCAACCTCTTCCCTAATCTCGTTATCCTTTTTTTTTGATAGAAATTTTTCTTTGTTTCTACCCGTTTCTAATCATCATTATTCTAGTCAAATGCTGACTCTCTGATGTTCAACTTTTCGCAAGTTTTGACCGAAAATTTACTGAACGCTTTTTTTCTTTTTATCTCTCATTCCAGTAAGGAACGCTTTCATGAACGATCAAGACTTTTTTGCTTTATGGCAAAAACTTGGGTTTCCCTGTAAATCTCATCCTTGGCACGGCGTCGAAATTGGAAAAGAAGCTCCCACGTGCGTCACAGTGTATGTCGAAATTGTGCCAACGGACACGGTTAAATATGAACTAGATAAAAAGTCTGGACATCTGCGGGTAGATCGTCCTCAGCGGTATTCCAACGTCTGCCCTACTCTCTATGGGTTGATTCCTCAAACCTATTGTGGCCCGTCGGTGGCGGAACTGAGTGCCAAGCAAGCTTGCCGACCTGGACTCGTGGGTGATCATGATCCCTTGGACATATGCGTCTTGACCGAAAAAAGCATCACCCATGGAGATGTGCTCCTTCAAGCCATTCCTATAGGTGGCCTGCGCATGATTGATGGCGACGAAGCCGATGATAAAATCGTGGCCATTCTCAAAGGTGATGCCGTCCACGAACAATGGATGGATATCAAAGATTGTCCAGTCTCGTTCGTGGAACGACTCATGCATTATTTTCTGACCTATAAAGATGTTCCCGGTTCACAAAAGAAACATTGTGAGATTACACACGTGTATGGACGAGAAGAGGCCCATGAGGTCATCCGTCGGAGTCAAGACGATTACGCTGCAAAGTTTGGGAAATTACAAGCACAACTAGTCTCATCTCAACACATGTTCAATTAACCCGAGATGAGTTCCCCTATCCCAGCTTTCTCATGCTGGGTTTCCAATCACCCCTTCCTTGCCATTCGGACTTAAGAAGACGTTCCATGCCTCGTTTCATCTTTCCGTACTTTTCATAAAATTGGTACAATTTTCTGCCTTTTCAAGAATTCCGGATGATTACCCTCCCCCACCCACTTGAAGCCACGGCCTCAGCTCAGCATAATGGCCTTACCTTTTACATTCCACAGAACGATGATTTTTCTAATAATACCAGCCACATACCAAAGGAGGGGAAGACAGTATGAGTGAAAACATTAAGACTCTACAACGATCCACCCGAGTGATACCTCCTCCACCGGAAATCAAGGCCAACGCCCATATTCAGGATTATGAAGAGGCCTACAAGGAATCCATTAAGGATCCCGAATCATTCTGGGAAGGCATCGCCAAGGAACTCCACTGGTTTTCCCCCTGGAAGAAGGTTCTGGAATGGAACTATCCCTGGGCTAAATGGTTCCTAGAGGGGACATGTAATATTTCCTACAACTGTTTGGATCGACACGTACAAACCTGGCGCAGGAATAAAGTGGCCATCATTTGGGTAGGAGAGGAGGGACAAGAACGGATTTATACTTATGGCGAGTTGTACCGCCAAGTCAACAAATGCGCCAATGCCCTGAAAAACCTAGGCCTTCAACAAGGAGACCGAGTCACAATCTATCTTCCCAAAATTCCTGAGCAAATTGTGGCGATGTTGGCCTGTGCTCGCATTGGCGTGATTCACTCGGTGGTTTACTCGGGGTTCAGTGCCACCGCTTTAGCCGCTCGCATTAAGGATTGTGAAGCAAAAGTGGTCATTACTGCAGATGCCGGCTATGACCGAGGCAAGAAAATTCCTCTTAAGCCAGTTGTGGATGAAGCCGTCGCTCATTGTCCCTCGGTCGAAAAAGTCATCGTTGTCCAACGCGAGAAATTATCCCATCCTCTGCAGGCACCTAAAGAGTTGGATTGGGAAGAGTGGATCAAAGATGAATCTCCAAAATGTGAAGCGGAGCCTTTGGACTCAGAAACTCCCTTGTATATCCTGTATACTTCCGGAACCACGGGCAAACCCAAAGGGGTCGTGCATGTCCATGGCGGGTATATGGTGGGAACCTACCTCACCACTAAATATGTGTTCGACCTCAAAGAAGAGGATGTGTATTTTTGCGTAGCCGATCCAGGTTGGGTTACGGGACACAGTTATATTGTCTATGGCCCTCTTCTGAATGGCGCTACCATCTTAACGGCAGAAGGCAAACCCGATTATCCCGATCCCGGACGCTGGTGGGATTTGATTGAACGGTATGGGGTTTCGATTTTCTATACCACCCCAACCGCCATCCGGTTATTGATGAAATTTGGAGAGAAATGGCCCCAAAAATATGATCTATCCTCTCTTAAAATTCTAGGATCAGTCGGTGAGCCCATTAACCCCGAAGCCTGGGAATGGTTCCATCGCGTCACGGGGGGAACCAAACCCATCATGGACACATGGTGGCAAACCGAAACCGGGATGATTATGGTCACACCCCTCCCCTGTGTTCCGCTCAAGCCAGGGTCAGCTACTCGCCCATTTTTAGGAATTGAAGCCGATGTCACCGATCGTGAAGGCAATAGCGTTACCCATGGTGGTGGATTTGCCGTCATTAAAAAACCATGGCCCTCTATGATGCGAACGATTTATAAAGAGCCAGATCGGTATCTCCTCTATTGGAACACTATTCCTGGCGTTTATACCGCTGGAGATGTGTGTCACAAAGACGAGGACGGATATTTATGGTTTATGGGGAGGGCTGATGATGTAGTAAAAGTAGCAGGAAATCGAATTGGCACAGCAGAAGTGGAAAGTGCCTTAGTGAGTCATGAGGCAGTGGTCGAAGCCGCCGTGATCGGCAAGCCACATAAAACCGCAGGAGAAATGATCAAAGCCTTTGTCATCTTAAAGCAAGGTCAAACCGAAACACCCGATCTCATCAAAAGTTTACAAGACCACGTATTACAAGAGTTGGGCAAAATTGCCGTCCCAAGGGAAATTGATATTGTGGCAGCATTACCAAAAACCCGGTCGGGCAAAATCATGCGACGAGTCTTAAAGGCCCAAGAACTTGGCCAGGATCCAGGCGATATCTCAACTTTGGAGGAATGAGTGGAAATACTATTCCAGTCCAATAACGGTGTGTCGAAAGTTGGCTCCCCGTTCAACAGGCTTATACCGTGATTTCGAGCTTTCGTAATGTATTGGCAAACTAATTAATTTGACATTGATCCTGCTTTAAGGAACAGAAGAGCAATGCGGATGGCTTTGGGGCGTAATTAAGGACTAAGACTCCGAAGCATTTCTTGTTGCACATGCTCGGGAACTGGCTGAATCTCCATCGGAAGATAGGACGTCGGAGGGATAATTTCCATGGTCGAGGCACTATCGCCTGGAGTGATCTGCATACCTTCTCCAGTAACAGGCAAAATCTGCATAGAGCTTCCTGGCCCAGGGGGACTTATCTCCATGGGAACGGCCACGGTCGATGCCACCGACGCACTCATCCCTGCTCCCTCCATGGTTTTCAACTCTGCCGGAAAAGTACTCGTGGGCTGCTCAGAAATGCTCGCCTTCTTCGCCCGCTGGTTCTCACGCCCCAGGCCAAACCTTGGCTCACCTCCCCCATGCTTTGAGAAATCACTATCCTTTGGTATATCAATATCGGATCCCCTACCTTTAGCCATCCTATCGGCTTGGAGTACTTCCGAAGGGGCTTTGGCCATCACATAGAGGGTTTGTAAGTGCCCAGCCTTATTCGTGCTGAAGGCATAGTCCCACGGGGCTAAAATCTTGGCTAAGGCACTCGACAAGGGTTCATTGTGTAGTTCAACGGACAGGAATTGATCCAGTTCGGTCTCGGAGGCCACATAGTCAATTCCTAATTGTTCATGGAACTGGTCTAACACCCTGCGCAACGTCACGTGCGTCAACTGCCCCGTCACTCGGTCGGCTTCAATTTGTAGTGATCTTGTCGAGTCCGAGCCTAGCGCTAAGCCCGGGAGTCCACAGAGACACAAACTCAACAGTAAACTGCCACCTACCCCAAGTAAAATTGGGACTCTGGCCACCTTCCGTTGAGTTTGACTACTCATCGATCCCCTCCCCTGCGACTGACCTTAAATTTAATCCAGTATCTACTTCGAGTTTAATACCTTTACATTTTTATCGCAAGCGGCCCTAATCTTGAATTTTCCAATCGGTGGAAGCACTCCCAATGAGCTCAACCGAACTGATAGTTAATCCATCCATTAGCCAACCCACCACCTGGCCGTTAATTGTATTGTGCCATATGACATCATCCTTCCCATCCCCATTCACATCTCCCACCTGTGCAATCTCCCACTCCAAGGGCACGGTACCAAGGGACTTCAAGGATACGATCGCTGCCCCATTCATCAGCCAGATGGCCACCTCACCACTGGTGGCCAAGCGCCACACTAGATCCTTATTCCCATCTCCATTCACATCCCCCAAACGTACAATCTCCCACTCCAAAGGTACCACACCGGGGGAAACCACGGAGGCGATTTTTGCACCATTCATCAGCCACATCCCCACCGCGCCAGTACTGCTGTGGCGCCAAACCACATCGGCTTTGCCATCGCTATTCACATCGCCCAAATAAACAATCTCCCACTCCGAAGGTGCAAAACCGACGGTAACCACGGAGGCGACTCTTACACCATTCATCAGCCACATCCCCACCGTACCAGTACTGCTGTGGCGCCAAACCACATCGGCTTTGCCATCGTTATTCACATCACCCATTCCGGCAATTACCCATTCCGCACTAACCCTACCCAGAATGACCTGAGAGACAATACTCTCTCCATTCATAAGCCAGAGGGCCACGAGCCCATTAATTTTATTCCGCCACAGCAAATCGGTTTTCCCATCTCCATTGACATCTCCCACCTGCTCAATATTCCACTCCATGGGATAACTTCCTGGAAATTCAACCGACTGGATATTTAACCCATCCATGACCCACAGAGCTAGCATTCCAGTACTCGGATTGCGCCACAGTAAATCAGAGGTTCCCGCACCAGACGGGGGGGTAGGTTGAGGCTGTTTATTGGTGACTTCCAAACGCTCCGCAATATAGACATAAGGACGTGTGGCAGTGATCGCCAGATTCCCCCAATCAATGGTTGAGGAGTGGTCCGTGTTTTTAATGACCCAGGTGGTCGTGGTGGAAGCGCCATCTCGATAAACCGTGGGATTACCTGAGGGGACCCAAAACGTCACAAATACATCCTGTCCCGCCTTCAGATCAAACGCTACCGGGTCACTCGTTACCAGTCCCCCAGCTGGCACAGTCACACCCGCATCCCAAGTGCCACCAAACGTGACTTGACGAAAGGTGGCGTCGTCTCCATTGAGCGTATTCCCTTCTCGTTGCACCAACGAAACCCGTTGTATGGTATAACTATCAGAGGACCTGCCTCGCAACGTCAATTGGACGATTGATCCATTAGTTGTGATGGATGTGCCCTCTAGCAAATTCCTAAAACTCCTATTGTCCCATGTGGAATCCGTCCAATTTCCTCCTGGGATCTGATCAACCGCGGACCAGGTTTTAACCGGTGTTCCTTCACTACCCCCGGTCGATGAAGTGGTCGAAAAATTAGCCGTGACAGTAGCTGATTGCGACAGAGTGAGGAAACACGCTCCGTTCCCTGTACAGGGGCCAGTCCATCCAGAAAATGTATAACCACTTTTGGGAACAGCTGTGAGTGTCACCGAAGTGTCCGGGGAAAACGTCCCTTCACAGGAACTGCCAGAGCATGATACCCCTACGGGACTACTTTGGACAGTCCCGTTGCCGTTAAGGGGAATGGATAACACGCTGTCGGTTTCAGTAATCGTTGTCGATACTTCTTGTGAGGGAGGGCTCTCATTTCCCAATGCATCGTATGCGGTGAGGGTAAAGTAATGGGTTGTGTTAGATACTAAATTTGTATATTGATACGTTGTCGTATTGCCAACTTTCTGGGAATCCCCATATATCCCAGATTTTGTTCCATGATAAATCTTGTATCCCGCCAAGTGAGGCTCTGGGTTAGGGGACCATTGAAGGGTTACAGAATTAGTTGGCCCCGCTTGAACGATATTAGAGATGAGGAAGACACAACAAGCAAAAACGAATCCCGCAAGGGTTTTGGGAGTAAGGGTAGCAATAAACACGTGGGACATGGGATACCTCCTGAAACAATAGAAGGCCCCATTCCCGCTCTTTTCCCTTTCTTCGGTAACC
>JAZFZJ010000101.1:0-18056 GCA_036443915.1 Nitrospirales bacterium
CGGCGGCATGGCCCACAGGCGACCAAGAATGCAACGGCCAAATCGGGGCGATCGAGGCAAAACCAAAAAAAATCAGAAGCCAGATAATGGTGGCCATCGTATCGGGGAAATGGGCTTGTTCCCGCAAGACCAGAATGTCAAACGTATGCAGTCCGGAAAAATGGTAAATGAGCAAGATGCCCATCAAGGCCACCACGGCGCCGGCTGACAAAAAGAGGGTCAGCTTCATGGCTGCATATTCTTTGCTATTAGAACCGAAATTGAAGATAAATCCGACAGAATCCCGAAGGTTTCGGTCTTCGGGGTTGGTCATGGAAAGATACCCCTTGGTATGACTTCCCCACACACCCAATAACAAGTACATGGGCAACACCGACATTTCATAGAAGAAATAGAGGAAAAAGAGATCCAGCGACATGAAGACACCAATGGTCGCTGCTGCCAGAATGAGGAGGAAAATGTAAAACTCTTTGGTCCGATCCTTGATGTGCCACGAGATAAAAATCCCTGCGAATAACAAAATGGCCGATGCAAAGACCAACGGTCCTCCTATCCCATCCACCCCCACATAAAAGGCAATGCCTAATTCCTCAGACCAGGCAAACCGTTGAACAAATTGGAATCCACCTTTGGCCGTGTCGTAGGCTAGAAAAACGTAAAAGGAGGCTAAAAGCGAAAGGCCAGCTGACACGGCGGCGGTTATTCGCACCAACAGTTCTTCCTGTCGAGGGATAAACACCAATGTTATGGCGCCCAAGAATGGGGCAAAGAGAATAATCAATAAAGAATATTCACCCATCATGTTTAGTTCCGAATGACTTCCGAAGAAAAGGTCGAATCATGATGTTGAGCGGTCGTAATACCAGGGTTCATTCGGTCAACAACAGCCTGCACGGATCCATTCACCATATGTAAAAAGGGAGAGGGATAGACGCCGATCCAGAAAATCATCACGGAAAGGGCCACTCCGATAGCCCATTCTCGTGTATTTAAATCCTGTATGGCTGCGGGAAGGGACTCCTTTAAGGGTCCGAAAATAGCCCGTTCGTAAAACCACAGGAAATACGCTGCGGCAAAAATAACTCCCGTGACCGCAATGGCGCCATAGACCCACCAAGCTTGAAAGGCACCCAGTAGGATTAAAAATTCACCAATAAATCCGTTTGTGCCGGGTAAGCCTATGGAGGCCATTCCTATGATCAACATGAACGTAGCCAATAACGGCATTTTTTTGGCGAGGCCGGTACAGCGGCGAACGTCGGTATGGCCCAAGCGCTCGTAGATAAATCCCGCCAGGAAAAATAACCCTGCCGTACTAAACCCTAAATTAATCATCGTGAGCAGGCTGCCTTGAATTCCCTGAAAGTTCAGGGCAAAGAGGCCAATGACGATAAACCCCAAGTGGCTAATACTGCTAAACACCAGCAAGCGACGGAAATCAGGTTGAATGATCGCCACGATGGCCCCATAGACAATGGCGGCTAAACCGAGCGTCATGAGGATGGCGACGACTGTGGGATGTTGAGACGCGTCGGGGACTAAAGGAAACGAAAAGCGTAGGAAGCCATACGTCCCCATTTTGATCCCTGCAAAAATGACCGACATGGGGATCGGGCCTTGCACCAAGGCATCGGGGAACCATGAATGAAACGGGAGTATGGGGGCTTTAAAGGCCAGTCCCAAAAAGATCATCCAAAAAATCAGGAGTTGTTCGCTGAGAGGAATCTGGACGGAAAGGAGGTCGATCAAATCAAAACTGTAAACCTGTTTCGCCTCAAAATAATTCAGGCTCAACAAACAAAATCCTACCAGCATGAACACACTTCCCGTTAAAGTGTAGAGAACGTATTTCAATGCGGCATAATGACGGTTTTCTCCAGGACCCCAGAGCTTAATGAGGAAATAACTGGGAATGAGCATCAATTCCCAAAATACGAAAAACACGATTAAATCGATGGAGACGAAAATCCCCATCACCGTGGTTTCCAAGGCTAAGATGCTCATAAAGAAAGCTTTGGGATGGGAATACCCAATGTCCCAGGCGTAAAGAACCAGGAGCAACGTGAGGAAAGCTGTCAGTCCAACAAAGAGAACGCTAATCCCGTCCACGGCTAAGTGGTAACTGATGCCTAAGAAGGGGATCCATTCACGGCGTTCGGCGAACTGCATGGCTGCGGTGTCTGGCACGAACCGGATTAGCATCAATGCAGCCACGAACATTTCTATGCCGGCAATGCCCAAGGTGCTCTTTTTAATAAGATCTTGATCCTTCAAGGACCAGAGGATCAGTGCACCTATTAGGGGGAAGAACGTCAGAAAAGACAGAATGGGAAAACCGACGACTTGTAGTTCTTCTTGCATGTTAGTACAGACTTTAATTTGCGAATGACGACCCTGCAAACCAGATGATGACCAAGTGAATCAACACGGCGAGGCCGATGAGGATAATGGCGGCATAATGGTGAACCTGACCGCTTTGAAGCCTTCGCCAGGACCAGGCCAGTAAATGATTGGCGTACCCAAGGGCGTTTAGTCCCCCATAAATGAGGTGTTTTTCTACCCACGTGATGGCCCAGGAACTGATATCGGTCCCTCGACCAATGGCCGCGACAAACCGATCAAGAATATGCTGATCAAACCAATTCCACAGCATCCCAAGCTTTTTGAAAGGTTCCACGATCAGGAAATCATACGCTTCGTCTACATAGTATTTATTGAGCAATGTCGTATAGGCCCGAGGAGATTTTTCAGCCCATTCATTGGCCATCTGAGGACGTATGGAATACATGTAATGGGCTAAAGCCCATCCACCTAATGCGATAGCGAAAGCCATACCCATGAGCCCTAACAGTACTCCCCAATCTACAACATGGGGTTCGGCGCCAAGTGGCGTGGCCACGTCGTGTAAAAAACTATGGAACCATCCATGTTCTGGTGGCACTCCAAGAAAACCACCGACTACGGCTAAGCCAGCGAGAATCATGAGTGGACGTATCATAATGGGTGGCGATTCATGGATATGTTTCGCAACCTGGGGGTCAACTCGGGATTGACCGTAAAAGGTTAGATAGGTGAGTCGGAACATATAAAAGCTTGTCAGAAACGCCCCAAGTGCCGCGAGCACGTATAAGTGATAATGGCCATGCACGAAGGCGTGAGCCATTATTTCATCTTTACTCCAGAAGCCTGCTAAAGGAGGAATTCCGGCAATCGCGAGTGTACCGATAAGAAAAACCTTGTAAGTCGTCGGAATCTTGTCGTGAAGCCCACCCATTTTCCGGATGTCTTGTTCGCCAGCCAGGGAGTGAATCACGGCACCGGCTGATAAAAACAGCAAAGCTTTAAAAAAGGCATGGGTCACTAGGTGGAAGATCGCCGCGGTATAGGCGCCAACTCCACAGGCCAAAAACATGTACCCCAGCTGGCTGACGGTGGAATAGGCCAATACCCGCTTAATGTCGTTTTGCACTAACCCAATCGTGGCCGCAAAAAGGGCCGTAATCCCTCCAATAATGCCTACGGTGGATAAGGCTATGGGTGCCATATCAAACAACACATGATTTCGGACCACCATATACACACCAGCAGTGACCATCGTGGCCGCATGGATGAGCGCACTCACTGGCGTGGGGCCTTCCATCGCATCTGGCAACCAGGTATATAAGGGTACTTGGGCAGACTTGCCAATGGCGCCGACGAACAGACAAAGGGCAATGGCCGTAGCCATTCCCGTGGAAAGCGTGGAGGCTTGAGAAAAAACGGCTGAGTAGTCCAAGGTCCCAAATTGGGAAAAAATCAAGAATATGGCCAATAAGAATCCAGCGTCACCAATTCGATTCACCACGAAGGCTTTCGTCGCTGCCTTTCCGGCTGAAATCTTTTCATAGTAATACCCGATCAGCAGGTAAGAGCAGAGACCGACCCCTTCCCATCCGATGAACAGCACCAGATAGTTGTTCCCCATGACCAGTAACAGCATGGAAACCATGAACAGGTTCATATAGGTGAAAAATCGGGTGAAACCCTCTTCGCCATGCATATAGCCCACGGAATAGATGTGGATGAGCAACCCCACTCCCGTGACGACCAACATCATCGTGGTGCTCAGGGGGTCGATGAGAAAAGCAAGATTGATGGAGAGATCGCCGCCGAAGATCCAGGAATAGGCAATGACTTCCCGTGGTTCCGGGTTTCCCAGCATGGTAAACAAGACACCGAGAACGCACAGGAAAGATAGACCCACCGAGCCAAAGGCCAGACGTCCGGCTAAGGCATGGGAATAGCGAGTGCCCCAAAATCCATTGACTAGCACAGCCAACAGCGGAAAGAGAGGAATTAGGAGAACAAGGAGGTCAAACACATTACCACTTTAAAATATTGATCTGATCCACGTTTGTGGCCATCTTGCCACGGAAAATGACAATAATGATCGCCAGGCCCACCGCGGCTTCTGCAGCGGCCACGGCAATGATAAATAAGGCAGACATTTGCCCCGCCATGGAATTCAAATAATGGGAAAAGGCCACCAGATTAATGTTAGCGGCGTTTAACATGATCTCTACTGACATCAACACAATAATGAAATTACGCCGAATCAGGACGCCGATCAGTCCGGTCATAAACAAAATGGCGCTGAGTGCCACATAGGCAGAAATTGGAACCATGGTCGTGGGGTTTTAGGGTATCGGGGAGTTTGCAGGTTCTTGGGTATCAGTCTTTGCGGGGGTTTTGGCCAGGACAATCGCACCAACCACCGCCCCCAGCAAGAAAACCCCTATGATTTCAAAGAGTAATAAGTAATCGCTAAACATCGTCAATCCAACCGCTTGACTGCCCCCCGTTTGTAAAAGCACTTCTGGGGTGGCCGTGCCTTGTCTTCCGCCATAAGAAGATTGCAACAAGAGGATGAGCAGTTCTCCCAAGATGCCCGCTCCGGCGAACAAGAAAAAGGCGTATTTTTTATGGAGATGCTGTTCTTCTGTTTTGAGATTCATCAACATCAGCACGAAAAGGTAGAGGATCAGAATGGCCCCTGCATAGACAATGATTTGTACCACTGCCAAGAATTCGGCATTCAGCAACACAAAGAGACCAGCCACGTGGAGGAGCAGTGTCAGTAAGGCCATGAGACAATACACCGGATTTCGCAACGCTACAGTCAAAACCCCTGCCACGATACTGACCGTGGCGAAGTATAGAAAAAGAAGCCACATCATGGGTGAGATCTATGGATCCTGCGTACTTTGGATAGAGACGGGGAAATTGTAGCGGTAGGCGTGGCTTTCTTCCCCTTCCTTCTCTTGGTTGTGGGCATATAAATACTTTTTGGCATCTTCCAAATGACGTTCACCAATTTGATACAAACGCTCTTTATCGAACATCAGGGTCCGCTTGTCATGCGTAGAGAACTCATACATCTTGGTCATGGCCAAGGCATTGACGGGGCAGGCTTCGACGCAATATCCGCAGAACACACACTTGGTGATATCGATGTAAAATTCTGATGCATACCGTTGAAGGGGGAGGGCTTTATCTTCTTCGCTGATGACCTTAATACATCGAGAGGGGCAGGCGACCTCACAGAGATCACACCCTACACACCGTTCTTGTCCGTCTTCATAGCGTAAGAGGCAAAGAGCTCCGCGATGGGCGTCGGGAATGGTGCGTTTTTCCCGAGGGTATTGAAAGGTGATGGGACGATGCAAGAGATGTTTCAAGGTGACCTTCATGGCCGTCCAGATTTCGCCAAATAGCACCGCATTAAAAAACTTTTTGTTGAGAATGGTCTTATTCATACTCATAAAACGGTGGAGATTCTTTCTGTCAGGCCTTTTCAACCGTGACGTAGGCCAATTTAAAATAAGGGACCCCGGTGCTAGGATCAACCTGAAGCGGCATCAAATCTTTGACTGGAGGATTATTGAAATGTTCGGGAACGGTGCACGTACCCGGCATCAAAGACATATCCACCGACACCTGCATTTCCAATACACCCTGGTCAGATTTCAGGCAAATGGTGTCGCCAGGTTCGAGGCCTAGACTTTTGAGATCCTCTGAGCCCATGCGCAGGCGCTTGGTATTGGGTGAGATGTTCATGAGGCCGGATGCCTGCGTGGACAGTTTTCCAGAATGGTAAATCAGCTGAATCATACGTAATCCGAAAGGCCCCGATGTGGCGGTCTTTTTCGTGACCTGATATCGGGCTTCCACCTCCTGTGCATATCCATTGGAGAAATAATTGGAAAAGTTGGGGGTGTTTTTTGGTGCCTTTCCTAAATTGTAATATCCTGGCAGGATCTTCCTGATCTCGGTTTGAATATCTTGAGTCGTTTCGTATTCCATGGGTGACCCAAGGCCGTTCGCCATCCCAACCATAATATGCCAATCCAATGTACTGTCTCCTAACGAATCAAGTGCAGGGCGTAGAAATTGTACTTTGCCTTCCTGATTGGTGACCGTCCCATCCTTTTCCGCGAAAGTGGAGGCCGGAAAGACCACATGAGCCATCTTGGCGACTTCAGTTAAAAATGGATCCTGACAAATCAAAAGGTCCAATTTGTCTAAAGCTCCCTTAACATCAAAAGAAGCAGGCAGCGTCTCGAGTGGGTTTTCACCAACCAGATATAAGGCCTTGATTTCTCCGGTCCGACAGCGGTTGAGAATTTCTATGAGATGAGCCCCGCCTTTGGAATCGGGAAGAGGTGTCCCCCAGGTCTGGCTAAAACCTTCTCTGGCTTGAGAATCAGAAAAGCCGATGGGCCCGGGCAAAAATTCAGGCGCGACGCCCATATCCACGGCTCCCTGTTCGTTGGCTTCCTCAGTAAAGGTATTAATGCCACATCCTTTCCGATTGAGCTTTCCGGTAATCCATGCCAAGTCGATGAGATGAAGCATATGCTGATAGCCGTTGGCTTGTCGGAGAATCCCTTCACCACAGATGATAATAGATCGAGGAGCTTCGGCGAAGATCCGAGCGGTCTCATGGAATTGTTCCACATCTACGCCGGTCTGATTAGAGACTTCCTCAAGGGAAAGTGATCCTCCGGCTTGTTTTAACGCAGCCAAGGCTTGAGGGTAGGCGTTAGTCGATTCTTCGTCAATCAAATCTTGATGAATCACCGACTTGACCAGCCCTTGTACATAAAGGCCTTCGGTTCCAGGATTCACCATAATGGGGTGAGATGCCAGTTTGGCCAAGTTGGTTTGGGCGGAATCCACCACGATGGTTTGGGCGTTATACAAACTGATGGCCGATTTCACTCGCAAACTGGCGACGGGGTTGGTTTCGGTAATATTGGCCCCAACAATCAGCAAGGCCTTCGCTTTGTTGATCTCCTCCGAAGTATTCATCATTCGATGGAGACCTAGTCCTTGTTGCATGGCCCGGACAAAATTGAGATGCCCGTATCGTGCACTGCTGTCCAAATTATTGCTGCCGATCACGGAGCGCATGAATTTTTGAAACACATACAGATCTTCGTTTGTGCAGCGGGCGGTGATGAGACCCGCAATGGCCTGGGGGCCATATTGTGCCTTCACCGAACTCAAGCGATTCGTTGCCATGTCTAAGGCATCAATCCATGGTGATGGTTGCAGGCCAGATTCTGTGCGGACCAACGGGGTCTTTAAGCGGGCGGAACTGTCAATGAACTGAAACCCAAACCGGCCACGCACACAGATTCCATCATGTCCGTGGACGGTATCAGTTCGGTCTCCCCATTTATTTTTCCATGAGAGAGGCGAAGTGACACGAACGACTTCCGTGTCTTTGGTTTCCACATAGAGTTGGCAGCCATCACCGCAATAATTGCACGTGGTGGTGGTTTTCTTCAGTTGCCAGGGCTTGTACACGTACTTAGAAAATTTATTTGTAATGGCGCCAACTGGGCAAACCGCTAAACAATCACCGCAGAATTCACAATCCAGGGCTTGGTCGCCTTTGGCCACCACCTGGGTGAACCCGTCCTTTTTCATAAATTGCAAGGCATCGATTCGTAGCACGTCTTTGCAGATATTGATGCATTCGCCACAGGCGATACAGCGGTTCATATTAAAGTCCAAAACCAGGCTGCGCGTATCTTCGGGAATATTTTTTTGTTTGGCATTGGCTAAATTGGTCACCCCGTGGTCAAACGCCATGTCCTGCAATTCGCAATGGCCATCGGCATCACACACCGGGCAATCCAATGGATGGACCGAGAGATGCTTCTCCACACCTTTTTTCCGGGCCAGAAACAGATCTTCCCCTTCGGTGCGAATGATCATTCCAGCTGCGGCTTTGGCCGTGCAGGACCGGACCGGGGACTTTTTCCCTTCCTGCATGACGAGACACATTCCACAAGATCCGAAAGGATCAAAGGTATAGTGATAACACATGGCCGGCACAATTTTTCCGGTACTGGAAATCACCTCATAGAGGGAGACCCCCGCGTTGGTCTGAACCGTTTCACCATCTAAGGTGAGTTCAATGGTCTCGGCCTCAACATCTGGTGTGGTGACGGGTTTTAATCCCATAGACTTTCCTTACTCCTAAAATCCCAGTACAACACAATTGCTCTCAAATGGGAGGTAGCGATTAGTGACGATTCTACCCCACCTTAAATCCTCCCCTTATAAAGGGGAGGAAAACATATCACCGATCACACTCTCCCATGACAATATCATAGGTGCCAAAAATGGTGATGGCATCGGCGATCATATATCCCCGAGACATGTAATCAAACGCTCCCATATGGATAAAGGAGGGAGCTCGGATTTTTAAGCGATAGGGGTTGCCGCCCCCGGTACTCACAATGTAAAAGCCGAGTTCGCCTTTGTGCGCTTCGGTTCCACAGTAAATTTCACCTGCCGGCGCATCAAAACCCTGGGAAAAGAGTTTGAATTGCTGAATCATGGACTCCAGATTGGTGAAAACCCGATCTTTAGGTGGCAAGGTCACGCTGGGCACGTCAGCCATGATTGGGCCGGGTTCCATCTGGTTCAGACATTGCTGAATAATTTTGATGCTTTCGCGTAATTCCTCAATCCGAATCCAGTACCGATCGTAAGTATCACCGTTTTTCCCTACTGGCACACTAAATTCACACCAGGGGTAGGCACTATAGGGTTCATATTTTCGCAGATCATAGTCGACTCCGGAACCACGCAAGGTGGGTCCGCTTAATCCAAAACTCAGGGCATCCTCCGCAGATATAACGGCGACACCGCGGGTTCTGGCCAGCCAAATACGGTTTTTTTCAAGAAATACTATATACTCATCAATTTTTGGGGGAAAATACGCCAAGAACTTTTGAATCTTTTCTATCAACGACGGTGTGAAATCTCTCTCCACTCCTCCGATGCGATACCAACTTGTTGTCAGACGTGCCCCGCAAAGTTCGTCAAACCAATCCAACAAGATTTCCCGATCTCGGAAGGTATAAAAAAAGACCGTCATGGCACCGATGTCTAACGCCTGAGTCCCTAACCAGAAAAGGTGCCCAATGATGCGCTGGACTTCGGCAACCAGGGTGCGGAGATATTCCGCTCGCTCGGGGAGGGTCATATCCATGAGTTTTTCGACGGCCCGACAATAGGCAAAATTGTTATACATGGCGCATACGTAATCCAGGCGATCCGTGTGTGGGATAAATTGGTGATAGGTTCCATCTTCCGCCAGCTTCTCGACTCCCCTGTGCAGAAAACCTAATACCGGGGTCGATTTCACGAGTCGTTCACCTTCTAATTCCAAAATGACTTTTAATACGCCATGTGTACTGGGATGTTGTGGTCCCATGTTCAATAGAAGTTCTTCCGTCCGGAGAGTTGGCAGAGACTCCGTTTCCGGATTATTCGGATCGACTTTATAAACTGTGGTACGTTGATCTTCGAATTTCATAATGAATGACTAAGACATTTTTACAATCCCCCTCCTTTGTAAGGAAGAGGTTTCAATTTATCTATCCGACCTTATTCCTCCCCTGAACAAAGAGAAGAGGGTGACCTCCTAATTGGGGTCGTTCAAAAATTCAAAGGTATCACGCCAGCCTTTTCCCTGAACGGGAAAATCTTTTCGAAGCGGGTACCCTTCGGGATAATCGTCCGGCATAAGAATACGGCGTAAGTCAGGGTGGTTGTTAAAGCGAATACCCATCATGTCAAACACTTCCCGTTCCATGAAATCTGCTCCCATCCAGAGGTCTGTCATGGAATCCACACGACAATCATGTTCCGGTACCCGGGTTTTAATTCGGATGCGGTGTCGTTTGCGAATTGAATAGACCTCATATACCACTTCAAACCGTTCTTCTTCATCTGGCCAATCTACCGAACTGACGTGCACGATATAATCACAATCCAACTCGGGCTCCGTTCGAACAAACGAACAGACATCGTGCAATGTTTCCCGTGTAACGGTAATTGCCAGGTCTCCACGCCATTCACTAGAGGTGACAAATCCTTCAGGAAAGCGGGCTTGAATCTTTTCGGCTATGGGGTGCATGGTCAATAAAGATTTTCGTGATAAGGCATGAGGCCATAGGCTAATTAATGCGCTCGAACCAAGGTGAAGGTGGTGGTCCCCCCTGGATTACCTTTTTCGTAATAGGTCCATTCCTGTATTAGATGGTCAGCATCCGCAATGGTGATCTTCAAATCGTGCATATGCCCCTCTTGTTCAATGGCAGGGCTATTCGCTGAAGATAGTGAAAACGACAACACGTTCCTGTCCATATTCACCATATCCAAATGCGGTTGATTTCCCACAGAACAATAATGGGTCATGGCCAGTTTCCCCGCTTTATCATGGTAAACCGTAATCATTTCCTGTGGGGTTCCGGGAAACAAGGTTTCGACCACTGAGCTGCCGTTAGAAGACACTTTATATTCAACCGCTGCCGGGAGTTCTTTCCCTTGCATCACATGCGTACCTTTCCAGGTACCCGCGAGTCCTTTCATGGCCTTCAAAGCCGGACTCCCTTCATAAGGGGGTAGTTCCATGTCTCCCGCCAGAGAAGGCATTGAGGGGAACGTGACGAGAAACAATGTGATAAAGGCCAAGAAGCCTTTCATGCAAAACCTCCTGGTTTGTAAATCCATTTTCATCTTTATCAGGCCTACACTTTCACCTGTTCTGGCTGTTTGGTGAATACCGGTTTCTGCATGATCTGGTCTTGTAATTTCAATATTCCATCAAACAAGGCTTCAGGGGTCGGCGGACAACCAGGCACATAAATATCAACCGGAACAAATCGGTCAACCCCCTGCACCACGCTATAGCTGTCATAAATATTGCCGGATGTGGCACATGACCCCATAGAGATGACGTATTTCGGCTCGGGCATTTGATCATAGATTTTACGAATAACCGGAGCCATTCGGCGGCACACCGTTCCGGCCACAATCATCAAATCAGATTGACGGGGAGAGGCCCGGAACACCCCGGCTCCGTATCGGTCAATGTCGTAGCGGGAGGATACGGCGGCTATCATCTCAATGGCACAACAGGCTAATCCAAAGGTCATGGGCCAGAGCGAACCTTTTCTCGCCCAATTCACAACTTTTTCCAATGATAGGGTTATAATGCCCAAATCCCCGTCTTTTGCCGGTTTCCCGATTTGAATTAATCCCATTCCAGAGCCCCTTTTCTCCAGGCATATACGTAAGCCACAACGAATAATCCAATAAAAATCATCATTTCAATAAACCCAATGAGGCCCAAGTCCTTGAATGTGATGGCCCAAGGATAAAGGAAGATCACTTCGATATCAAAAATGACAAAGAGCATCGCAATCACGTAATAGCGAATGGGGAAGGGCATCCGGGAGTCTGAAAACGGTTCCGATCCGCATTCATAGGTTGTGAGCTTTTCCGGCTCGGGATATTTGGGTTGAACGAGGTGGGAAAGTACCAGAGTCACCAGCCCAAACCCCAAGGCCAGGATGATAAAAATTAAGATAGGGAAAAATTTAGCTAAATACTGAAGAAGAAGGTCTGAGTCAGACACCGGTGGTGACCCTCATGTAAATGATTGAAAATTCAGACCCTTTGGCAGAATCCCTCATGGTAGCACTCAAATTTTTTGTGAATCAATGGAACGAAAGACCTAACGGAAAGAGGGACCATTTAGGCCTCCAAGTCTTCAAAAGTAAAGTGGAAGATTGTGTCTTGGAAGGGATGGCAAGGGGTAATACGTATGGCGATCATTGGCCAGGAGAATGTTTTTTCTTCATGTGAGACTCGGGGGTTCGAAGATTAGGAGGAGACGGGGATTCCGAATCCCATTCATCTTGCATGGGAGGGACGGCTTTGGCTTTCTGGCGACGATGGATTTGCGTCTGAATTCTAGGTTTGGCCGTGGAAGGGGGGTTTTGGGGGGTGTTCTCGGAAGGTGATGGTGGAGTTTTAGTCATAAGAAAGTCGAGTCAGGTATTCAGTAAGGAGAACAATGTAAAAGGGGAAGGGGATTCTCCCCTGGGTCTCGTCATTATATCCGATCCTACATGGAAGCGGAAACATAGTGTTTAGACCGGTGTCAAGGGTAACAAACGTGCCGGAGACATAGGTGACACTTCGGTTAATGGGTTTCCGTACATCAATCTCACCGTGGTCGTTCCCAGTTTCTAATTTAGCGAGAGTTCCACAGCTGTCAGGGAGGGGGTGGGTGCCGGGAGCCGTCTGTTGGGGTTCCTGGTATGCCGGGGTTCATGAAACTCCATCGCCAGGCTCATATGGTCTACAAAACTCCGTACCACGTGATGTGGGTGAGGCGTTATCGGCGAACAATCCTGACGGTGGGGGTAGTTGCGGCCTACTTTTAAAAAGCCCTGTTGGAAGTGAGGAAATTTCCTCCTGACCGGTATATCGAGGCCGTGGGAGGGCAAACCACATACATGTGCACATGATCCTCCCTCTGAAATATGCGGTCTCGAAGGGGGTAGGCACGTTGAAGAGCGTGACGAGTCGGCGGCTCTAGGAGCAACTTCTGCAGGCGTTGGACAAGGTGTACTGGGGTGGTGGGGGGATCTGGGCCAGAGGATTTTTCGTGTCAACGGGGCGTGCATGCATGAGGCGTTCATTGGGAACGATGTCTGCTATCAGGGCGAATAGGAGAGGGGCAAGCGTAACTTGAATTTTAGGAGGCCTCGCCTGGAATGGCAGGGATCATTATTCCAGGTTGGGGGAAGGCTGCACCGTTATTGTCAGTCTCCCTGTTGGGAAGGAGGGATAAATACTATGGATATGAATCAGTTCATCGTACTTTATAGTGGAGGACAGCTATCACGACATTGTCAGGAGGAAATGAGTGTGGGAAAATCACCATATTGAGAATCCCCCGTTATGTTGTGAAAGATAGAGAATCCTGTTTGGATTATTTGAATCGCCGGAGAAAATATGCGATCCTCAGTCCGCTCCTCGGCCTGGAATCGTGTTGCTGAATTAAAGATTGCCGAGGATGGAAAGGGTGACGGTGTTTCGGCACATTAAAAAACAGGATTCGACCGTTCCAACCCTCCCCGTGGTCCTTTACTCCAAAGCTCGAAAAAGGCCGGATCAACTGTTACGAATTTGAAGGAGCAACTTTTATTTGTAAACCGGTCGGACTTGAAAATTTTTCCAAGGCTATCTGGAGAATTAATCACTTTTTGGAAGTCGTGGATCTTCTTCCATTAAGAGTGGTGTCATCTTGAGTGTCTCACCCTTGCGGATCTTGGTTGTTGGGGATGGCCGGGAGGACCAGAGAGCCTTGCGTCAGCTCGTGGCAAAAACTCCGCTTCCCTGGGAGGTCACGTATTTCACTCATAGTGAAGAGGCATTAACCCATCTCCTCAAGCACCACCAAACATTCGACCTGGTTCTGAGCGATTTTCATCCATTAGGTATGACCGGGTTGGAGCTTTTTCAGCAACTTCAAGCCAAGGGTCTCTGCCTACCTTTCGTGATCCTAACGGGGATCGGTTCCGAATCTCTTGCCATTGAGGCCTTATCAGCAGGAGTCGATGACTATCTCATAAAAGATCCTAGTAGCCACTATGTAAATCTTCTTCCGTTGGTTCTGCCCAATGTCATTCAAAAAGTCCATGACAGCCTTGCGCGCCGGAAGGCGGAGGATGCGTTACGCCAGGCCAAGGAGGAATGGGAAAAGCGGGTAGAAACGCGAACGGCGGAATTGACTGCGGCCAATGCGCGGCTAAGAAAAGAAAATGCTGATCGCTGCCGAGCCGAGGAGACTCTTCGAAGAAGTGAGGAAAAATTTCGCAATCTCATTGAAGGGTCCATTCAAGGGATGTTTGTCGGTCGAAACTTTTGTGATCGGGTGTTATTCGCCAATCAGGCATTGGTCGACATGCTCGGGTATGAGAACCCCCAAGAAATTCTCGCACTGGGTTCGATTCAAAAGATGTTCGCGCCTCACGAACAAGCTCGAATAAAGGGGTATGGGGAAGCTTGGCGGGCGGAAGACTCGAACACTGCCCCCTCTCGCTACGAAGCCCAGTATCTTCGGAAAGATGGATCGGTCATGTGGGCGGATAGCATTGTCAACATTGTGGATTGGGAAGGGGCACCCGCCTTTCAGGCCACGGTTGTGGACATCACCGAACGCAAAAAAGCTGAGGTGGCCCACCTAGAGCGAGAAGGTCTTAATGCTTTGGATGTCAATATCAGCACGGTTATCATTCAAGCGGCCCCACTCCAGAGTATTCTTTCGGACTGCACTGAATTTTTGGTCAGACATTTGGACGTGGCATTTGCAAGAATTTGGACCCTTAATCACACCGAAAAAGTTTTGGAGCTGAAAGCCAGTTCCGGAATGTATACCCATCTCGACGGGCCCCATAGCCGTGTCCCCTTGGGGCAATTTAAGATTGGCCTCATTGCCCAGGAACGAAAACCCCATCTGACCAATACAGTGATTGGCGATCCTCGTGTGCCTGATCAGGCATGGGCCAAGGAAAAAGGGATGGTGGCCTTTGCCGGCTACCCCCTTATTGTAGAAAAACGGGTGGTAGGGGTTTTGGCGTTGTTTTCCCAGAAGGTCATCTCTGAGCCAACCTTCCATGCGTTAGGGTCGGTGGCCAATAAGATAGGCTTGGCTATTGACCGACATGAAGCCGAGGAGGCACACCAAGATAGCGAACGGAAATTTCGCCGGTTGGTGGAATCGAATATTATTGGCGTGTTGTTCGCAACCACCCACGGCTTGATCTATGACGCCAATGAGGCCTTCCTGACTATGACTGGGTATTCCCGGGCCGATCTGCCGCTGGACTGGCAAATCCTCACGCCGCCTGACATTGCTTATCGGGATCAGGAGGCCATCAAAACATTAAATGCCCAGGGAACCTTTGAGCCGTTTGAAAAAACCTCTATTCGCAAGGATGGCAGCCAGCTTCCCATTCTCCTAGGTGGAGCGGCCATCAATGAACAACGAGACGATGTTGTGTGCTTTGTATTGGACCTGACTGAACAGAAACGGGTAGAGGCTCAAGTGCGGCATTTAAATGAAGAGCTGGAAGCGCGCATTCAGCGGCGGACGGAAGAACTCCAACGTGCTAAGGAGGAGGCCGAGCAGGCCAACCAAGCCAAATCTACCTTTCTCGCTCATATGAGCCATGAACTGCGGACGCCCCTCAATGCCATCCTGGGCTTTTCCTCCCTGTTGGGCCGGAATCAGACGCTTACGGCGCAGGAACATCAGCACCTGACGACAATCAACCGGTCGGGGGAACATCTCTTGACGTTGATTAACGATTTGCTGGATATGTCGAAGATCGAAGCTGATTCCCTCATGATCGAAGAAGGCAATGTAGATTTCTTGGATTTTCTTGAGAAGACCTGTGCCATGGTGACCCTGCGAGCGAAAGCCAAGGGGTTGTCCTTCCACACCGATTTTGCTCCGTCACTGCCGCCATTTATTCAGATTGATGAGCGGAAATTGCGCCAAGTGATGCTGAACCTTCTCAGTAATGCCATCAAGTTTACGGACCACGGGTCGGTGACCGTGCGGGTCCAATATCGTCTTCCTCCCGAAAATGAAGTCTCGGAGGTCGGACGACTCTTGGTAGAAATCGCCGATACGGGGGTCGGTCTCAGTAAGGAAGAACAGGCGGTTCTGTTCCAACCCTTTTCCCAAACGCCAGCTGGCCGGCGCTTCCAGGAGGGTACGGGGTTAGGTTTAGTCATTAGTGCCAGGCTGGTGGAGTTGATGGGGGGGCGCCTGGCTGTAACTAGTCAAAGGGGAAAGTCCAGTACCTTTTTCTTTGAAATCCCGGTCACGGTGGTGGAGGCGGGTTCCGCTCCGGCCTCCCCGCGGCGCGTCCTTGCTTTAGCTCCCAACCAACCGGCCTTTAAGGTGTTGGTGGTGGATGATGATCTCAACAACCGTTCGTTTTTGGTAGAACTGCTGCACACCGTAGGCTTTTCGGTGCAGGAGGCTGGCAATGGACAAGAAGCCATTGACAGGTGTCTTTCCGACAAGCCGGATTTAATTTGGATGGATATTCAAATGCCGGAGATGGACGGGATACAAGCGGCCGAATGGATTCGGGCCAATATTGAGGCCCCTCAACCGGTGTTGATCGCTTTGACTGCAGCCAACTCAGGGGTCTCCAAAACGCGTTCGAGGCCGCATCTGTGGAACGACGTGTTGCCCAAACCGTTCCGGGAAGGGGATTTATTCGCCTTAATGGACAAACACTTGGGAGTAAAATTTCTGTATGACAAAGAAGAGACGATTGGTGGCCCAGTGGTGTCGGCCAGGCCCCTGCGTCCGGAAGACTTTGCCGACGTACCGGAGTCATGGATCTCCCAGTTTCATCGGGCGGCCTTGAATGGGGATCCCGAAGAATTGCAGACGCTCATTGACCCATTAAAAGAGTCTCATGCGGATCTACACGATAATTTGCTAGCCCTGCTGGATCAGTTTCACTTGGATATCATCGTGGAGGCTACGAAACCAGGTTGAGGTCTAGTGAGAGGTGAGTGGGCTTGGGGAAGTGCTAGATTTGAAGTTAGGGCCACATGTCCCGGCATGCTTGCCCTCAATAGAAGGAAGCTAAGCGGGGTCATGTGACCACTTACAAAATTTTTTCCATATCAATATGCTTTATCAAAAAACTTTTGTCAATAAACTTCCAGATGATAGCACAGCAGTGAACGACACGAGGAAGTTTCACTCCTACAAAGATAAATGGCAGACTCCTCAAGGGAAGAATTCCGCGAGGTGATCGAAGCATTTCATAGAGGGGAGTTCCATGGAAGAGATCCAAGGGATTAGGACCTACTTACAGTTGGTGCGCGGGGTTCTTCCCGCTGTCTTGGCCGAAGGTGTTGGATCGTGGCGTTGAGGTATCACCGCGTACATTACAAAACCAAGTTGAAGTTGACAGCTCTGGTTGATATACAACAGTTTGCCTAGTGGGTGATTCAGGAGAATTGGCATGATATAGGAAGGTCTGAACGCATTCACCTTCCTTCGAGTGCTGAAAGGGCCTTATCAGAAAAATGCAAGATGGATGTTGGGGTGTAGTTTGAGAGATGATTTCTTCTTACCGACTAATGAAAGGTTGTAAGGGTATTTCATAATGTTGATGTGCTATTTTTGTCAAAGGTAACGAGATGGTTCCCATTCAACATGAAATTTTGGTGGTGGATGACAATCCCGACATCTTGTCGCTGACCCGCGCCTTGCTCAGCGAAAAGGGGTTTAAAGTGCGCGTGGCCAATACCGGCCAAGGGGCGGTGGCCTCTTGCCGCTTAAGCCCTCCGGACATGGTGCTGCTGGATCTCTCGCTGCCCGATCTGTCGGGGTATGAAGTCTGTTCGCTCTTAAAAGAACAAGTGGTGACGCGGGAAATTCCGGTGGTGTTTGTGAGTACCTCCCATGGCACCATTGATAAAGTGAAGGCCTTTTCGCTGGGGGCGGTGGACTTTATCACCAAACCGTTTCATGAACCCGAATTGTTGGCGCGCATCAATACCCATCTGACGATCAGCCAACTGCAACGGCGCCTGCAAGAATTCAGTCAAGAATTGGAGCAGCGGGTTGACCAACAAACGCAAGAGCTGTCTCGCGTCTA
>JAZFZJ010000102.1:0-5650 GCA_036443915.1 Nitrospirales bacterium
ATTTCCGCCATCCAACCAAGCCAGTATTTTCTTACAGCTCATTTCACTCAAATAACTGCCGTCTCTGTCCTAGCTCTTCTAAGGGAATAGCGTCCACGTTGTCAGATAACGGGAATCGTTTATTGCCGGGGTAGATGACCGCGATGCGTTCCAGGCCCAGGTCTTCCAGGGCAATCCGGATCGAAGGTGTGAGGCGCGGAGCATCGGCCCGTTTGCATTCCACCCCAAGTAACCGGTCGCCTCGACGCAAAATCAAATCGATCTCCGCTCCTTGGTGCGTCGCCCAGAAGTAGGCGACATCGTGCGGCTCGGTCATCAATATCTGCTCGATAACGAAACCTTCCCAGGATGCTCCAAGTTTGGGATGACTCAGGAGGGCTTTGGCCGTATCGATGCCGAGGAGATGGTGCAACAGGCCAGTGTCGCGCACATACACCTTGGGCGCTTTGACTTGGCGCTTGCGCAGATTGGCGTGCCAGGGGTGTAATTGCCGGATCATCAACGCGTCGGTGAGCAGGTCCAGGTAGCGTCGAACAGTGGATTCACTGACGCCCAATGCCCGTGCGGGTTCGGCCGCGTTCCAGGTCTGGCCGTGATAATGGGCCAGCATGGTCCAAAAGCGTTGTAACGCGGCGGCTGGAACACGCACCCCCCATTGGGGAAAATCGCGCTCAAGTAGGGTGCGGACGAAGTTTTTGCGCCATGCGAGGCTATCGGTCTCAGTTTTGGCCAAATAGGACAGGGGAAACCCTCCGCGCTGCCACAGTGTTGGCTCGGCTGATGCGCTCAGCTCTGCTAAAGTAAACCCGCCGATGGTCACGTACTCCATTCGCCCAGCTAGGCTTTCCGAGCTCTGCCGTAGTAAATCGCCAGAGGCGCTGCCCAAAATTAAAAAGCGTGAGGGTGCTCCCTTGCGATCGGCCAGGACCCGCAGTACCGAAAATAAGTCTGGTCGTCGTTGGACTTCGTCGATCACGACCATTCCCTTTAAAGGGCGCAAGGCGGTCATGGGCTCATCAAGCCGAGCAAGGCTTGCCGGATCCTCCAAGTCAAAATAATTGACGGACTCCTCACTGAGGAGTTCCCGCGCCAACGTGGTCTTCCCGCACTGTCGGGGACCAGACAGCAGGAC
Organism: Nitrospirales bacterium; assembly: GCA_036443915.1. GTDB lineage: Bacteria > Nitrospirota > Nitrospiria > Nitrospirales > UBA8639 > Nitrospira_E. The sequence goes on from JAZFZJ010000102.1 coordinate 1,133, forward strand.
CACTTTGCTGCGTTGGATGGCTGCTTTGATTGTGGAGATGATGGCTTGACGTTTGATCATGGCATAAAGATAATACCATGAAATTCGAGTATATTATAGTTGATTTTCATGGTATTGTTACGGCGATAAAATCTTATATTCGTTATTGGTCATCCGATTCTCACCCTGATGGCCAAAAACGTTTCAATAAGCTAGTGTCGTTGATACGGGTGAGTTGATGGCTATCGGCCACTCCCTACTCTCTTTGCAACCTCGGCACAGAAGAGGTAGTCCATGCCAATTTGGGTTGATGCTGATGCCTGTCCTAAGGTGATTAAAGAAATTCTGTATCGAGCAGCGGAGCGGACAGCCGTGCCGGTGACGCTCGTCGCGAATCGACTGCTGCATACTCCGTCCTCACCTTATATTTCCGCCCTCCAAGTCGCCGATGGATTCGATGTGGCTGATTCCGAAATCGTGAAAAGATTAGAAGCTGGCGACCTGGTGATTACAGCAGACATTCCGCTTGCCGCTGAGGTCATCGCAAAGGGTGGACATGCGCTTGATCCACGCGGTGAAATGCATTCGGCTGATACGATTCAAGCCCGTCTGACGATGAGAGATTTCATGGATACGCTCCGAGCTAGTGGCGTCGAGACGGGTGGGCCGTCTGCTCTGAGCCAACGGGATCGACAATTATTTGCCAAGCACCTCGATCATTATCTCACTTCCCTTGTCAAACAGAAGAATGAGAAGGAATAAAACCGGTGGGCGAGCCCTTTGATTTTTTTGTCATAGGCCACGTACAAGAGTACGACATCGTCCAAGCTACCTAAAAGGAGTTTTTATGCAGTGTCCGTGTCAGAGTGGAAAAACATTTAAACGATGCTGTGAGCCGATCATAAACGGCCTCAAACAAGCGGAGACGGCGGAGCAACTTATGCGGGCCCGGTACACGGCCTATACTGAAGTCCAAATGGACTTTATCGAGAAGACGCACGACCCCAAAACCCGAAGTACCACTGACATGAAAGCTAACCGTGAATGGGCTGAGTCGACCAAATGGCAGGGATTAGAGATTATTGAGACCAAACAGGGTGGCATAGAAGATGAAGTCGGCACGGTCGAATTCAAGGCTATGTTTGGGACAGACGAGGGACTCCAAGAGCATCACGAGTTGAGTCAGTTTCGCAAACAGGACGGGAAGTGGTTTTTCTTTGACGCCAAGGATCCGTCAAAGCAGCCCATGGTGCGTCAAGAAGCCAAGGTCGGTCGCAATGACCCTTGCCCCTGCGGTAGCGGCAAGAAATTTAAAAAATGTTGTGGAAATTTTTGATTCAAAAAAAAGGCGGCCAGGTCTTTTGGCATTCTCGTCTATTAATAGACCCACGATTTTCCTGCCCTCAAATTCCTTCCTCAAAATTCCCTCTATTTCGAAGCATTTTTTGACACATCCCGATTTCCTTCATATCCTGATGAAGGTGAGAGAATAGTCCCTACTCTTCACTGGTATCATTTTGAGGCACAACGGGCCTGAGGATTTATGACAACTAAACCAATGATCCTTATTCTCACGATCCCACTGCTGTCTTTAGGGGTGTGGGCATTTTGGTGGGAGCCAGCTAGCCTGCATAATGAAACCTATGAATTGACTCTCTCTTCCTGGCCTACAACATGTGACAACTTGAAAGTCGCTGTTCTAGCCGACTTACACGTAGGTTCGCCATTTAATCAACTCGACCATTTAAATGAAAGCATTGAATTAACGCTAAAAGCCAAACCGGATCTCATCCTGTTGGCTGGCGACTATGTCATTCATGGGGTTCTTGGAGGACGTTTTGTTTCTCCGCAGGAGTCGGCCGCACGCCTTTCCCGATTATCAGCTCCCTTGGGGGTCTATGCCGTTCTAGGGAATCATGATTGGTGGCATGACGGACCGGGCACTATGGCCGCTTTCCAACAAGCTGGCATACAGATGTTGGAGGATGCATCGGCCTTAATCCAGATGGGGAACTGTCAGTTCTGGTTAGTGGGAATCAGTGATTATTTGGAAGGGGCGCATGATGTTCCATTAGCCCTTTCGGGGATCCCAGATGAGGCACCAGTCTTGGCTTTTACTCATAATCCCGATATTTTTCCTGAAGTCCCTTCCCGAGTGGCATTGACCGTGGCCGGACATACCCATGGAGGCCAAGTGTATCTTCCGATACTCGGTCGGCCTGTAATTCCGTCCGAATTTGGAGAACGATTTGCCATTGGACATATTGTAGAGCAGGGACGACATTTTTTTGTCACACCGGGAATTGGGACAAGTATTTTGCCTGTTCGTTTTCGCGTTCCTCCCGAAGTCTCCATCCTTATCCTTCATTCCGCCTAGGAGAATACCTATGCGATTTTTCAAAGGGGTGTTACTTGCGGAAATCCTTGTACTCTGGGTGGAATTCTTCTACAAGTTCGGCGTGAAATTTACTCCCAAGCCATTTTTCATCGCCATCCCTTTATATTTCATCTATCTTTGCGCCTTGCATGGGGTATTCTCGATTTTCAAGGAGAAGCGTTGGCTCTGGCTAATGGGTATTACCATAGGCGGGGTGACAGGCCTGTTGTTGGAATGGTTTCTCGTAGGAAATTCTCCATGGAACAAACCTGCGGTGTTTCAAGTGGGTCAATTCATTTTCCACGGAGCCTATCCCATTCTTGGGTATCTCCTGGTCAACACCTCCATCCCAGGGCTGTTAAGGAACCGTTTGGTCTTCTATATGGTTGCCGCTTCCGGAATTACTTCAATCGGTTTTTTCCTTAGTGATCTAAATCTGCGGAAGCTGTGGTTACTTTCTCTTCCCCTCGTCGTGTATGTCGGCCTCTATTACTTCATTTACCGATTGGGAGCCTCAAAACCTGTCACCACACGGCAATATTCCAGCCGATTTGCGTAGACCATTTCTATAGATTAAAGAATAGGGGTTTCTAAGCCACAAGGTTTAGGTACCGGAATGAGACAGCCCACTTGCGTGCAATTGACGTTATCCATTCTTGGCTTCGCCCTGCCAGAGCATGTCGTATCCCAGTTCCTTTGTCTCCGTGCACCAACTGATGATCGCACTGAAGGTCTTTTTGAAGACTTCATCGGCATGGGATTTTTCATGATCCTCAAAGGATTTCCAATAGGTCACGATTGTAAAATGCTCCTCGTCGGTTTTGGCGCCACTGAGAGTGCCTTCGTCAGAGACGAATCCTGAAAACTTGAACACTTGCCCGGCAATAAATCCTCCTTTGTCACCGCCATAGGTCTCCCTTACAACCATACACATTTCTCCAACCGCAACCTCCACCTGATCGAAGCTCACGCCGGGTTTGAGTTTAACGGTGTTGAAAAGCATTTTTGCCCCGACTGGAAGTGTAATGGGACCAAACATGTCATCCTCCTGGTAATGCCCTACCACGCAGGTAGTTGCGCATCATTAGAATGCAGACGATACTCTTTCATGGATTACATACTATAGTGCCTTAACTTTCCGTTGAGAAGCCCACTCACCCCCTGCCCTGTTCCCCTTAGTGAAGGGGAAATTTTAGATGCCTGATTTGAAAGTAAACATACTCTATACCATTGATTCTTCAGGGTCCGTTGAAAAAGTCCGCCAGCGGTGTTCTCGGCCTGTTGTCGTGCTCACGTACTCCGTGTACGCTCCGCGCGCCAACAGCCCTGCGGCCTTGCTGGACGGGCCTTTTTGAACAGCCCCTTGGCTCTTGATTATTCATTGAATGAGTCAAATGGTGTTAACCAATGAGAATTTTCAATTATTCAACAGCCCCCTTCAGCAAAGTAGCCGTCCCGATACTGACTCAAAGCAACCAGGGACCTTTAACTGAGTCATCTCTCTTAGCCTAGGAGCCGGAATGATGTTATTCAGATGACGATGCGGATTATCTGTTCAACCTGAAAAAGGTTGGAAAACCAGAAACTCTCAGGAACGATTGAACAAGCGGGAGGGAAGATTATTGTGGGAAAATTATTTCGTGAGAAACAAATCAACTCTTACACTTTGTGAGCCGGAATCATTATGCCTTCTCATTTTGAAAGTTTTTGAAAAATTTTTTCTAGCTTTTCTTGAAGAGCATGCCCCGAAAAGGGTTTGACTAAATAATCCGACACTCCTGCTTTTACTGCCTCCATGATATGGTCCATTTGCGCCTCGGCGGTGATCATGAGCACAGGAAGATTCTTGAGGGCTGAGTCAGCTCGAATGGTTCGCAATAATTCAATGCCGGTCATCACGGGCATGTTCCAATCCAAAAGCACCAACCCAAATCCTCCTGATTTCAGCTTTCCCAGGGCTTCTTCTCCATTCAAAGCTTCATGAACATTCTGATAGCCAATTTCCAACAAGGCCCTTTTGACGATATTGCGCATACTCATCATATCATCCACGACTAACACTTTGAGCGAGAGATCTAACATGGCCATTTGCCCTCCGTGTTTTAGAGTCATCATAATACGATAATGCCGCTTGTGCAAAGGGAAATGGGAGTTAGGGGGTA
>JAZFZJ010000103.1:0-2170 GCA_036443915.1 Nitrospirales bacterium
CCAAGCCAAAAATGTAACCGAATACCCAATTCTGTTACATGGAGATGCCGAGAGGCGCAGCGATTCTTGAGGGGATAGCAGGGTCTAAGAAAAGCCCGTGAACCGCTTTTTCAATACCCACCTCCTCTGGATCATTGACCATCTCAAGGACTGGCAAAGCATCGGCAGGCGGGCTGGGCAAACTCTGGCAGGCTTTATGTTTCCCTTCGAGGTCCGGATGATTATTCAAATTATCCCTGCGTTTTCTGTCGCCGCACTTCTCGTTCAACTGTTCGAACTATATGAAAGAGGTGCACTTCCTGCTCGACCGTCCGCGACCAGGCTTCCGGAAAGAGAATTCCCATGCGGCGTTCGGTGCTATGCCGAATGATGCCGGGAACCTTGCCCGCAATTTCACCACTTTGCGAGAGGGTGAGAAGCACTTTCTTGTCAACGATGACCTGAGGGATGTGCTGGTCGGGAAACTCGACAAGAATTCCTGCTAAACTGATGTTACGGCATTGCGCTGTCCACAGGGTCGCGTCATCTAATTCGAGTTCGACGCTGATGATGACTCCCTCGGGCACAACGCGTCGTGGCGTCTGGCGTTGCTCCCACTTTCCCCAATCGCTGGGACCTCCGCCCTTAAACACAGCCATATCCGCCTCCCGATGTGTTACCTAACATCTTCATGGCGGGGAATGCTCATTCCTCGTGGGTCTCAAGTAATTAGGCTGCTCCTTTTTTCCTCGTGGTGTCAATAAAGAAAGTGAGGGAATGGCTCTGTTGAGGAGCAGTCATTAGAACATAGTGTACACCATTCTTTCGTTTTTCTAGGAGCGAGTGAAATAAAAAAAGACTGACGCAATTGAATTTGAGTTCAAAACGTGAAATGGCTATTTCGAAGTTGGAGAAAGTTTATCGCGGTGGACATTTCCAAAAGATTCCACACAATCGTTCTTGTCGCGCTGTTCGTTACTGGGGGATGTGCCACAGCAGTTCCCCACCTCTGGCCGCCTGCATCCGGAACTCCAACAAAAAAAATTTTTATTTCTCTGGATACGTGGCATGCCATGATTGGGTTCCCTCAAGAACGGCAGCAAGATCATCAGGAGATTACCAAGCCATCCGAATTCAGCATACAATCCTCAAGACAAGCTACATTTGAAGAGTGGGGATATGCCGAGCGGGCATGGTATTTAGAAGGGCAGCATGGGGTTAGTGGCATCATCCGGGCCATGGCCTCGCCATCGGAAGGAATCGTCGAAATCGCGGAGTATGACCAACTCTGGGCCGACCGTACACCCCAACCTCCCGCAGACCTCTTCACATTCCGCCTCAGTGAGGAAGGATATCAAAAACTTCGCAACCATCTCCGTTCCACGATGGCGTCAACTACTCCTGTGGCCAGATTAGGAGCTTCTCGCTTTTATCTAGCCAGCCGCCCGTATTCTTTCTCACACCATTGCCATCATTACGTCGCCATTGCTCTACAAAAAGCCGGATTGCCTATCTCAACATTTTGGGGCTTGAACCGGACAAACCTGGCAACGCAGCTCCAAGAGGCTGAAAAGTTAGCAGAGGAAACTGTGGCAATTGAGAACAAATAAGAGGCTTCCTTCTAAAAGGTTTGTGAAAACTAGGAAGGACCCTGGTTTTACGAGGAAAGCACCCTAATTTGTTTCTACCCTTAAAGTGATGCCTTGAGGATGGCTCAATTGAGAAAAGCCATCCAACGCTCAAACAAATCACGACCATACACCCAGTAGTAGAACGTGGACCCCAAGGCGGCATGGGAAAAAGCCAAGGGAGTCAGGACGCGGTATCGATGGTAGAGGGATGTCCATGCCATACCCACCGCTGATGCGACGACCGTAATCCAGACGTCAGGGAGGTGAACGAACCCGTACGCAAGCCCTGTGCAAGTTATCGCGAGGCCTTTGGGGAAAAGGCTGAGAAGGCGCCCGAACAAATAAAACTGGAACAGTGTTTGTTGCAGTAGCGCCCAGGGAAAGTAGAGGATGAGCACAATCAAAACGTGCCAATTGGAGACCCGATTGAAGGCTTCAGCCCATCCTCCTGCTAAATATCCCCTGATTAGTCCTGCTCCGAACATTCCTATGACAAGGGGAAGGGTTATCGTGAACACGGCTCGGAGGCAGATCCGAAACCGGTCTTCCTGTCTCCCAGC
>JAZFZJ010000104.1:0-4074 GCA_036443915.1 Nitrospirales bacterium
TCCTTTCATTGTTCCTATGACAGCCCGAGCTGCCGATGAATCCACGGGTAGATCCTCACAAATTTCTCCTGCGGTACGTCAAAAAGCCGAAAAGGAATTAGCCGCTCTGCGGACCAAGCCAGAAAAATTTCGTACCTTGGTCACTGGAGTGCAAATGTTTCTTGGACGTTTTGGATATGGAATTGGGCCCTTCAATGGGAATCTAGACCAACCCACCCAAGAAGCCTTAAAGGCGTATCAAACGCAGACGGGACTTTCCCCCACAGGAGCTATTGACTTCGAGACGTTGCAGCGATTGACTGAAGACGATCGAGTTCTCAATCGTGTGGTTCCCTACCTTCCTCCCTTTGGGTTCCTGGATCAAGAATGGGAGAAATGGATCGAAGTGCAGGGAAGTTGGATGCTCAAGGAAGGCAATACGGATGATATCTTGCAAACCTCTCGCATTACCTGCATGCGCGAGTTCAAACGGTGTATCGATTCAACAGCCTCCTTGGTCAATGCCAATGTGCCTCAACTGAAAGTGCACACACATGTCTATGATATCAAGGAATGGAATGATGCCCATATTGTCACGACTCCCTATGATGGAGAAGCCTGCGCTGTGAGCATTCTGCGAATTTCTCGAAAACCCCCTCTCATTACTCGCTTTGTGTCTCTTCAGGGAAAACCAGGGCCCTGTGTCAAAGTCAAGGCCGAAGATCGTCAATATCTTCTGAAAAATGGGCCAGAAATATACCAAATCCTCAAAGTTCAAAAGGCCAGTGCCATACAACAGATTTTACAGGTAGCCCGATAAACTGTCTGTTTAACAAGAAATGGGATAAGAACTGTGAAGCCTGAAATCAAATTGTCTTATCAAATCGAAGGAGGTGTGGATCCCAAGGAAGTAGCAGACGTGTTTCGGCGATCGGGGATCCAAAGACCTGTAAACGACATTGACCAAATTTGGCGTATGATCCGGCATACGGATCTTGTCATTTGTGCGCGAGAACATGGACGGATAGTTGGGGTCGCTCGTGCTCTGACCGACTTTAGCTACTGCTGCTATCTGTCAGTGGTAGCTGTGGACAGAGGTTACCAGCGTAGTGGAATTGGGAAAAAGCTCATTCACAGCATTCAAGAACGGGTGGGGTGGTCATGGTTGGTCTGCTGTCGGCTTCCGAAGCCATATCGTATTATCCCCATACCGGATTTGAGAAAGCCGAACATGCCTGGTTGATCCCTCGCCAACACGGACCACACACTTGTGATACAACATTTCGGGTTTACCCTTTTCCTCGGAACACCCAGGAGAAATACAAGCCAGCCACCGCAATAGTAAAAAGTTGGATGGTTTGAAGAATCGGACTACGTTGCGCGCCTTCTGACGGCGGCGAGAGAATGAAATGAAATCCAAGGAACTCTGGGGTTTGGTTCAGAGGTGTTTGCCAAGGTGGGAATAAGACTGACAAAATGAGCAGCCCGACCATAATGTAAAGAATCCGTAGGTTGAGTGTCTCTTGTTTGGCTTCCGGTTCCTGTGTTCGATCTACCCGATTCCCGCATTTTTGACAGAACCGGCCCCCGAATGGGAGCTCATACCCACAGGACGGACACAGTTTGGTTGCTCTCACGACAGGTCCCATTCTCTGCTCTAGCTATTTCTATAATTAAGAGAACACATTTCTATGAAAAATCTGATGGTCATTTCCTTTTGAGATAGCTATGAGATTCCGTATACATCACCCATAACAGCATACTCTATCTTGCTGGGCTACCATCCAATCGTCCACTCGGTATTTCGCAAAACATTTGACTCAATTTCATTGTCATTTCTATAATTTATCTTAGGAATTCATTCCTCTATCTATTACCATTGTCCTTTTCACGATTATACACTTTTCTTTTCTTCCACATCAGCCTGTCACACGTTCTGTGGATCTACCACAACGCCTACACAGTCTGGACCTTAGCAAGGAGATAACGTGCCTCCCTCATCTTTCCGCGTCATTTCTGTCATAGGTGCTGGAGCCTGGGGGACGGCCCTAGCACATTTACTCGCCACCAAAGGGTTCAACATTCGCTTATGGGCGTATGAACACGAAGTTGTTGAAAGCATCCAAACCAAGAGAGAAAATACCTGGTACTTACCAGAAGCCGTGTTGCCAAATTCTATTCAAGCCATGACAAGCCTGCCGGATTGCGTTCATAGGACAGATCTGATTATTTTCGCGGTCCCCTCGCATGCCATGTCCAGCATGGTGACGCAACTCCGCCCCCTCCTAAAAACCCCTATACCCCTTACGATCGCGACCAAAGGGATTGAAGAGGGGACTCTGCAATTAATGAGTCAGGTCTTGGAAGGCCACCTACCCATCAAATGGCACTCCTTTGTCACAATAATTTCTGGGCCCAGTTTTGCGGCTGAAGTCTGCCGATGGAAACCCACCACCATTTTATTGGCCGGGCGAGATTTCAATCTAGTGAACTCCCTGCAACAAGCGTTTCTCACTCCACAATTTCGGGTGTATGTTGGGCGGGATATGATTGGCGCGCAATTGGGGGGAGCTCTGAAAAATGTTATGGCCATCGCCGCTGGAATCGTGGACGGACTTAATCTTGGCTCCAACGCGCGGGCAGCCCTCATTACCAGGGGTCTGGCCGAAATGATCCGACTGGGCCGTGCCATGGGGGCTGATGTCTCGACTTTTTATGGCCTATCAGGGTTGGGTGATCTTGTCTTAACCAGCACAGGCACCCTGAGCCGTAACTACCAAGTTGGGCTACAATTAGCCCAAGGAACCGATATGGCAACCCTGCGCGCCAACACTCGCACCGTGGCCGAGGGAATTCCCACCGCCCGCGCGGCGATGGCCCTGGCTCAACACCACCATGTGGATATGCCCATTGTCCAAGGGGTGTTTCAGGTGCTCTTTGAAGGCTATAACCCTCGACATATTGTGAGTGACTTGATGTCACGGGCCGCGAAGGGCGAAACCGACGGGTTTCTTTCTACCAGTAAGATCCCCTTTGAACCGACGGGGCACTCATGAATCAGGATCGGTTGGCACATCTGCTCAAACGGGTGCAATCTGGAAAGGTTTCTGTCCCACAGGCGATTCGTCAACTCCGCACGCTTCCCTTTGAAGACCTTGGGTTTGCATCGGTAGATCATCATCGATCACTCCGACAAGGATTTCCCGAAGTTATCTTCTGCGAAGGAAAAACCCCAGCACAGATCACCGCCATCGCCAAGAAACTTTTGAAATCCGAAGGTCCCTTTCTGGCCTCACGGGTTACTCCCTCCATTGCGCGAAGCCTGAAGCGATTGGCCCGTAAAGCGGTATACCACGAACTGGCCAGAATGGTGTCCGTCTCTGATCCCACTCGAGTTAAAGAGGGTTTGGTTGTGATCGTGACGGCAGGAACCTCAGATATTCCTGTGGCCGAAGAAGCGCGAGTAACGGCTGAAGTCATGGGCAGCCGCGTGCACACCTTGTATGACGTAGGTGTAGCAGGACTCCATCGGCTCTTGGATCGACAAGCCAGCCTTCACCAAGCTCAAGTCTTGGTGGTCATTGCAGGAATGGATGGGGTCTTGCCGAGCGTGGTGGGTGGGTTGGTAGATCGGCCCATTGTGGCCGTACCCACTAGCCAAGGATACGGGGCCAATTTTGGTGGACTTTCGGCGCTTCTGACGATGCTCAACGCCTGCTCATCGGGCATTGGTGTGGTCAATATTGATAATGGGTTTGGGGCAGGCTGCTTGGCACACCGCATTAACGTGCTGAAGATGCCTATTCGGAAACCGTAGCCTGTTCCAGCAACCGTTCGTTTGCGGGTTCTGAAATCTGCGCTTCTTCTGGAGGAAGATCTTTTTCCGTTTCCTCTTCCAACCTCCCCTCATTTTTCTTATCTGGGGACGACCCTATAGGATCTTCAACGACATCTGAATGGGTCTCTTCGGAAGCAGGAAGGAATTCTAGAATCGATTGATGGGTGGATTCTAGGACAGGTTCCTCTGACGTGGGCTCATCATAGCTCTCCCCACCTTGTTCCTCTTCCTGAAGGTCAGATAGAGGGGCTTCAACC
>JAZFZJ010000105.1:0-14271 GCA_036443915.1 Nitrospirales bacterium
GAGGGGAGGCGTCGACTCCCACTATAAGAAAAACCGCGATGGAAATGCTCCAACGCGGAAGCCAACACGAGGCTAATTTCAACAAACCTAAAAAAACACGGTCAAGAATTAAATCCGACTTTGAGCAACTTGGCCGTCAAGATAAAATGTCTTCCTGTCCCGAAGAAAATTGAGTTCATTCCGTCATGCACCAGCCATCTTCTCCCCCAAATCTTGAAGATGACGTCCCTTATCATTGTGGGTGACAAAGCTGGGGCCAGAAGTTTGAAGATTTGACTTGAGGAGAAGAATTTTGGTTGAAGAAGGAATGAGGAGGGCAGGGGCAAGAGGAGACTCTCTTGTGCTTTGGTCTTCCAGCCCTTAGAGACGAAGATGGGAAGAGGCTGACTGTGGAGAGTTGTTTTAAGTTCCGGTTTTCCAAAAAAAGACGACGGCCATGCGTTTTGACGCCAAGGTATGATCCCACCCAAAATAGCCAGTGGCTGAATGAATAAGATCAGATTTATAGGCCACGAGCCGGTTAAAAACATACGGGGCTTCGAGAATTTCGTCGAACATGGTGGGGTCCATCTCTCGGGGTAATTCGGGGACTTCCCTTAAACTTTCATATTCTTTAGGACAATAATTTCCATCGGGTGGTTTCCCGGGGAGGTGTAATCGGTAAAAGGAGGTGCCGCAATGGGCCGTTGGAGGATTCGGATGCAGGTACAAGACAGCGGCGTAATCACAAATGCGGGCCGAGTCCACATGCGGTCGTGCCACTCCTTCTCCTCCTCCAACAATTTGTATATGGTTATGTCCGGATACCTCGGCTTCATTATCCGATTGGGGAATCAGGTTAGATATCCCAAGATGTGTTTTCACATGAGTTTCAATGATTCCGACTTCCTGAGGTGTGAGGGCCTGGGGTGCTCGCATTCCAGGCCAGGGTTCTGGCCGCCATGGTGCGCCTAAGGTCCAGGTGGTTTGGGCGATACATCGTTGGGCGACCTCCAAGGCATTGGGTAAGACCTGATCGTGGATCCAATAATCCTGACCAAGTGTTAAATCACGATAGGGGAGGAGGCTCATGGGTTCTCAGGCATTCAAACAGATACGGTGCCGAATAAAAGAATGGGGAAACGGATGACCATAAGAGTCCAGGTGGGATGAGGTCAAGTCACGGAAGTCATCCGAATTTCCCAGTGAAGTTTTGGCATGCCCGTGATACAGTGGCGGAATTTACAGAAGCTGTTCACAGAAAGCAGGGGTTAAGGACCCTGGAAGAGAGGGTTGGGGAATTTGGTATGGTTCAACCAGCGATGAATGTCATTGATCAGGAACTATCGGGCCTAGCTTCTTCTATTAACGTAGAGGACTGGAAACGGCAATATTGGGATCAAGGGGAATTCCTTGCGAAGGAACACCTGATTCCCGTTCCACTTGTTGAGGAGTTTATGCAGGAGGTGGAGGGTGTTCGGTCGCGAATCAATCGGAATTTTATCCCAGGTCACAAAAAAGGCGGTAGTGTGAGTTTTTACCTCCTTCAAGAACATGCTCCGGCTATTTTGGCGTTGTATCGCCATCAGGAATGGATGAAGGTGTTAAGTCACATTGCTGGAGTGCCCCTCCTCCTGTGCCCCGAAACCGATCCACATTCTTGTGCCCTGTATTTTTATACCGAACCGGGTGATCATATTGGATTCCATTATGATACGTCATACTATAAAGGAGACCGGTTTACGGTGTTGGTGGGCTTACGTGATAACTCCACGAGCCGTTTGGTGTGCCGGTTACACACGAAAAATGTGGGGCATGAGGAACAGGAACTCACCTTAACCACGGGGCCGGGCATGTATATCTTTTTTAACGGTGATAAATTGTCCCATGCCGTGACCCCGCTTGGATCAGGCGAAGAACGTATTGTGCTCACCCTTCAATACGTGACCAATCCTGCCATGGGAATCGCTCAACGGTGGTTTTCGAATATGAAAGATGCCGTTGGATATTTTGGATGGTCCGCCCTATTTCGAAAGTTTACCCGTTAGGCATTCGCTTGAGTGTTGAAAAGTCCGCCTGCGGCGTTTTTGGTTAGATGCCCGGCTCCTGGACTGGTGTAGAGGCTCAGCGCCCCACGTTCCCTGCGGTCTTGTTGGATACAGGAATATGAGCACTCTCTTTAGGCAATGGCTGGTCAGTGGCCAAGACCCCCCAACCCCTAAAGAAATTTAGATTTCTTCTACTACCCCAGCCTCTTTTACCAATGTCTCGTCCGAGTCCAACCCAATCAGCACCACCGTCGTATTGTCTTCTCCACCTAGCCGGTTGGCAGTGGTCACCAGAGACTTCCCGATCCGTTCAAGATGAGGCGCTTCTTTGGCCATTATGGTTTGAATATCCTGATCCGTCATCATTTTCGTGAGGCCATCTGAACAGAGTAAGAGGATGTCGGTTGGTTCAAGGGCATAAGTATGAATGGTGGGCTGAGTTTGGGGATCAATGCCCAAAGCTTTGGTCAGGACATGGCGAAGGGGATGGGTGCTTACCTGTTCAGGAGTGATGAGGTTGAGTGCAAGGCGTTCTTCCATGAGCGTATGATCTTTGGTCCAGAGGGATAAGACTCCTTTCCTCAACACATAGGCCCGGCTATCGCCAGCATGAGCCAGGACCGCGTGATATCCAGTGGATGTAGATGTGATGGCCACAACGACAATCGTCGTTCCCATTCCATTAATGAGGGAGTTGTTGGCAGCTTCTGTCAGAATAGCCTGGTTGGCTTCCTCTAGGGCCAGTTCTATGATTTCTTCGAGTTTGGCGGGTGGCTTGGATTGTTCGGACTCAAGGCGAGTTTGGATAAATTGGGGAATGTGTTCGACGGCAATTTTGCTGGCAACTTCTCCCCCAGCGTGACCGCCCATTCCATCGGCTAATACCCAAAGCTGATGCGGCTTGTCCAGTGAAAACGCATCTTGGTTGAGTTTCCGAACTCGCCCAATATCACTCAATCCCACACCCACCCACAGATGAGGTAACGAAACGCTCATGGTGAAGACAAGATCCTTTCGGGTGGGCCGTAGTGGTGGACCATACGGTCATAAATCAAGTCGGCTAAGGGTTCCAAGTTTCTGCAATCGGCTTCGTTATAGTCGATCAATAACTTCCCGGATGCGGTCTGTCCATGTTGCCATTCTGCCCATAATCGGACCGCGTCCAATCCGGTTAGACCTGCTAAGGAGGCCGGACGGTAACAGCCGATCGCGATCTCGATGGATTTCAGGCCGCCCTTTAACCCGAGTCGCCGGGCCGCAAAACACAAATCAATATGGGGCTGATCCAGGACCAAATGAGGATATTTGGCTTTCAGGAACGGAAGATCAAAACCCGATCCAAAGAAGGTAACCAAGAGATCGTACGAGGCTAGTTCTTCTTGTAACCGATGTTCGGTAAGTGTGTCTCCTTGAACGAGGGAAGTCATCCTGCCTTTTCCGTAAATGCCCACAACGGTAAGGTCTCCCTTGGGTAAGGGTTGTCCAGTGGTTTCAATATCAAGAAAGGCCGTATTTGGTCGAAAATGAGGGTAGAGTCGCCAGTGGTCACGGGCTTTGAGTGTTTGGGCAAAGAATCGGGAATTGTGCATTAGCCACTGCTGTTTGGCCTTACGAAGTTCTACATCGTACTGAGACTTACGTGAAGGAGCAAGGCAAGAAATCTTGGGACTTTCAAGAAAGGCATCCCAGCTGGAAATCCCTGTTTCCCAGAGCAGTCGTTCGGTGGATTCCCCTATGCCGTTTAAAAAAATGAAGGTAGATTGTATCATGGAATTGAGAATGGAGGGGGCCCATTCTAGCCTTGATTTCACCAAGAGGACAAGCTACATTCAAAGACTGTCCAACTCATCATTTTGAACCAATTCAGACAGGGAACATATGGAATTTCGCCCTCAAAAAATCAAAATCACAATCGGAGGCATTCAGGTTCTGGCCCAATTAAAGCCAAACCGGACCGCTCAAGCTGTGCTTGAAGCCCTACCGGTCAAAACCACGGTGAATCAGTGGGGAGAAGAGTTTTATTGCAAAATGCCGGGGGTGAGAGATTATCGAGAGATTGCCACGACCCAAGTGAAAGTCGGAGATGTGGCTTTTTGGGGCGCAGGGGAGATGTTCGCCATTTTTTTTGGACGAACTCCTATGAGCCTTGGCGAGGATCCGGTCCCAGCCGATCGCGTTAATGTGATTGGTAAAATTCTGGATGATCCCAAAGTCCTCCAGCAAGCCATTGGGGCAAGCACCATGAATGTTGAAGTGCTTGTTGAAGGAGCCTGATGCGGTTCAATACGGTCCGTATTCATCATATGGCCGCTAGGGTGGTCGAGCGACTCGAGTCTCGCGGGCTTTTACAGATTCAAGGAAAGGTCGAGGTCGTGGTTCGACGATTGGAAGCGGCTATTACGACTGAGTTGCAGGTTGAAGATCGGTTGAATGCGGATGTCCGGGAAATGCTCAAACAGTTTGACCGAGAATTTGCGGAAGGTCGAGCCGACTATCAAAAGATGTTTTCCATGGTGAAGCAAAAGCTTATTAAAGAGCGTGGGTTAGTATTGTAGGGAATGTTGAAAAAGTCCGCCAGCGGGGTTTTAGACCTTTTGTCGTGCTCACGTACTCCTCAGTACGCTCCACGCGCCAAAAGTCCTGCGGCCTTGCCCATGGAACGGCATGTCTTGGCCTGCACGGGCTGGGCGGGTGAGACAGCGGGACTTTTTGAACATTCCTTCTTGCTATTTGCAATCCATGGAATATGGCAAAGCTCATCGCCATTGAAAGAATTTCGTATTATTCAACAGCCCCTTGAAGGATGAGTTGCTGCTGATTGATGCTTGTTGAGCCAATGTCGGGAATGTGTTCATGACGACTCCGATTCTCAGTGACGAAAAACATACTCATTTAGCCCAT
Organism: Nitrospirales bacterium; assembly: GCA_036443915.1. Classification (GTDB taxonomy): domain Bacteria; phylum Nitrospirota; class Nitrospiria; order Nitrospirales; family UBA8639; genus Nitrospira_E. The sequence continues at coordinate 4,929 of JAZFZJ010000105.1, forward strand.
ATCATCCTGGATAGTTTGAAAGCGATATCCCAGGCCAGCTTAATTGGTGATCACGCCCAATCACTCCGAGAAATTAAGCGGGTGCTGACCGAACACATGCTGGCTGAAGAGGAACTTGCCCAACAGGTTCGTACCCGGTTGAAATCCTATTCTCGCCAAATTCCAGAAGGCTCTCAGGAATGGGATGTCCTGTATCAAAAAACCTACGAGGAAGCCCTTCGTAAGAAGAATCTTAAGTAATGTCCTTCCTTAATTCTCCGCTGGTTTTCCTCCGTGCCTTCTTGTTTTTGAGCTGAGGGAAAGGTTTTCCACCAGCAGGTGGAGTCCCTGGAACTCCATCGGGACCCATGGTAAGGTTTGGCGAGGGGTATTCATGGACGAACGTGAAAAAACCATTAATGCTCTTGGAGCGGCATTTCTCTCCGTGTTGCCGGGTGTGGGGCACCTGTATTTAGGCGTGAGACGGGGCCAGATCTATTTAGTGTGTGGAGTGTTGATGATTATCATTTCCAAGTTTTTCTGGCCGACCGGATGGTTGTTCTATATTCAATTTGCCATTTTCGCCGGCGTTGATGCCTTTGCCTTTGGTAAACGAGGGAAGGGCCTATTTTAGACATGTTGGGAAGGGAGAAACAGTCACTCGGTGGCGTTCTCGGCCCTTTGTGGTGCTCACGTACTCTTGTGTACCTTTCGTGCGCCAAACTACAGTCGCGTCCTGTGGAACACGGCAAGTATTGCAGGGCCTTTCCCGAGGAAAGGCACGTCTTCCCCTGCAGAGAATGAGCGGGTGAAAAACTGTTGGCCTTTTTTTAGCAATCCCTCGTAATTCTGATGCTGTGAGGCTACCTCCGAAGGATATCCCAACGGTAGAAAATTTGTCTTTTACAACAGACCCTTGTTCTATTTTGAAACGGTAGGAGTGGGATGATGACCAAAAATCACATGTGGCAAATGGTGTGTTCGAGCCTGATTGGGCTCTTCATCAATTTGCCGGGGGTAGTTTGTTCACAAGAGTCTGGAATGACGATGTATGTGACGGATGCCTTAACGTTTCCAGGTAAGCCTACCAGATTACAGGCTCGCTTGATTGATCAAGGGCCCGACGGTGAAGCCGGGGTTCCCGAGCAGCTTTTGGAGTTTTTTGTGCAAGACCGAGAGGTTGGACAAACGACGACTGATGCAGAGGGTTGGGCGCGCTTAGATTTCACCCCAAAAATGCGAGGAAACTTCAAAATTTTGGTAAAGGTGGTTACTGCGGCTAAACGAGATAGGGTGCAGGGGACGGGAGTGTTATTGTCCTGGGAACGCCGACGCCCGATCTTGCTTATTGACTTGGCGGTGGTGGTTGAAGGAGACCTCATAACGGATGCGCCCCCACCTAAGCTGGTCCCAGACCCTGATCTCATATTAGGAAAGCCTCATCCCGCCGCCACTGGTGAGTTAGGAAAATTATCGAAATTTTACTATAACCTGGTGTATTTGGACCGGACGGGCAAAGGACGACTCGAAGACATTCAAGCGTGGCTTCGCGCCCATGCATTTCCGCCCGGTGTGATTAGGCTTCTTCCAGACACGGCTACTGCCTTGAGCAATCTGTTACAAGACCTGAAAGAAGAGGGATGGGTAAAGGTGAGTGGGGGAATTGGTCGGACCGCAGATTTTGCGCAAGTACTCGTCCAGAATCGTTTGCAAACTGTCATTGTGACAAGCCCGGATAATCGTGAGCATTTTCCCCGTCGAGCGATTGTGCTTCATGATTGGTCAAGGGTTCGGCGGCATCTTTGAAAATAGAGTAGCCTGTGCGTTGGAAAGGATTGTCGTGAAACCAGCACGCCCCAAAACTCGATTTGTCTGTCAGGAATGTGGCTACCACGGGGTTCGCTGGAGTGGTCGGTGTCCGGAATGCGCGGAGTGGAATTCCTTGCGTGAGGAAGTCGATCAGGATCTTTCCACATTGGAACAGCGTAGTGTGGCCGTGGGAACGCCAGAGGCTGTGCGAATTGGGGCCATTGCTCAGAAGCATGAATTTCGTTTTCAGGCGGATATTGAAGAACTGAATCGAGTTCTTGGAGGAGGTGTGGTGCCTGGTTCGGTCATATTGATTGGAGGTGATCCGGGTATCGGCAAAACGACCTTGCTGCTACAAACCCTGGCCTCTTTGGAGAAAACCGGACAAGTAGGATTGTATGTTTCGGGAGAAGAATCACCTCAGCAAATTAAAATGCGTGCCGACCGATTGGGCCTTCAATCCCCCAATCTTTATGTCGTAGCAGCCACCTCACTGGAAGAAATCTTTCGAGTCACCGAGCAAGTGAATCCTGGGGTGATGGTTGTGGATTCAATTCAAACGGTTTTTACTCGGGAACTCACCTCGGCCCCAGGCAGCGTGAGTCAGGTCCAGGAAATCGGGTGTCGTCTCATGTGGTATGCCAAACGGACAGGTGTCCCGGTCTTTATTATTGGACATGTGACGAAAGAAGGCGTCATTGCGGGCCCGCGCCTTTTGGAACATATTGTCGATACTGTCCTGTATTTTGAGGGAGATAAAGGCCAAAGCATTCGTATTCTTCGTGCCGTAAAAAACCGGTTTGGACCCACCAATGAGATCGGGGTTTTTGAAATGAAGGATGAGGGCTTGATCGAAGTGGATAATCCCTCTCAAATGTTTTTGACCGGACGGATTGGTACCAGTGCCGGGTCCGTTGTGGTATCGAGTGTAGAGGGGTCTCGCCCCTTACTGGTGGAGTTGCAGTCGTTAGTAGCAGAAACCAATTATCCTATGCCTAAACGTATGGCCAAAGGTGTGGAAGCTAATCGCGTGGCATTGCTGCTAGCGGTGATGGAAAAGCGATTAGGGTTACACTTTACCGGGCATGATGTGTATGTGAATGTGGTGGGTGGACTGCGAATTGATGAGCCGACGGTCGATGTGGGCATCGTGTGTGCGGTGCTATCCAGTTTTCGGGAATTGCCGTTAGATCCCAGACTGGTTGTCATGGGCGAGGTGGGGTTGGGTGGAGAAGTACGTCCTGTGCAACAAGGCGACCTGCGCATTCGAGAGGCCCAAAAGTTGGGGTTTACACGGTGTGTGGTGCCTGTATCTAACTTGGAACATTGGAAGCCTATTGCAGGGATAGACGTCGTCGGTATTCGGGAAATTAGCGATATTTGGGAAGCGGTGGCCAGCCATGTGGCATAATTTTGGTTCTTCAAAGGCCTGCGGGGGGTGTTGAATATTTCTCACACATCGTACATATATGCATGAGGTCGAATCGATAGCAAGAGCTGGGGGGAATGTTCAAAAAAGTTCGTCCAGCAAGGCCGCAGCCATTTTGACGCGCGGAGCGTACATCGAGTACGTGAGCACGGCAAAATGGCGAGAACGCCGCTGGCGGCTTTTTTCAACATTCCCCTGTGGGTTGTGCCTTGCGTGTTTCCGGTCAGGGGTTCTCATCCTGTTGGTGTTTCTTGTGGGCTGCGCTGGGATGTTTCAGGGCCCGGTCAGGCCGGTTGCTGAGAGTCAAAGCCAACAAGTGCTGGAAGCATTACGCCAGAAAGAATCCGCAATTCGTACGCTTCGTGGGTTATTCGAGGCCTCTATATCCGGCTCTGGAATTCCTTTTTCCCAACGCCTAAATGGCCTATTCTCCTATGCCAGACCAGATCGGTTGCATTTAAAAGGGTTTTTGCGAGTTGGTGTACCCGTGATGGATTTTCATAGAGAAGGCAATGCCTATGAGCTCTTTTTTCCGGCCGAAAATAAGTTGGTAGCTGGACGGATGGACCAGGTGCAGGAGCCCACATCATGGGATCAGACGATACAGTTGAGTATCCGAGCCCTTGATGCAGTATTGGGAAAAATTGCCGGATTGTCGAGTTCAGATGTCCAGGTTTTGAAGAATGACACGCACTATCGCATTGATATGGTTTTGGCTCCAACTAATGGCCGGCCGACCCCAGAGGGTTTCACTGTCCACACTTGGGTGAATGCCCAGACGTTGGAGGTCGCGTCGATTGAATATCGACGGTCGTTTGATGACATCGTCGTGTCGGTAGAATGTGAAGACTATCGTGGTGTCAGGATGAAATCGTCCGCAAATGGTTCCATGGTTCGATTGCCCTTTCTGGTTCGAGCCACGGATCATCGGCCCACCGGGGGGTCTATTACCCTGAATTTTCAAGAATTTATTGTCAACGCTGCATAGCCGAACGATGGAGCCTGTTGAAAAAAGCTGAATATCTTACACGGCGATCATTTTTGAAAACTGTTCAATTTCATCAAGAAATAAAAGGAGATGAGCAAAAAGTCGTGTTGTTGAGTCCGATCAGCCCCGGTCTGAGGCGTCATGCCTCAGGCAAGGCCATACCCAGCAAAAAATGGTGGCGCCGGTTGGGATGCGGTCAGTAGGAAACAGCGTAATGGGGGCGATCCCTGAGTTTTTCGAATCAGGAGAACATCGCTGGCGGACTTTTCAATTCTTCCCTGTCGGTATGCGAGTGAATGAACATCATGAGATTGTCGGGAGTGATCAAGCAGGGTGATTATTTTAGCGCTCGAAACGGCCACCTCGCATCAGAGTGTGGCGGTTTGCCATGATCAAGAGCTATTAGGGTATTTGGAATGTGAGGTGGAAGGTTCCCTGACTCAACAGCTTATCCCTACCATTCATGGCCTTCTCAGCTCCGTATCACTCCAGGTATCCGATCTTGAGGGATTGGCCGTGTCGATTGGTCCAGGCTCCTTTACGGGTTTACGGGTAGCCTTAGCCACCATGACAGCTTTTCGATTAGCGTTATCCATTCCCTTGGTAGGGGTTTCTACGTTGGAAGGATTAGCCTGGAACCTGCCTGAATCCGAACACCCTATATTAAGCACGGTGTTGATTCGTTCAGGTCAAGTGTATTGGGGTCTCTTTCGGTGGGAGAATCACCAAGTGGTGTCTGTGGGGACGGAGCAAATCGGCGAATTATCAGAAGTCTGTGCTGCAGTAGCCGAACCGACGTGGATTGTTGGAGATGGGTGGGTGCATAACCAGGAGTGTCTTCATCAAAACTGTTTTCCCCTCATTGAAGCTCCGGCTAACGCGAGATGGCCGTCGGCCAAGGGAATTGCATTGGCTGGGAGAGTGTTACTGGCAAATGGAGAGTTTCTTCCAGAAGGCTGTAGCCCTCACTATATTCAACCCTCTTATGCGGAAAGAGCAAAGCCGCTTACCCAGGGTTGACCGACGGAAGATTTGGTCTTCACACTTGAGTATATTTTTTGAAATGTTTGGTATGGAAATGTCGTGAAAAAAACTATGGGAACGAACACGTTAGCCAGGTGGCAGATGAGAAGGGGGACTCTCGATGATCTTGACGCTTTGGTGTGTCTTGAAGAGGCATGCTTTTCGGACCCGTGGTCCAGAAAAAGTTTTGAGGCCGAATTAGCAGGCAATCAGTTTAGTCGTTTGTTAGTGGTTCTTCATCCAGACGGTGGGGTTCGGGGGTGTGTGGTTGGGTATATCTGTGTGTGGGTGGTCTTTGAGGAGGTGCGATTTCTCAATTTAGCTGTTCATCCAGAATATCGCCGAAAAGGTATGGCGAAACAGCTCATAACGGAATCGATACAGCTTGGAATTCATGAAGGTTGTTGCCGGGGTATGTTAGAGGTTCGGTCTTCCAATCAGCCAGCCAAAATTCTCTACGAATGCTTTAATTTTAAGGAATATGCTACGAGAAAATCCTACTATACGAATCCGACTGAGGATGCTATCCTTATGGTCTTGGAACCCATTTTTCAGCCTGTTTCCAACTAGAGAAGGTGGGTGAAAATTTTTTTAATGTAAAAAGAGGTATGAAAACAGTTCATAAACAGTAATAATTAGCCAGGTGAAAGGAGGGCACTCATCGTGACGGACGAACAAATCACCGACCGTTTGCGGGCATCCAACGAAGAGTTTGGGGAATTGGAAGAGTCTCATCACCGGTTAGACGAAGAATTGCATCAATTGCTGAAGCATCATGTCTTGACTCCGCAGGAAGAGATCCTGAAAAAACAAATACAAAAGGAAAAATTGGGCAAGAAAGACCGAATGGCCGCGCTCATTCGGGAATATCGCGCTTCCTTAGAAGAAGCCAGTGCTCCCGGGTAACCGGTTCCCCTTTTCTGCAATAATAATTTGTCTGTTTGAGTAATGGCTGCTTTCTCTCCGACCATGGCCATGAATATGGTGGTGCACCCCTTGCGGCGCCATATTCAAGAAATTAAACGCCGGCTCTTGGTTGTTGGGGCCACGATTATGGTGTTTTTTATCGTGGCCTTTACCTATTCCTCCCTTCTTATTGAATGGTTTAAGCGCCCGTTTGATGATGATCTTATCTTTTATTCTCCTGCCGAAGCCATCTTTGCGTCGATTAAGATTTCCTTTATGGCTGCGGTGATTGTCAGTGTTCCCATGATTCTCTATCAGTTTTGGAAATTTATTGGGCCGGCGTTGTTACAGAAAGAGCAACGCTGGGCCATTCCCCTTTTTTTCCTTGGATTGGGGTTTTTTGTCTTGGGATTAGTGTTTTGTAACCTCGTCATATTGCCGTTGGTCATCAACTTTTTTGTCACCTTCGGCATGGACCGAGCGATTACTCCTGAACTTGCGGTCGGGATGTATGTTGATTTTAATGTCAAATTTTTATTGGCGTTTGGGTTTGCCTTTGAGATTCCTTTGGTCCTTTCGCTTCTGGCTCGTGCAGGCATAATCCAACCTGCTGTTTTAATCAAATTCCGTAAGCATGCGGCCATGGTAGCCTTGATCCTCTCGGCCGTGATTACCCCAGATGCAACACTGTTTACCATGCTATTAATGGCTGTGCCATTAATTATATTGTATGAAATCGGCATTTGGGGAGCCAAGGCATTTGGTCGTAAGCCTCAACCCGACATGGATACAGGGCGAGGTGAGGAAGAAGGCGATGACATGACTGATGAGGCGAAGACATAAGCATTTGATAAAATCTTTGGAAACACGGAGACCAACCATCAAGAATTTTTTATATACAGTCATTGCTACCGTTTTGTTTTCCTGGCTCATCAGTGTTTCCGGATTTGGAGACAGCCGCCTTCTCGCTTCAGTTTGGTACCCGGCCTCCAACCTCCCTTCTATCCATCCAGATCCTTCCAAAGACCGTCGTCAGGGAGCTGCTCCCAGTATTCAGACTCTTGTGGTCACCCCTGACGGCATCGTGTATGCGGGGTCATTTGGCATGGGGTTGTTTCGAAGTATGGATAAGGGAAAATCTTGGGAATCTCTCAATTATGGTCTGACCGATCCGTTTCTGCTGTGCCTGGCCGTGACACCTGGACATCATGTCTATGCCGGAACCATGCGGGGTGGGGTTTACCGTCTTTCCTTGAAGGGAGCGGAGTGGGAGTCCATTAGCCGGGGAATAGAACAAACCGAAGTGAAATCATTTCTTGTTCATCAGAAAACAGTGTATGCGGGAACGGGTCAAGGTGTGTACCGTTGGGTCGAAACGGAACAACGGTGGAAGAAAATCGGGACTGGATTGGAGCAGGTGTTAGTGCCGGGGTTAGCCATGATGGATGACGGATTGCTTCTGGCAGCGACGTCTGGTAAGGGCCTGCATCAGTTTCAAACCCCAGAATCCAGTCAATCAAAATGGGTTGATGTGCACTCAATCCTCGTTGATCCTCGGGAACGATTACCTCACCGCTATCTTCGGGTGGTTGCGTTGAATAAGGCGCAACATATTTTTTTAGGTACTCAAGATGGTGGGATTTTTCGGAGTATGGACCGTGGAGCGACCTGGACTTCCATTAGTCGGAACCTTCCTAATGACTCTATTCGAGGCATTGTGCCCGTTCAAGATGATCTCGTCGTCGCCACTGGAAATGGGATCTTTCGATGGAATCATGATCGACGTCGCTGGATTGGAATGAATGACGGTTTAACCAAACGCGCTATTCAGAGTTTGACCATCTCAGACACGGGCGATATGTACGCTGGAACAAGTAGCGGGGCGTTCCGAAGCGAGGATGGGGGTGCGCATTGGCAGGACATAAGCCAAGGATTGGGGATACAGATGGTTCCGAGAGGGCCTTATGAATAGCTCGTACGAGAAAGGAAAGGGTTATGAGTGACGGGACGGTTAGTGAGCAGGCGAGAGTGACCATTGCCATTCAGGTGAAGGAGGATACTTGGGGTGAGATTCAACTCAAGTTGTATCCGGATGTGGCTCCGAACCATGTGAAGAATATGGTCACCTTGGCGAAGGACAAATTTTATGATGGAACCACGTTTCACCGTGTGATTCCAGGGTTCATGATCCAAGGGGGTGACCCACATAGCAAAGACCCAGATCGGTCGCGTCATGGGACGGGTGGTCCGGGACATCGTGTCAATGCCGAATTTAATCCACGGCCGCATAAGCGGGGGACGCTGTCTATGGCGCGGTCCCAGGATCCCAATAGTGCAGGGTCGCAATTTTTTATTTGTGTGGCAGATGCCGCATTTTTAGATGGCCAATATACCGGCTTTGGCGAAGTGGTGAGTGGGATGGAAATCGTGGATCGAATTGTGAATGCGCAACGGGATGGAAATGATAATCCGCTCGACCGGATTGAGATGACGATGAGTGTCACTGAAGCGAATGCCTAATGGGACTGTTGAATAATTCCAAAATTTTTCAAAATGGTGACTCCTGGCAAACACCCGCAAGTGTCAAGAGGAAAGGGGACTATTCAAAAAGGCCCGTCCAGCAAGTCCGCAGGACCGTTAGGGCGCGGAGCGTACACGGAGGACGTGAGCACGACAACGGGCCGAGAACGCCGCTGGCGGACCCTGCGCCGTCGCGAGGGCATGCTTTTTCAGCAGCCCCCTAATGTGTATAGTGTGAGGCAATGGGCTGGACTCATGGTCATCGGATGTCTCATGACTGCCTGTTCGGCTCCGCCCTTGTATTCCTACCTCGTTTACGAAAATCCTACTTCTTTCGTTCGACTTGAGATTGCCCCCTGGGTTGATACGGATGTGCCTGAGATGTGGAATGCACACCCGGCCACCCTGTCTCGTCGACAAATAGATACGGCGTTGCGGGGTCTTCGGGTGCGAGAACATCGCTCCGCACCCATCCAATGGCTAAGGGGAGTCGCTGAGATTGAACCGGCGTTTCGGGAGGAAGAGATCGAGTTGTTAGCTCCACGATTACTTGAAGGATTAAACATGGCCGTTCCTCAGGAAATGGTGACCTTTTATCTCAGTCATCCGGTCAATGCGACCAAACGGGAGGTGACCTCCGGTGGGGTATATGTCACGGATGGGCAGCTGCATGTCATTCTGAGCAACTA